>NZ_LMIC01000023.1:0-416275 GCF_001428585.1 Duganella sp. Root198D2 | reverse complement strand
CAGCTGGCCGTCGATGTAGACACTCATGTTGATGCCGGCCGAGCCGCTGTTGTCGGAGGCGTTCACGGTGACGTTCACAGTGCCGGACACCGAACCGGAGGTCGGGTTGGCGATGGTGACCACTGGAGCGGTGGTGTCAGCCACCGGTGCGGCCACGGTGTTGGCGACGTTCACCGACACGGTGCTGGAGCTGGCCACGTTGCCTGCAGCGTCATAAGCGATGGCTACCAGGCTGYTCATGCCGTTGGCCACGCCTTTCGAATCCCAGCTGAAGCTGTAAGGSCCGGTGACGTCGGARGCGACCACGGTRCCGTTGACTTTCAGGTCGACCCGGCTGACAGCGACGTTGTCGGTAGCGTTCACGTTGACGGCGACCAGGCCGGAAACGGTGCTGCTGCTGACCAGGTTGGTGATSGCCACGGTCGGTGCGCTGGTGTCGGCTGCCGGGGCGGCCGGGGTAGCCTTGGCGGCGGCCACGGCGGCTGCCGCGTTGACACGGCCGTAGCCGAAGTAGATGTCACGGCCGGCGGCRCCGAGGTCGGTCGCGGTGCTGAACAGGATGCTCTGCACCTGGGCGCCGGTCAGTGCCGGGTTGGCCGCCATCACCAGYGCGCCGACTGCCGCGGCGACCGGGCTGGAGAACGAGGTGCCGGCCTGCATGCGGTAGCCGCCGCCACGGGTGGTGGTGTTGATGTTGGTGCCTGGAGCCGACAGCTGTACGAAAGAGCCGTAGCTGGAGAAGCTGGCCTTGGCGTCGTTGCCATCGGTGGCGGCGACGGCGATCATGGAATCGGTCGGGGTGAAGCCTTCGTTGATGTTGCTGTTGCCGGCGCCGACGAACACCAGGCCGTTCTTGCTCTTCATGTAGTTCGAGGCGCTGATCACGGCCGAGCTGCTTGGCAGGTAGGCATAGCTGGCGTTGGCGATGCGGGCGCCGTGGTCGGCAGCGTAGGTGATGCCGGCGGCGATGGCCGAGTAGGAACCCTGGCAGGCGCCGGTGGACGTCAGGTAGCCGGTGCGGATCGGCATGATCTTGGCTTTGCCGGCGACGCCAGGCACGCCCAGGGCGTTATTGGTTGCCGCGGCGGCGGTGCCGGCAACTTCGGTGCCGTGGCCGCAAACGTCGGCGGAGTTGCTGTTGTTGTCGTAGGTGTTATAGCCAGGCACGATGTTGGCGGCCAGGTCAGGGTGGGTCGATTCGACGCCCGAGTCGACGATGGCGATGGTGACGCCTTCGCCCCAGCTGCTGTCCCAGGCGGTGCTGGCGCCGATCTTGCCGATGTACCAGGCGCTGCCCATGTATGGATCGTTGGCGGTGGCAGCGATATCGACCAGCTTGTCGAGCTCGGCGAACTTGAAGTGCGGGTTGTTCTTCAGCTTGTTGGCGATGGCTTTTTCGGAGCCGTGCGCCACGTCGATCACGTGGATGTTGCTCTGGCCCAGCTTGCGGGCGCTGCCGGCACCGTTRGCCTTCAGGATCTTGGAGAATTCCGCCACGGTCAGGCCGGCTTTCGGTTCCACAATGATGCGGCCCTTGATGAAGTCTTCGTTTTGAGCGGCGAAGGCTGGTGCAGCCAGGGTAGCGACAGCGGTAGCGATTGCGGCGGCGATGGTGGTGATGGTTTTCATGGTGCGAGTCCCTGTTTYAAAAAATAAAAACGAGGACTGCCCGCCGGTCTATAAGCCGGTAGAAGACTGCATCACAACCCGCACAGGCRTATGAGYGCCCATGTTGAGGGGATACTTTTGTCTGGCAGTCCTGCCGTCATGGAGCCGAAGCTCTTTAGACCGATGACTTTGCGTCCCACCGTTTCCAGTGGTTTGCCCTGTTTCAGATCTTGCTGTAGGGAACTATAATCATGCAATTGCCGTGTGGCAAGCAGAATTTTTAAAACTTTTTTTGAATGTCGCAATTAAGTCTGGAATNTGTTTCAGATCTTGCTGTAGGGAACTATAATCATGCAATTGCCGTGTGGCAAGCAGAATTTTTAAAACTTTTTTTGAATGTCGCAATTAAGTCTGGAATYAAAGAAACTTTAGTTAATTCAATGACTTGATATATTTCTTTTGGTTACTTCTACTTTCGTAGTCACAATAATGTTTTTAAATTAAAAAGCCCGGCCTGAGCCGGGCTGTATCAAGGTAATTAGAATGATTGCATTAGCGCGAAGCGCTATTGGCGACGTTCACTTGCACTGTGCTGGAATTGCCTGCGTTGCCAGCGGCATCGTAGGCCACTGCGGCCAGGCTGTTGATGCCGTTGGCGACGCCGCTGGAATTCCAGCTGAAGCCAAATGGAACGGACGTATCGGAAGCAACGACAATTCCGTTCACCTTCAGGTCGACGCGCGTCACGGCCCGGTTGTCGGATGCATTCACGTCGATCGCTACCAGGCCGGAAACTGTACTGTTCCCGCTGGGGCTTGTCATGGCAACAGCCGGCGCTACGTTATCAGGCAGAGGCGCAGCCATAGCGGCTGCTACCGCGCCGGCAGCATTGACCCGGCCGTAGCCAAAGTAGATATCGCGTCCGGCGGTCCCCAGGTCGACTGCGGTATTGAACAGGATGTCCTGTACCTGGTCGGCGGTCAGTGACGGATTGGCGGCCATCACCAATGCGCCGACGGCTGCCGCAATCGGACTTGAAAAGGATGTGCCATTCACGCCACCGTAGCCGCCGCCTTTCACCGTGGTGTAGATACCGGAACCCGGCGCGGACAAAGCGACGAAGGCGCCGTAGCTCGAGAAACTGGCGCGTGTGTCATTCGAGGCGGTAGCCGAGACCGGGATCATCGCGGTGGTGGGGGTAAAGCCTTCATCACGGTTGTAGTTTCCGGCCGAAACGAACAGCAGGCCGCCTTTGCTGCGCAAGTAATTCGCCGCGCTTTGCACCGCAGAACTGGCTGGCACGCTGGCGTAACTGATGTTGGCTATCCTGGCGCCATGATCCGCCGCCCAGGTCAGGCCGCTCGCCATGGTTGAGAAATAGGCATAACAGGAGCCCGAACTCAGGAAAGCGATTCGAATCGGCATGATCTTGGCTTTGCCGGCCACACCCGCCACACCGAGGGCATTATTGGTCACCGCAGCGGCCGAGCCTGCGACCTTGGTGCCATGGCCGCAGACATCCGCCGTATTGGTGTTGTTGTCGTAGCTGTTGTAACCAGCCACAATATTGCCCGCCAAGTCTGCGTGGGCCGAATCGACGCCCGAGTCCAGGATCGCGATGGTGACGCCGGCCCCCTGGGAAGTATCCCAGGCCGTATTCGCTGCAATTTTGTTGATATGCCACTCGCTGCCGAGATAGGGATCATTGGCGGTGGCCGCAACCGGAACCATCTGGTCCAGTTCCGCGAATTTGAAATGCGGGTTGTTCTTCAATCTGCTGACCATGGCCCGTTCGGAGCCCTTGCTGACTTCCAGCACGTGAATATTGCTTTGCCCGAGCCTGCGGGATTGATTACCGCCGTGCTGTTTCATGAGCTTCGACATTTCGTCAATTGCCAGGCCGGCACGCGGCTCGACAAGGATGCGGCCAAGGGCAAATGCTTCGGGCGGTGCGGCGCTGCTGGAGGCGGTATAACTTGCAAACGCAAGGGCGATTACCGAGGAAAGCGAGAGAATTGATTTCATGGTGCGAGTCCCTGTCTTTAATAGATTAAAAAACGAGAACTACCCCGCGAGATATTATTCGGCCGATTAATGGAAGGCAAGCGGATTTATGCGAATGTTTGTGTTGGTAATATCCTTGGGCAATATGTTTTATATAATTCAGAACGAATTTCCCGACTCGAAACGTACGATCGTTCGATTGCTGGGTTATAGTAGCTGCTCGGCACCACCATCACACCAAGAAAGAAGAGACATTCCATGAGCGCAGATTACGCAGTCCACGGTTCCATTGCTGTCATTTCGTTCAACAACCCGCCAGTCAACGGCCTCGGGCTGGCGACGCGGACTGCCGCTATCGAAGGCATCCGGCGGGCGCAAGAGGACGATGCGGTAAAAGCCGTTGTGCTGACCGGTGCGGGCAAAGCGTTTTCCGGCGGCGCCGATATCAAGGAATTCAATTCGCCCAAAGCGCTGACCGAGCCGACTTTGCACAGCCTGATCCGCGCGGTGGAGGGTTGCAGCAAGCCGGTGGTGGCAGCGATCCATTCCGTTGCCATGGGCGGTGGCCTGGAATTGGCACTTGGCTGCCATTACCGCGTAGCGTTGCCTGGTGCCCAGATCGCCTTGCCGGAAGTGAAACTGGGTTTGCTGCCGGGGGCTGGCGGGACGCAGCGGTTGCCGCGCGTGCTTGGCCTGGAGATGGCGCTGAACATGATTGTGTCCGGCACGCCGGTGCTGTCCGAAAAGCTGGCGGGTACCGCACTGTTCGACAAACTGCTGCCTGCCGGGGCTGACCTGCTGGCCGAGGCCAAGGCCTTTGCGGAAAGCGTCGCCGGCCAGCGTCCGCTGCCGAAAGTGCGCGACCGCAAGGTCGACTATCCCAATCATGAAGCTTTCCTGCAATTCAGCCGCAATACCGTCAAAGCGGTGGCCGGCCCATTCCCGGCACCGATCGAATGCCTGGAAACCGTGGCGGCATCCGTCACCATGGAGTTTGAAGCCGGCCTGAAATTCGAGCGCGAACGCTTCCTGCACCTGATGCAAACCACCGAATGCAAATCACTGCGCCATGCCTTTGTGTCAGAGCGCGCCGCGGGCAAGATTCCCGATGTGCCGCCCGATACCCCGGTGCGCGAGATCCGCAAGGCCGCCGTGATCGGCGCAGGCACCATGGGGGGCGGTATTGCAATGAATTTTGCCAACGCCGGCATTCCGGTTGTGCTGCTGGAAACCCGGCAGGAAGCGCTGGACAAAGGCCTTGCCACGATCCGCAAGAATTATGAAAACACCCTGAAAAAGGGCAAATTAACGCAGGACAAATTCGACCAGCGTGTGGCCTTGATCGGCGGCACCCTGGATTACGCCGCCATCGCCGACGCCGATATTGTCATCGAAGCAGTATTCGAGGAGATGGGCGTCAAGGAAACCGTATTCCGTCAGCTGGACGAGGTAATGAAACCGGGTGCCATCCTGGCTTCGAATACTTCCACGCTGGACCTGGACCAGATCGCGGCATTCACCAGCCGTCCGCAAGACGTGGTCGGCACACATTTCTTCAGCCCGGCCAATGTCATGAAGCTGCTGGAAGTGGTGCGTGGCAAGGCGACCGGCAAGGATGTGCTGGCCACCACCATGGCGCTGTCGAAAAAGCTGAAGAAAACCGGCGTGGTTTCCGGTGTCTGCGATGGCTTTATCGGCAATCGAATGATCGAGCAATACTTCCGCCAGGCTGGTTTCCTGCTGGAAGAGGGCGCTTTGCCGGAGCAGGTGGACAAGGCGATCGAGAAATTTGGCTTCCCGATGGGGCCGTTCCGCATGAGCGACCTGGCCGGCAATGATATCGGCTGGTACATCCGCAAACGCCGCTATATCGAAAAGCCGGAAGTCGTGTATTCGAAGACTGCCGACTTGCTGTGCGAGATGGGGCGCTTTGGCCAGAAAACCAGCGGCGGCTGGTACGACTACAAGGAAGGCGACCGTAAGGCTTACCCAAGCGCGGAAGTCAACCAGATGATCGTCAAGCATTCGGCCGATATCGGCGTTGTACGCCGCCATGTCAGCGAGCAGGAAATTGTCGAGCGCCTGGTTTATGCCCTGGTGAATGAAGGCGCGCTCATCCTGGAAGAGGGGATCGCCTTGCGCGCCTCCGACATCGACATGGTCTACCTGACCGGGTACGGCTTCCCGCTCTACCGCGGCGGCCCGATGTTCTATGCCGACACGGTGGGGCTGGCTAACGTAGTGGGCGCTATTGAGAAATTTGCCAGGGGCCGCCATGGCGAAGCCTGGAAACCGGCCGCGCTGCTGCTCAAACTGGCCGCCGAAGGCAAAGGTTTCAATAGTAATTAAGTAATATGCTTGCGCATGCGCAACAGCGGTACCGAGACGTTGCCGGGCAGCGCAAGCGCGAACTCTTCCACCGGCTTAAAACCGCAGGCAATGTACAGCGGCACGCCCGGCATGGTGGCTGCAAGTTCCATGGCATGGAAACCGGCGGCGGCTGCCTGGTGTTCGCAATGCTCCATCAGCATGCGGCCCAGCCCCTGGCGCGGCACCGTGGGATCGACAAAGAATGCCCGGATCCGGGCTGGCTGGGTGGCCGGATCCAGCAAGGGGTCCGGGCCGGATTTGTGCTGGTCGCCGCCGAACAGCGTGGCCCGCTTGCTCCAGCCGCCGCAGGCCCGCAGCTCGCCATCGCGTACGATGAGGAAATACGTGCCGTCATCCACCAGCTGCGTGTCGACCCCGAATACATGGCGCGTCACCGCGGCGGCCTGTTCGTCCGAATAGAAACCCTTGCTGAGCTCGATTCCTGAGCGCCGGATCAGGGCCTCCATGGCCGGGATATCGGCTGTTGTGGCAGCGCGCAGTGTGGCTGGATTTGTCATTCGGAAATGCTATCATAGGGTGGCACCCAGGGAGAACCCATGCGCAAATTCGCTGCTGCTATCTTCGCCTTGCTTTGCTGCCTGCAGGCGGCCGCCCGCGACCTGCTGGTGATCGGTACCCATTTCGAACGCGTGTACGAGCGTGGCCAGGAGGGCGAGATTGTTGGCTTCGGCCCGGAAGTGGTGCGCCTCATCGCCCAGCGCCTGGGGCACCGGGCCATCTTTGAACTCTACCCCTGGGCGCGCGCCCAGGCGCTTGTCGCGCAGGGCAAGGCCGATATCCTGGTCGGCCCCTACAAGACTTTCGAGCGCCAGCAGCTCATGTCGTTTTCACGACTGCCGTTCTACCAGGACCAGATGGTGTTCTACGTGCGCAGGGGCGCGATGCAGGATTGGGACGGGGACTATGCCTCCTTGTCGGAGCAGCGCATCGCGATCGTTAACGGCTGGTCGTATGGGACGGCCTTCGACAAGGCGCGGCCGCAATTACGGCTCGACGTGGTGAACAGCGTCGACAGCGGCCTGAAAATGCTGGCGGCGCAGCATGCGCATATGTTTGCCAGTAACCGCCGTAACACCGAGCCGGTGCTGGGGCGGATGGGACTGTCCGGCCAGCTGTCCATGCTGCCGCGGGTGATCGAGGTGCAGGACGGCTATTTCGCGTTCCCGAAACGCCCCGCGTCCGACGCGCTGCGCAAGGAATTCGATGCGGAATTCCAGCGCCTGGTCGATAGCGGAGAGCTGAAGCGCCTCGGCGTGCGGCACGAAGTGACTGTGCCTTAGCGGCGTTCCGGCGTGAGTACGGTCGGCAGCGCTTTCGGCAGCGTGGCCGGATAGTCGCGACTGAAATGCAGGCCGCGGCTCTCGCGCCGATGCAGGGCGCTGTTGACGATCAGCGAAGCCACTTCCACCAGGTTGCGCAACTCCAGCAGGTCGCTGGTAATGCGGAAATGGCGGTAATACTCGTCGATCTCCTCTTTCAGCAGGGCGATGCGGTGCTGGGCGCGCTCCAGGCGCTTGGTGGTGCGGACGATGCCCACGTAATTCCACATGAAGCGGCGCAGTTCGTCCCAATTGTGGGCGATCACCACTTCTTCATCGGCGTCGGTAACGCGGCTCTCATCCCAATCCGGCAGGTAGGGCGTGCTTTCCTTGTCCTGGGCGAGGATGTCCTGGGCGCAGGCGCGGCCAATGACCACGCATTCGAGCAGGGAATTGCTGGCCAGGCGGTTGGCGCCATGCAGGCCGGTGCAGGCCGTTTCGCCCACGGCATACAGGCCCGGCAAGTCGGTGCGGCCGAACAGGTCGGTTACCACGCCGCCGCAGGTGTAATGCGCTGCGGGCACGATAGGAATCGCCTGCCTGGTGATGTCGATGCCCAGTTCCAGGCAGCGTGCGTAAATGGTCGGGAAGTGTTCGATCAGGAACTCGGCCGGCTTATGGCTGATGTCCAGGTGCACATAATCCAGGCCGCGCTTCTTGATTTCGAAGTCGATGGCACGCGCCACCACGTCGCGCGGCGCCAGTTCGGCGCGTTCGTCGTGAGCCAGCATGAAGCGCTGGCCGGCGGCGGCGCCGGCTTCCGGCGGCAGTTTCAACAGGCCGCCTTCGCCGCGAATTGCTTCCGTGATCAGGAAGGACTTTGCGTAAGGGTGGTACAGGCAGGTCGGGTGGAACTGGATGAATTCCATGTTCGACACGCGGCACCCGGCGCGCCACGCCATGGCGATGCCGTCGCCGCTGGCCGTGTCGGGGTTGGTGGTGTACAGGTAAACCTTGCCGGCGCCACCGGTTGCCATCACGGTATGCTCGGCGGTGACGGTGTGCACCTGGCCGGTGGTGACGTCCTGCACGTACAGCCCGTGGCAGCGCGGCTGCCCGTTGGCAGGGCGCGGTCCCAGCTTGTCGGTGGTGATCAGGTCGATCGCGCAATGCTGCTCGAACAGGCTGATATTCGGATGGGCGCGCACCTTTTCTTCCAGCGTGACCTGCACGGCATGGCCGGTGGCATCGGCAGCATGGATGATGCGGCGCTGGCTATGGCCGCCTTCGCGCGTCAGGTGGAAGCCCAGTTCCGCATTCTCGTCGCGGGTGAACGGTACACCGAGGCCAATCAGCCATTCGATGGCTTCGCGCCCGTGTTCGACGATGAAGCGGGTGGCGCCCTCGTCGCACAATCCGCCGCCGGCCACCAGCGTGTCGGCGATGTGCTGCTCATGGCTGTCGCCTGAATCGAGCACGGCGGCGATACCGCCCTGGGCCCAGTTGCTGGCGCCATCGAGCAGGGCGCGTTTGGAGATGATGGCGACTTTGCGGCTTTCCGCCAGGTGGAGTGCAACAGAGAGGCCGGCCAGGCCGCTGCCAACAATCACGACATCGAATTTCATGGTGTTTCGGGCTTATTTTTAGCGTAATAAGCAACAATATAAACTATTTGCCGTTGCGCTGCCTCAAAAGCCCCACTGGCGGCATGCTGCATCATGGGCTCATGACCAAGAAAAAGCTGCTCGTGGTGGAGGATGACCTGGGCCTGCAGAAGCAGTTGCGCTGGGCTCTGGACGCGTATGAGGTGGTCTTTGCGGGCAACCGCGATGCCGCCCTGGGTCAATTGCGCCGGCACCAGCCGGCAGTGGTGACGATGGACCTGGGCCTGCCGCCGGAGCCGGACAGTGCAAGCGAAGGTTTGCTTTTGCTGCAGCAGATGCTGGCCATTGCTGCCGACACCAAGGTAATCGTCCTGTCCGGCAACCAGGACCGCGAAAACGTGCTGAAGGCAATGGCGCTCGGCGCCTATGATTTCCACCAGAAGCCCTTGGACGGCGCCATGCTGTGCCTGATGGCGGAGCGTGCCTTCTTCCTGCACTCGGTCCAGCAGGAAAACCGGCGCATGCTGCAAACCGAGGCCGATTCGCCCCTGGCGGGGCTGGTGACACGCGATCCCGGCATGCTGCGCGTGTGCCGGAGCATAGAAAAAGTCGCCCCCAGTTCCGCAACCGTGATGCTGATGGGAGCCTCCGGCTGCGGCAAGGAAGTCCTGGCGCGCGGCCTGCATCAACTTAGCACCCGGCACGACCGGCGCATGGTGGCCATCAATTGTGCTGCGATACCCGAGCACCTGCTGGAGAGCGAGCTGTTTGGGTACGAGAAGGGCGCTTTCACCGGCGCGGAGCGCCAAACGCTGGGCAAGATCGAACTGGCAGCAGGGGGCACTTTTTTCCTTGATGAAATCGGCGACATGGCCTTGCCGCTGCAGGCGAAGATGCTGCGCTTCCTTCAGGAGCGCGTGATCGAGCGCCTCGGCGGGCGCAGCGAGATCGCGGTTGACGTGCGCATCGTCTGTGCTACGCACCGCAACCTGAAGGTGATGGTGGACGAGGGGCGCTTCCGCGAAGACCTCTTTTACCGGCTGACTGAAATCGTACTGGTGGTGCCGCCGCTGCGCGAACGGATCGGCGATGCGGTCTTGCTGGCGCAGCACTTCCGGCATCGTTTCCTGCAGTCGGAAGGGTGCCCAGCATGGCCATTCCATCCGGATGCGCTGGCCGCCATTGAAGCTTACGGCTGGCCCGGCAATGTGCGCGAGATCGAAAATTGTATCAAGCGTGCCGTAATCATGAGCGAAGGGCCGCATATCTCGCTGGAGGACCTGGGTTTGCCTGCCGGTGCGCCCCAGGCCGAGAACATCGACCTGCGCGATGCGCGCAATGCGGCCGAGTACCGGGTGATGGTCAAGGCGCTGGCAAGAACGGGAGGAAATATTGCGCGTGCTTCCGAATTGCTCGGTGTCAGCCGCCCCACCTTGTACGACTTAATGAGCCACCACGGCATCAAGTGAGTCGGGTTCGCGCCATTCGCGCGCTGCCTTCAATTGCTGCCGCAGTCCGGGCAGCGGGAATCCGAGTCCATAGGCTTTGTGCGCGGCGTCCAGCGCCGCCGGCCAATCTTTCCGGCGCACGTGGGCCAATCCCAGGTTATACCAGGCCGCAGCGTCGCCGGGTTGGATGTCCAGCGCGGCCCGCAACTGCCCTATGGCATCGGCATCGCGCTTCAGCGACAGCAGGTAGGCCCCAAACAAGGCCCGGGCGGCGCCGTCGCTGGGAACGAATGCGATGGCGCGCGTGAAATAGCACTCCACTGTATGGTGTGCACCGGGCACCTGGACTTTCTTTGCGCGCAATCCCAGCCGGGCCATCGCGGCCAGGGCGCGGGGATGGTTGGGGAAGTGCTCCAGCGTGTAGGCGATATCGCCGCCCAAGGTGCCTGACATCCCGCGCAGCAGCGCCTCCACCTGCGGGCCGAAATGGAAGGCTTCCACCACGGCCAGCCCTTTGGCATCTTCGCCGTTGTAGTAGTCGCCGCCGGTGCTGCCTTTGCTGAAAGGAGGACAGTCTGCTGCGAGCGCTGCGAGCAGCATCAGGTAGGCTGGCATGGGTGTCCTCCAGGTTCGAGCGCGCGGGTGTCGAAAACAAGTTGCGGCCGCGAGCCGGGGCCGGCGGAGAGGTGGATGAATGGCCGCCGGCCTGCAAACATCAGCTGCCAGCGCCCCAGGGCGATGAAGGTTGCACTGCCAAGGTGGACAGTGCCGATACGCCGGTGCGCCCGCAGCGAGCCGGGATTGAAGGCGGAAATCCGGCTGCAGGTCCATTGCACTCCGCGCGCGCGCATGCGCCGGTGCGCCTCATCCCAGATTCGGCAAAAGGTCATGCCCAGGCGCATATGCGGCTGCACGAAGACGTCGTAGTCCCAGCAAGAATCCGGCGCAGGCAGGAAGTAGCGCGCGCGCACCTCATCTTCCTCATAGGCGCCGAACTGGTACCACAAGGTTGCGGCGAGTTCCCTGCCTTTCCAGGCCGCGATGCTGCAGCCGCCCTGGCGCAGGCGCGCCGCAACCACTTCGCGCGGCCTCGGATAGTCCGGCGGCAATTCGGCCAGGCTTGCAACAGACGATATAACGATCTTGCCGGGAGCGGAGCGCATGGCTGCCGGCGCCACGCGCTGCGCAACGAAATGGTAGCGCCACAGCTGCAGCCCAAGGAGGCGCAATGCCCGCGCAAGGGCGTACCAGGCCGTATTGCCGGGGCCGAGTTCCGAGATAGTGTGCAAAAGGTGGGTGGCCATGCAGTCATTACAGCAAAGCTTTGCGCGAGCTCTTTGAGCTAACGCAAGCGCGTTCTCCGTCGCCTTGCATAGACTGGCATTTCCGGGGAGGGATCATCATGCTCACTGTGCTGATGGCTACGTTCAATGGGGTGCGTACTTTACCTAAAGTGCTCGATGCCTACACGCAGTTGCATAGCCCGGAGGAGGGCTGGCGCCTGCTGGTCGTGGATAATGGCAGCGACGATGGCACGCGCGAATTGCTGATGTCCTACGCCAGCCGCCTGCCGCTGCACTATGCCTACGAACCGCGGCGTGGCAAGAACGCGGCGTTGAACCGTGGCCTGGCGGTGGCGATGAAAGGGCCCGAGACGCGCCTGTTTGTCTTCACCGACGACGACGCCACGCCTGAGCGCGACTGGCTGGTGCGCTACGCCGACGCAGCAAACGAACGGCAGGGTTTCGCGATTTTCGGTGGCAGCATCGTGCCCGATTGGAGCGAGATGCCGCCGGAATGGCTGCTGCGGCTGGTTCCCTGCGGCCTGACGTATGGCCTGACCGACCCCAAGCTGCCGGAAGGCCCTGTCTATCCGGGGCTTGTGTGGGGCGCCAATATGGCGGTGCGCGGCGAGGTCTTCCGCCACGGCTACCGCTTCGACGAGTCGATCGGGCCGGCCGCAGGCGAATATGCGATGGGAGGCGAAGTCAGTTTTACCCGCCTGCTGGAGGGCGCCGGATTCCAGTCCTGGTTCTGCCCTGCGGCGCGTGTTGCGCACCATATACGCCCGGTGCAGCTGACGCCCGACTGGGTCATGGCGCGCGCCCGGCGCTATGGCCGCGGTGCCTGCCGGCTGACCAAGGCGGGCCAGTTTCCCGAGCTGTTTGGCGCACCGCGCTGGATGCTGCGCAAGTACATGGAAGAACTGGGCGGCCTGGCTACAGCCATGCTGCTGCGCCAGCCGGAACGGATCTTCCAGCGGCGCTGGGAACTGGCC
This sequence comes from Duganella sp. Root198D2, assembly GCF_001428585.1. Taxonomy (NCBI): domain Bacteria; kingdom Pseudomonadati; phylum Pseudomonadota; class Betaproteobacteria; order Burkholderiales; family Oxalobacteraceae; genus Duganella; species Duganella sp. Root198D2. The sequence goes on along the minus strand of NZ_LMIC01000023.1, from coordinate 403,683 downwards.
TACCTTGGCGGCTACATTGCAGAAGCGGCAGCGGCCATCAAACGCCCGGCCAGCCGCCGCATCGTGCTGACCAGCTTTTCGGGCGAGTTGGGCGGCATGGAGCTGCGCATGCTCGACGAAGCCCGCTTCCTCAAGGGTGTCGGCTATGAGTGCGTGTTGGCGCCGCCGCGCTTTGTCGGCGATGAGCGCTGGCGCCAGTCGGCGCAGGATGAATGCGTCGAAATAGCCGATCTGAAGGTGCCGCCGATGCTGGAAGAATGGCCCTGGCGCCACCTCAACCGCTTGCGCGCGATGGCCTTCAGCGCGCCGGCATTGCGCAAGCTGCGCCCCGACCTGGTACATGTGGCATTCTGCTGGACGACTTATGGCGCCAGCGCTTTATGGCTTGCGCAGCATTGCGGCGTACCGGCCGTGATCAGCGTCCACAACGCGTTCCCGCATACCGAGTTCAATGAATGGCAGCGTGGCCAGCTGCAGCGTGCCATGTCGGGAGTACGAGGCGTGTACGCAGTATCGGATTCTGCGATGAATCACTTCCTGGCGCTGTATCGCCAGTGGCTGCCCGCTGGCGCGCGGCTGGCGGTGATACCGAACTGCGTCGATATGCGGCGCTTCCAGGCCTCGCCGCGGCGGCGCGCCGCTGCACGGCGCCAGTGGGGCATTGCCGACAATGACGAGGTGATCGGCAGCGTCGGCCGCCTGTCGGGGCAGAAACGCCCGGAGGAGCTGCTGGCGATCTTTGCCAGCCTGGCCCAGACGCGGCCGCGCTTGAAGCTCATGCTGGTCGGGACCGGCCCGCTGGAGTCGACGCTGCGCGAGACGGTGCGCCGCCAGCGCCTGACGCGGCGCGTCATCTTTACCGGCTTCCAGGCCAAGGTTGAATCCATCATCCCCGCCATGGACCTCCATTTGCTGGTCAGCCTGCGCGAAGGTTTCGGCATTGCGACGATCGAGGCAATGGCGTGCGGCGTGCCGGTCCTGGCTACACGGGTGCCCGGCAGCGCAGATATCCTCGAGGGCAGCGCAGGCGGCTTGCTGCTCGCTCCGGGCGACATCGACAATGCGGTCCTGACGATCGGCGCATTGCTGGACGATCCTGAACGCCGCGCCGAGATGGGGCGCCAGGGCAGGGCGGAAGCAGAGGCGCGGTATGCGGTCCCGGTCATCAGCGCGCAAGTGGAGGCCTTCTATGACGGGCTGACGTGAAATGCGCGGCATGGCGCGCAACTTTGCCTTCGGCTTTGCCGAAAAGTACCTGCAGGCCGCATTGGCCCTGGCATCTTCCATCATTCTCGCGCGGCTCCTGTCCCCTTCGGAGATCGGCGTCTATTCAATCGCAGCGGTGCTGACCGGGCTGGCCCAGGTGTTCCGCGACCTGGGGACCGGTCAGTTACTGGTTGCACGGCGTGATCTGTCGAGAGCAGAACAGCGCGCCTTGCTGACCATATCGATTGCCATGGGATGGGGCCTCGCCCTGCTGGTGGCCGGCTCGGCCGACGCACTTGCGCACTTCTATCGGCAACCGCAACTGGCGCAAGTGCTGCACATCCTGGCCCTCAACTTCGTCCTGGTGCCGTTTTCATCCCAGGTAACGGCACTGCTGCGCCGTGAGATGCGCGCGGGCGCGCTGTTAAGGGTGTCTGCGAGCTACAACGCGACGCAGTTTGTAGCTACCATCGCGTTGGCCAGCAACGGATCAGGACCCTGCGCCCTGGCGTGGGGCAGTTTTGCGGCGACGCTGGCAGGCTTTCTGGCGGGGCTCTTCCAGCAGCCTGCCGGTATGGCATGGCGTCCCGGTTTGCATGGCATCTGCGCTCTGGTCCGGCCCGGCGGGCTTGCCGTGACGTCGAACGCAATCGACGAGGTCGGCGTCGTGGCGCCCGACCTCGTCGCCGGCAAACTGCTCGGGGTGCAGGAGGTGGCCTTGCTCGGCAAGGCGCAATCGGTGCTTTCGCTGTTCAACCAGGCCGTCACCAGTGCGGTCTCACCCGTGGTCTTCCCGCTTTTCGCGAAGCAGGCACGCGAAGGCGGTGATCCGTTGCAGGCATACATCGCGGCGGCTGCGTGCATCACTGCCTTGTCCTGGCCCTTCTTCCTGTTTGCCGGCCTGTTCGCAGGGCCACTCGTGTCGCTGTTGTACGGCCAGCAGTGGCAAGGCTGCGTACCTTTGATACGGATCATGTGTGGCGCCGCTGCGCTGTATAGCATGTTCAATATGGCGCGCTATCTGTTGCTGGCCACCGGTCATATCGGAGAGCAAGCGAGGATCGACGCCATCGCGGTAGCGGGGCGCTTGGCGATACTCGTTCCCGCTGGACTGGCGGGGCTGGAATGGCTGGCGGCGGCGGTTGCCCTCAGCCTCCTGTTACGCAGCTGGCTGGTGTTGCGATGCCTGCGCAAGCTATACGGACTGGAGCCCGCTGTCTTGCTGCGGGCATTGCGCAAGAGCGCCCTGGCTACGGGTGCTGCGCTCGCCCCGGCCATGCTGGTGCTGGCAGCGGCCCGCAACGAGGCGCCTGGAGTGCTGCATTTGCTCGCCGGCGGCGGCGCGGGAGCGCTTGGATGGGGACTGGCAATCTGGCTCCAGCAGCATCCTTTGGCCGGCTTCCTGCGTCGCACCGGCTGGCAACCATGAGGGGAGGGGTCATGCGCATCGGAATCCTGTCTTATCCCATGTTGTTCCAGCGTGAAGGCGGGCTGCAGGTCCAGGTGCGCGAGACCGTCGCGGCGCTGAACCACCTTGAGGCCTCGATGTCGGCGGAACTGGTCGACCCGGCGCGCCAGAGGTTGACCGACTTCGATTTGATCCATGTTTTCTCTGCATTTAACGGCAATTTCCGCGTAGTCGAATCCGCGGTCGAACTGGGTCTTCCGGTGGTGCTTTCGCCCCTGGTCTCGCCCACCTGGAGCCGCAATGCAGGCCTTCGCGCGCGGGTGGCGGACCGGCTGGCAGGGCGCATCTGCTCCTATAACCTGCAGACAAGCTACGCCCAGACCAAGCGCGCGCTGCAACTGGCGGACCTGGTGATCGCGTTGGGCGAAGCCGAACGGGAGGCGATCGTGAGCGGATTCCTGACCGATCGCTCGAAAATCCGTGTCTTCCCCAATGGCATCAGCCGCCAGTTCTTTACCGCAAAAGGCGAGCTGTTCCGCCATCGCACCGGTATTGTCGGCCCCTTCGTGCTGACCGTGGGCACGGTCTCGTCATATAAGAACCAGCTTGGCCTGTCCCAGGCGCTGGCAGGCAGCGAGCTGCCACTGGTGATGATCGGCCCGGTCGCCCGCGAGGAGCACGACTACCTGCAAAGCGTGCTGAAGTCGCCCTGGTCGCGCTGGCTTGGCGCACTGGACCATGAGGATCCCTTGCTGGCCAGTGCCTATGCTGCCGCCTCGGTGGTGGCCTTGCCCAGCCAGGGTGAGATCTTCCCCTTGTCGGTGCTCGAGGCACTGGCGGCGGGCACGCCGGTGGTCATGACACAGGACAGTGCGCTGCAGATTGACGGCTCGGATGGCATGCTGCGCAAGGTCGCATGGAACGACCAGGCCGGCCAACGGGAGGCGATTGTCAGCCTGGCTGCCCGGCCACCGCTACGCACCAGCGTGCAGTCGATGGTGGAGCAATTCACCTGGCAGCGTGTCGCCTCCCAGGTCGCAGCCTGCTACCGCGAACTGGTGCCGGCGGATACGGCCTGAATTCAGGTTTTAGGCTTGTAGCGCAGCATCGCGGCGCCTTTTTCACACGGCAGCGAACTGATCTCAAGTTCCGGGAATTCAGCTGCCCAGCGCTGCAGGGCCGTGCGTTCGCCGGGGCGCATTGCGTCGTCCAGAAAGATTGCTGCGCCAGGCGCCAGGCGCGGGAAAAGGAGGGGGCCGGCAGGATAGCGCGCGGCCTCGCTGGTCGCCTGGGGCGGCCCATCGATCACGACCATCTCGATTGCCTGTCCGGTCGCAAGCCCGCTGCAGTCGTACCAGGGCTGCTGCCGGTCGCCGAAGGTCTGGGTCAGCAGCGGGGCGTCGATGACCGTTGCCCAGTCTGCCAGGCCGTGCAGCTCCAGCAGGCGCCGGGTGCGCCTGGCATAGGCGGGATCGTGCTCCAGGCTGTACACTTTCCCGGCGCCGTTGATCTGCATGCAGCGCGCCAGCACCAGTGTCGAGGTGCCGCTGCTGCATTCCACCACGCACAAGGGCTTTTCATCAAGCGCATAGGCCGCCAGCTCCTGCAGGAAGTCGGGCGATGCAGCCCAGCCCCGTGTCAAAGGCAGTGCGCGCTGCAATCCGAGGCTGATATACAGGCCTTGCAAGGCTTCAAGCTGCCGGAAGAGCGACGCATGTTCCTGCCGCGAATCATCCCGCAAGGCATGCACCAGCAGGTGCATATTCCGCACCTTGTGCAGGATATAGGCGCACAACAGCAGCACCCCGATGGCCGCGGCATCGATCATGCGTAGTATCCGTAGTATTGGGCACCGGGAAAGGCGCGCGATTTGTTGTAGACCAGGTTTACATGCCGGCAGTGTTCGATGCGCTGCAGCGCTGCCTGCACCGCGGACTGCGACGTGGTCTCGGCCTCGACCACCATGACAACCTGTCCCATTTGCGAAACCAGTACACTTGCTTCGGTGGTCAGCAGCAATGGTGGCGAGTCGAAAATGATGATGCGGTCCGGATAGCGGCTGGCCAGTTCCTCCAGTAGCCGGCTCATGTTGCGGCTGGCAAGCAGCTCGGTTGCATGGCGGCTTGCGGGGCCGGACGGCAACAAAGTAAGGGAGGGAACATTGGTGCGCAAGATAACGTCGGACAATTCCACGCTGCCATCGAGCAGCACATTCATCAGGCCGCTTTCGGCCTCCAGGCCCAGCACCTTGAGTACCGATGGCCGTGCCACGTCAGCGTCCACCAGCAGTGCGCGCGAGTCCTTCTCCATCGAAATGCTCATTGCCAGGTTGACGGCGCAATAAGTCTTTCCTTCCCCTGGCAGGGCGCTTGTGACGACGATCAGGTTGCCATGCGGGATGGCATTGGCGCCGCTCGAGCGCGCATCATTGAGCAAGTGGCGCTTGACGATGCGAAAGTCCTCTGCAACTGAAGTGCGGCCACTCTCGTGCGTGATCATGCCCTTTTGGCGCATGCGCACCAGGTTGATGTCAGCATAGCCTAGCTCGGCCGGCGGTACGACTTCCAACAAACTGGGCGGTAGTTGCATGGGACCTCCAATCACTGGTAGAGCAGGGTGAATGCCATCACGCAGCAATAGCTTAATAGAAGGCAAGCGCTGCCGGCGCCAAAACCAAGGCGGTCGCGCCCGTGCCTGCGCTTTTCGTCGTCGGTCCAGTTCATGCCGATCGTGCCCAGCACCCGCATGCCGGTTGCAGCGCGCAGTTCGGCCGGACTCAGGAAAGTAGGTCGCAATTCCGCCAGCCCAAGCGCCGCGGCTGTGCCGCCGAGCAGGCCGGCGGCCAGCACGGCGCTGTAATACAGTGCCCGGTTGGGACCTATCGGCCGTTGCGGCATGGTCGGCGGATCGATGATTTTGAAACTCATCATCTCGGTAGTGGTTGTCAACTCGCCCGACAGCTTGGCCGCTTCGCGACGCGCAATAAATTTTTCATAGTTCTCCTTATTGACCTGGTAGTCGCGGGTCAGCTGCCCAAGCTGGGACTCGAGTTCGGGGACAGCGTTGCGCTGCTCCTGCAGATGCGCCTGGCGCTTTTGCATGGCATCGACGCGGGCCCGCAAGGCCGCGACCCGTGCCTCTGATTCAGCCAGCGCGACTTTCATTTGCTGGAACAAAGGGTTGTACTGGCGCGCCGTATCGCCAGGATCCGCCTGTTTCTGGCGTTCCTGCTGGCGCTTTTCTTCGAGCTGGGCGACCAGGCGCAATGCGGCGACAACATCGGGGTGCAGGTCGGTGTACTGCAGGCGCAAGGCGTCCAGGTTCTTGTTCAAGGCGCTGATCCTGGCATCGAGCTCGGACACTTCGGCCGGCGTGCCGACGGCGGCAAGCAGGGGTTCGTCGCCACCAAACTGCGCTTCAATCGCTTTGCGTGCCTGTTCTGCTTCCGCCAGTTCGAGCTGGGCACTTGCCAGGGATTCACTGGCCGCCAACAGCTTGCCACCATAATCCTGGCCTTCGCGGGGCAGCAGGTAATTGTGTTTCAAGCGGAACTCCTTGACTGAGTTTTCCGCCGTCAGCAGGCGCTCTTCATAGCTCTTGATCTGTTCGTCGATGAACTGAACCGCCTTTTCCGAGTCGCCCCTTTTTCCCTTGAAGCTGCCCTCGAGGAAGATCGACAGCAATGCCTGCACCACATCGCGCACCTGGCGCCGGTCCGAATGCGTGTAACTGATGGTGTAGATATCGTAGGTGCCGGTGCCATTGATATGGATGCGCTTCAACATTTCTTCGACCATCGCATCGTGATCGCGCGCCGACACGGTGCGCACATCAAGGTCGACCATGCGCAGCACGCGCTCGATATTCGGGCGGCTGAGCAAGGTCCTGCCCATGATGGCAACCTGCTGTTCAACGTTGGGCATGCTGGTCATCCCCACCATCAGTGGCTTCAGGACACTTTGCGTGTCGACGAACACCCGTGCCGTGCTCTGGTATTCGTCGGGGAGGGAATAGACCTTGGCCCAGCCTGCCATCACAAACAGCCAGGTGATACCGAATCCGGCCCAGCGATGCTGCCAGATGCCTTGCAGGCTTGACAGCAATTGGCTGAAGAGTTGCTCCATGCTGCGCTCCCTGGTGATACGCCTCGGTGCTCTGGATTATATGGGCGGGGATTGCAGCCTGGCTGGCGAACCCGCCCGAACTTTGAGGCCTGTCAAGAAGTGCTCAGGATTTGCGGCGGCGCAGCGCCAGCGACATGGCCAGCATGCCTGCGGCCAGCACGGCCATTGAATCGGGCTCGGGCAATTCCTGCTGCAAGGCGTTGGCCAGGGTGTTGTGCTGGATCGTGATCTGGTAGCTGGTACCGGCGCTCAGCAAGCCCGAAGTCTTGGTGAGCGGCGAGCCGAGCGGGGTGGCGAAGGTGTAAGTCAGGATGCCGGGACTGCCATCAGTGCGGCTGCGCACGCTGAACGCGTTCAACTGGTCCGGCGCGAAGTCGAAGATCCTGCCCTGGGTAGTCAGGTCGACGATATTGATGGACCAGGACAGGCGCGCATTGGCGTTGGCATCGGGCCCCGATCCGGGCGAGACGTAGGCCTGGGTAAATGCCGATGCGTCAAACGACACGGTCATGGTGTCGGCCGCACCCAGGGTGAACTGGAAAGTGGTGGAAGTCCCCACGTCCGAGTTGCCCGAGGCAATGGCATTCAAGGCGGTCGAGGCATCGGCACGCGTCCGCGCGTGCGCCCCGGCTGGCGCGGCGCCGATCGTAATCGAGGCCCCGGTCAAGTCCTGGTCGGCATAGCCGAAGGTGCCCGGCACCGGTGGCGGGCTGGCAAACGGGGTGAAATCGTTATTGGCCAGTCCGCCGCACGTCCCGCCGACGCACTGATGGGCCACGTTTGGCGTACCGGTCAGGATGGGAATCGAAGACGTCCCGTTGGCAAAGACGCCGTTCAGGGACGCCGTTGCATGGGCGTCGTTGGTGCCCTGCAGGATCGTGAAGTCGGCCGTGCTGTAGGCGGTGCCGTTGGCGTGGAGCAAGCGGAAATTGTTGATGTCGAGGATGGCCGAGGCGAAGGTCGATGCCTGGACCGGTGCACTGGCGATGCCCGCCATCAGGGCGGCAGTGGCCAGTAAGGAAGTGCGGAAGGTAGTCATAGCGTGGATCTCCCGGTTGGATTGCGGCGGGTTTGCCGGCATGGTCGTACCAGCAGCATCCGTGCCATGCGCCGCCGCCCCGCTGGGCGCTGGCCATGAAAAGAAATCCGACGCGTGCGGAACCTTGCGCCAGGCCGAGCATCCAAGCCGTATTCCGATAGGAGGACGCACCGTGGACGACGACACCATTGTTTCCCTGTTGATTGACGAAGGCGCCGGCGGCGAGGAGCCACTGCACGCCATCGACCAGCAACTGTTCCACATCCGGCTGGCGAATTCGGCCGGCAAACGCGAAGCGGCCAGTGTGCTGCTGCAAAAGATGTATGGCTGGCGCGGCTACGAGGTGGAAGCGAATGCGCCGCACGAACCGAACCGTATCACGCTGGCGGCCGACAGCCAGGGCGAAACTGTCGGCACCATGTCGCTGTGCCTGGATGACCCCGGCATTGGCCTGCCGGCCGATGAAAATTTTGGCGACATCCTGGCGGCCCTGCGGGCCCAGGGACGGCGCCTGTGCGAGCCGGCGCGGCTGGCGATTGACCGCAACGTCAATATGCGGATATTCGCGGCGCTGATCCATATTTCCTATGTCTACGCCCACAACCTGCATGGATGCACCGATTATGTGATCGAAGTCAATCCGCGTCATGTACGCTTCTACAAACGCATGCTGGGCTTTCGCGACGCGGCGCCGGAACGGCACTGCAGCCGTGTCGGCGCGCCTGCCGTGCTGTTGCGGCTTGACCTGGGCCATATGGCCGAGCAGATCCGGCTGTATGGCGGCCGTATGGAAACGGCGCCCAATGAGCGCTCCTTCTACCCCTACTTCTTTTCACCGCAAGATGAGACCGGTATCACGGTGCGCCTGCGCGAAGGGAGGGACTGAGATGGCAAACCTTGACCCCGCACTGCGCGCCTGGCGTTTGCTGCTTGGGCCTGCCCGCGTGCTCACCTCGTCCACCGACCTGGCCCCGTATATGGCCAGCACCGCGGCCAGTCCCGTGGCGCCGCTAGCCGTGCTGCGTCCGCTGTCGCATGGGGAAGTGGTGGCCATCGTGCGCAGTGCCGGTGAATTTGACATTCCGCTTTATCCGCTGAGTACCGGCCGCAACTGGGGATATGGCGACGCCAATCCGAGTGGCGCAGGGCAGGTGATCCTGGACCTGGGCGGGATGAACCGCATCCTTGAAACGGACCGCGAGCTGGCCTATGCCGTCATCGAGCCCGGCGTCACGCAGGCACAGCTGGCCGGCCACCTGGCCGAGCAGCAATTGCCGCTGTGGATGGACTGCACCGGCGCCGGGCCGGATACCAGCCTGGTCGGCAACATCCTGGAACGCGGCTTCGGCCACACGCCCTACGGCAACCGCATGTTGCACGTGGCCGGTATGCGCATCGTGCTGGCGAGCGGCGACACGCTGGAGACCGGCTTCGCGCATTTTGCGCACGCCAGCGCGGCCTATCTCTATCCCTACGGCGTCGGGCCCTGGCTCGATGGCCTGTTCACCCAATCGAACTTCGGCATTGTTACCAGCCTCGGCCTATGGCTGATGCCGCAAACCGAAGTGGTCAGCCACATGGTTGCGAGCGTCGCCGGATTCGGCGCGATTGCTGCCGTGGTCGATGCGCTGCGCCCGCTGCGCATGGATGGCACCTTATCCAGTGTGGTTCACATCGGTAACGATTTGCGCGTGCTGTCGGGCGGCATGGTGTTCCCGGCTGCGCAGCTGCCGCAGGGGCCGCCTTTGCCGCCGCAGTTGCGCGCCGAGTTCTGCCGCCAGGCCGGCATTGGCGCCTGGACCGTGTCAGCAGCGCTGTACGGCCGGCCCGCCCAGGTCGCCGATGCGCGCCGCACGCTGCGGGCAGCCATTGGAAGGCTGGCCACGCTGCGTTTTATCGACGAGAAGATGCTGGCCTTGGGCCGCCTCGCGGGCCGCTGGCTGGGGCAGGGCAAGCTCGGCACCAGGATCTCGGCACAAGTGAACCTGGGCCAGTCCCTGCTGAACATGAATCGCGGCATCCCGGATGGCCGCTTCCTGGCCGGGGCCTACTGGCGACGCCGGGGCGGCTTGCCGCCGGAGTTCCCGCGCGGCGCCAACCCGGCGCGCGACGGCTGTGGAATGATGTGGCTGGCCCCGGTGCTGCCGCTGCGTGGCCGCGACCTGCTGCACGTGCACTCGCTGGTCGAGCCGCTGTTCGCCACGCATGGCTTCGACCTGTTCGAAACCTTCAGCATGGTCAATGAGCGCGCATTGGGCGGCGTGCTGACCATCTGCTTCGACCAGGAGGATGCGGTGGAAACCGCGCGCGCCCGATTATGCTACCAGGCCGCATTCGAGCGGCTCAAGGGCGCCGGATATATTCCTTACCGTGTGGGGCCGCAATCAATGAAGGCCCTGGACAGCGGTCATGACACCTACTGGGGCACGGTGGCGCGCATCAAGGATGCACTTGACCCGCAGCACATCATCGCCCCCGGCCGCTACCAGCCCCGCTGACGGCGCCGGCGCATCCAGGCCAGCATGGCGGCGCCGAGCGGCAGCAGCGCGCTGCTAGCGGGCTGGTCCAGGGTTACCTGCGCGATCACCGGGTCGGACAGGCGGGCGCTCCAGCCATTCTGGCCGATCGCGGTCAGGGCCAGGATGCTGGTTGTCGTATTGGTGCCATAGAAGTCGGCTCCCGCCTGTTGCATGCCGTTGCTGAAATAGCTGCAGGCCGGCCCCCCTGTGCAGCGTGCCAGGTAGCTCCCAAAACCGGAAGCGGGCGACGCGAGTCCGCTCAGCTGCTGGTACAGGGTGACCGGCGTGGCGCCCGGTGCTGCGGCCGCCAGGCCGGGGACGAATTCCCAGCGCATCAACAGTGCGCCATCGGTGATGCCGCCAAGCTGGCTGAAACCCTGGCGTTGCGATGCCCTGATGCCGCCGATGCCGAAGCCCGGATTGGTTCCGCCGCTCAGCTTGTCAAGGTAGAAATCGAGGTGGATCTTGCCGTCGCAGCCAAACGAGAGATGCGTGCACCCGCTGCCGAACACCTGGTGGGCCGACGATCCCGCCAGCGGCAAGACCGCAGCATCGGCCGCACCGTACATCATGAAGGAAATGCTCTGGTTATCCTGGCCGCTGCGCCATAGCTGGCTGGCCGGGTTGCCCAGTTCGTGGATGCTGGTCATATAGCCGGCGCCGAAGCTGGCTTCGCGCATGCCCGCGGCGCTGCCGCTATCCGCGCTGCGAGCCAGGTAGCCGCTGAATTTGAGCTCGACGGCGCCTGGCGCGTGCAGCACGAATGGGGCGAGTGGGCTCGCAGCGGCCGGAGCGGCGAGCACCATGGCTGAAAGCCAGGCGCCGCCTTTGCAAACTACGCTCTTGAACATGGTGTGCTCCTAGTGATGGATATGAGCCATGTTGCAAGGAGTGCGCCAGCAGCAATGCAGGGGCCGAGCGCGCGACCCGTAAAGCCCGCCGACGCCTTACAGCTTGGCCAGCAATCCTTCGACTTCGGCACGGTGCGCAAAGCCCTGGACCGCCAACAGCTGCTCGCACTGGCTGCGCGCGGCACGCTTGTCGCCGCTGCGAAATAGTGCGTGCGCATAATGCAGGCGGATGTCGCTTGCTGTCGGTGCAGTTTCCAGCGCCTTCTTCAACAATGGCAGGGCACGCGCCGGCTTGCCGTTTTCCGCCAGGATCCAGGCCAGGGTGTCGGCCACGGCGGGATTTCCTGGCGCCAGCTGGTAGGCGCGTTCGGCCGGCCGCATTGCATCGCCCTCTTTGCTCTGCAGCAGGGCCCAGGCCAGGTCGTTCAAGGCCAGCACATTGTCGGGGTCGTGCTGCAGGATGAACTCGTACTCGCGCTGCGCGGCGCCGAATCTCGCCTGCTGCAGCAGATGGCTCGCGAAATATAGTCTGGTGGGCTGGTCGCCCGGATGCTGGCCGAGCCAGTCGCGCATGCGTTGTTCGGCCGCGTCCGCTTTGCCGGCGGCATGCAGGGCGCGATGCAAGGCGATCAGTACCGGACCGCTGCGTTGCAGGCCGAAAGCACGTTCATACGGCGCCACGGCATCGGCTGCCTTGCCCTCTTCAAGCAGGGTGTCGCCTTCGAGCTTGAAGCCAATGGCGGCGCCGGGCTGGCGTTGCTGCGCCGAGCGCGCCAGCTTGCGCGCCTCGTCAAACGCGCGGCTATCGAGCAGCAGCATGCTGGCAAGTACAAGGACATCTTCCCGCGCCGGGTTGAGCGCAACGGCTTTGCGCGCAGCCTGCAATGCAAGAGGCTTCCGGCTCAGGGCGAGCGCCGTGCGGGCAATGCGCAATTGCACGTCGGCTTCGAGTGGACGCAGCAGCGCCAGCTTCTGCAGGCTATCGAGCGCTTGCGCATGCTGGCCGGCGGCTGATGCGGCCTGGGCCAGCACATCGAGGCTGGCAGGCTCATTGGGGCGCAGTGCCTGCAGGCGCTGCGCCTGCTGCAGTGCCTTGCCTGCTTGCCCGCTGCGCAAGTAGAGCGCTGCCAGAGCCTGCACCGGGGCAGCGCCGTCCGGCGCCGCGGCGATGGCCCGCTCCAGCCAACTGGCCGCCGCCGGCACATTGCCTTGCCTGGCTTCGAGCCTGGCCAGGGCCATCAGCAGCGGCAGGGTGTCGCGGCTGCGGGCCAGCGCGGCCTGGTAACGCTGGCGTGCCAGTGGCACCTTTTTTTCCAGCACGTCGAGTTCCGCCAGGTTGTCCAGCGCGGGCATGTGTTCGGGGTCGAGTTCCAAAGAGCGGGAAAATGCCTTGCGTGCCCCGGCCAGGTCGCCGCTCGCAAGCAGCACCCCGCCCTTGAGGTTTTGTACCGCAGGATTGTCGCCCTGCGCTTCCATGCGCCGGACTTGTTCCATCGCCTTGCTGAAGTTACGGTTGCGCATATGGCTCATGACCAGCAGGGAGGCAGCGCGCGAGGCTACGCCTTCTTTCTGAGCGGCCTGCTCCAGGGCGTCGACTGCGCGCGCATCCTGCCCCTGGCCGAGCAGGCTCAGGCCGTTGGCGGCCAGCAGGCTGCCTGATTCCGGCGCCAGGCTGCTGGCACGGCCAAACCAGCGCGCCGCCAGTTCATGCCTGCCGGCGCGCATGGCTGCCTCGCCGCCCAGTGCCAGCAGGTCGATGTCCTGCGGATTCTCGGCAATTGCGGGCTCCAGCAGCGCCACGGCGTCGCCAGGCTTTCCCTGCCGCAGCTCGCATTGGGCCTGCAGGCGCAGCGCGAAGAGTTCCTTGGGCTGGGATTGGCGATAGCGGGCGATATGGGCGCGGGCCTGGGCGGTGGCACCATTTTCCAGCTCCACAGTGGCGGCCAGCAGCACGCTCGGCAGATGATCGGGCGCCGCCCGCAGCACCATTTGCGCGCGTTCCAGGGCGGCCTTGTGCCTACCTTCGGCCAAGTCGAGCAATCCCTGCGCGTACAGGATGACGAGGCTGGAAGGCTGGATCTTGCGGGCGGCGTCGAGTTGCTGACGGGCCAGGTCCGGCTTGCCTTGCAGCAGGTGAACTGCTGCGATGTCAGCGAAGGCTTGCACGTTGTTTCTGTCGTGTTCCAGGATGACGCGGTATGCCGCCAGGGCGCCGGCAAAATCGCCCCGCATCCGCAGCAAGTCTCCCTTGAAACGCAGGGTGTCGCTGTTATGCGGATCGGCCGCAAGGGCGCGCTGTACCGAATCGGCGGCGGCGTTTGTCTCGCTGCGCAGCATGGCAAGCCTTGCCTGGCCGAGGTGTGCCTCAACCAGCTTGCTGTCCTTGCCCAAGGCCAGTGTGTAAAGCCGGCCGGCATCTTCCGTCTTGCCCAGCCCAAGCAAGGCGTGGCCACGCCAGGCCTGGATGGCTGGCGTGGCCGGCTCCGCTTGCAGTTCGTCCAGTACGCCCTGATAGGACGCCTGCGCAAGCAGGGCCCGCACCAGCAGCGGCAGCAGTTGCGCCCGAGTTTGGCCGAGGGCGAGTGCTCGGCGCAGTTCTTTTTCCGCCGAGATTGGATCTCCCAGTGCCAGGTGCAGTTCGCCCAGCATGCGCCGCGCGGCACCGTGCCCGGGCTCCTGCTGCAGCAGGTTCTTGAGATGGATGACCGCAGCCCGGTCTGCGCCGCTGTCGTGTGCCTTGCGCGCGTCGGCAAGTACGTCGGCCACGGGTTTGATCCGCTGGCAAGCGAGGAGGGCGGCCAACGTCATTGCCGCGGCGATTGTGATCGGACGAGACATGAAAAAACTCCCAGGCTGGTGGAATTACCAGCGTAGGGAGCTCTCACATCTGCTTATTGATCGCGCTCAAGAAAGCATGCGATCCGGCGCAGGGTTATTTGGTGTGCTGCTGATTAGCGAGCTGGACATACAACGGCCAGCCTTGCGCGCCGGCGGCGTTGGCCACCGTAGCACTGGAGCGGAAGCGGGTAGACAAATAGTCAACAGATACGGAATCGCCGGCAAGCGCTGCCTTTTCCAGCAAACGCATGGCTTCGTTGTGCTTTGCAGCATCCTGGACGTAAAGCAGGCCCAATTCACGTGCGGCAACGGGCGAACCTTGCTCAGCCCATTCGCGCATGCGCCGTTCCGCAGCTGCACCGCCATGCTCCGCCAATTTCTTCGCTACGGCTTCGACAACCGGGGCCGGCGGCTCGACGTCTTCCTTGACCTGGCAGGCAATCAACATGCCGACCATGACAAGGGTGGATGTCACAATAACTCCCGCCTTGTTAAATAGTTCCATATTTCTTTGTGTATCCCCGAACGGATGGCAATTATATCAATTAATTGCCCTGCGTCAAGTCGCGGGCAACTTTCAGGATTTTATGAAATGCGAGGCGACAGAGGCGCACGGCTCGCAAAAATGCCAAACCTAAACAATGTTTCCGATCATAACATGCGGCTATTGCGCCGCACAAAAAGGCTGGGGTAACAGATGTAACTAAATGCTAGCGGACGGCCGCGCGGCCGGCGTGCTGGTCGAGCCACGCTCCTGCATGGTCAAGAACCAGCTTCAATTCACCTTCGAGCGCGGTGAAAAGCAGGGGAATTTCGACGATCTTGCCTTCTTGCAAGGCCAATTCAAGTGCGAGGGAGGCAGCGACAAAGCGCTTTGCCCCCAGGTTGCCAATCGAACCGCGCAGGTTGTGCAGGATGCGGCGCGCTTCCATCATTTTGCCGTCGCGGATTGCTTCCCCGGCCAGGTTGAGCGGCTCAATCCCGGGACCAATGCCGTCGCGCACGATCTTGACGATGGTATTCAGGGCTTTTTCGTCCTGTCCCATGTATTGCAGCAGTTTTTCGACACAAAATACCGCTTCATCCGGTGCACTTGCGTAACTCATAGACAAAGTCTCCGTTATACGCGGAACGTCCAATGGCGTCCCATCGCACTTTCGACCGCCTGCAAGCCGAAGCGTTCGGCGGCCCTGGTATGTTTTTGTATAAGGTAATACATATCGCTCAAAGCAGAGCGCTGTTCGGCAAAGTAAGTGTGGCCAATGAAATCCGTATCGACCTTGCTGGCGTCAATGGTCTCGACACCTGGCGCCACCAGCAGGCCCGGTCCGCTCTCGCCGGCACGGGCATAGCCGTGCACGGCTTTGGAAGCATGCAAGGCATTGTCTTCAGACGAAGCATACAAAGTCAGCGGGCCAGGCACGCCGGCCAGTGCCGGCAACAGCTGCTGGCGGAAAACATCTGCGTCAATATCCGGTGCTGCCATGATGACTTCACGAATGCGGCCGGCCAGGTCCGGGCGCGCGGCAAGCACGCTGGCAGTTGCCTGGGCCAGGGCGCGGTTGCCCATGCTGTGCGCGAGCAGGTAGACATGCTCGGCGTCGGACTGCTGCAGCACGTCTGCCAGGAACGCAGCAAGGTCGGCCTGGGTCCATTCCACATTAGCTTCATCCAATATATATCCTGACAGCTTGCCTTGCGAGGGCCAACTGTAAAAAATCGGCGTACCGTGAAATCCCAGGTCGTAGGCCAGTTGGCCGGTGCGCCTGGCCGCATCTTCGAACGAAGTGCGAAAGCCGTGGATGAAAAGCAGGGCGCTGCCGGTACCGCTGGCGGCAATGGATTGCCGCACTTCCGCAAAAAAATTGTCGCGCTCGCTCAAGTCGGCTGAAAGCAACACGACATGCTGCTCCGGATCCTGGCGGAATTCCATTCTCAGCAATGAGGGAGATTCCATTTCGCCCATGCGATGGTCGCGCGGAATGCTGACTTCGCAACTGCCGTAACGCAGCTGGCCACGCACGCTGCCAAACAGGCGCGCAGGGTGGCGATCGCCGCTCAGTTCGCGGTCGCTTGCGAAATACACTTTCATCACAGCATGGTCTGGCGCGCCGTCCAGTTTGGCCGTGGCGGGCGTGCGCGCATTGCGCCGCCGTTCGACCTCGTCAATGAGGTTGCGGGCTGCTGCGCGCAGGTAGCGGTCGCCAGCCAGGCCTGCCGAAGCGAGCGCATCGCTCAGGGCGAATTGGCGCGAGCGTGAGCCAGGGTCCTCCTCTACATCGGCGATCGCATCGGCCACCGACGGGGATTGGGCTGCAAGGCGGGACTTCAGCATCTGGTAGGCCGCACTGATGCCGCCCTCGCCGGCACCTGCCGTCACCGCTGTCGTAATGACGTCCATGCTCTTCTCCTGGCTGATTAATGCATATCTGACCACACACCCAACGCCAAGTCCAGCGCCACGTGCAACTAGCGCTCAGGTGCCAGTTCAAGCCGGTTGATGCGGGCCGCCTTGTTGAAATCGATGGCGATGCGCAGGGCTTGCGGCTGGCATTTCGCACGGTACACGTAAAGCCGGTCTTCCCCATATACGTTTCTCGAAAGCAGCTCGAGCGCGAAGGGACGGGCGCAGCCTTTCAATAGTGCGGGCAGTCCCGGCGGCGCCAGGTAGCTGGCGCCGCGCTCGGTGAAACGCCCGGTCGCAGGCTTGGCTTCCGCCACGCCTTCCAGGACTTCGGCCACCTGGGCCGTGACGTCGGGCTCGTCATCGGGAATTGCGGCTGCCGTAGCGAAGCAGCAAAGGCATGAAAAAAATAACAAAATGTTCAATTTCACTGACGACTCCTTCTAACGTTGCGTGCGCGGTCTTGACTGAATGCTTTTCCGTTTTTCAGCAGAATTCCATTTAAATCAGCGAACTTTTAGTCGTTATACTCGGCCCTCACGCTGTTGAGTGCTAGGCCCGGCGGGGCTTGTTCTTCCATCCAAAAATTACATCTATAACCGCTTCAGGAGAGATTTACAACATGCGCTACACAACTCGTACCACGATCGCTTCCATGGTCATGCTGGCATGCGCCGGCATGGCGCAAGCAGGCGAAAAAACCGTCGACAACCTGACCGTCTTCACCAATACCAAGGCCGCTTCCGCCGAGGGCGTGCTGAAGGTTAACGCCACACGCTTCGGCCTGCCTGCGAACCTGAACAACCTGGTGCTGGTAGCGGTCAAGGAATCGCTGACCGGCAAGCACTACTACTACCAGCAAATGCTGCGCGGCCTGCCAGTCGACCGCGCCCAGATCGTGGTTTCGATCGGCAAGAACGGCGACTTGCAAAAGATCTTCAATGAAACCCGCCATATCTCGGCCAAGGTCGATGCGGACGCGGTGAACCAACTGTACAACAAGTCCCAGATCAGCGACGACGAAGCACTGGACAAAGGCTGGAAGAACATGAAGGTCCAGCACAACCTGGTAAACGTACCTTCGGCCACCCTGGTGTGGGTACCGACCAAGGATGGCGTGCAACTGGCACGCAAGGTCAATATTGAAGCCGAGATGCCGACCGGCGGCTTCGTGCAGTACCTGAATGCCCATGACGGCAGCGTGATCGATTCTTACTCCACCTCATTGCCACGCACCAACAAGGGCGGCGAACGCAGCCTGGCAGCCCGCTCCGCAGCACCGGGCCAGGCGCTGGACCGCCACGCCGCGACCGAGGCCGCCAAGGCCAGTTCCAGCGTGAGCGCGCTGAAGGCGGGCAGTACTGCCACCGTGCTGGCAGCTTCCGGCATCAATGGCAGCGGTTATGCTTTCGATCCGGATCCGCGCACCACGCTGAACAACGATGCGCTGACCGATACCTCGGCTGCCTCCGCCTTTGACGCAGCCTACTCGAGCAAGACCCTGCGCGACCTGACCGTGACTTCCGGCGTCTACAAGCTGACCGGTCCGTACGTCAACATCAAGAACATCGAAGCGCCGGCTACCGCACCGAGCACCACCACCAATGGTGTGTGGACTGCCAAGCGCGGCAACAACGCCTTCGACGACACCAACGTCTACTTCCACATCGACCAGAGCCAGCGCTACATGCAGTCGCTGGGCTTCAGCGGCAGCAAGGGCATCCTCGAGCGTTCGATGGATATCGATACCGACGGCGTGAACGGCGACGACAATTCGCACTTCAGCGGCACCGGCGCCACCGGCTACCTGGCCTTCGGCCATGGCTGCGTCAATGACAGCGAAGACGCCGACGTCATCCTGCACGAATACGGCCACGGCATCCAGGCCAGCATCAACTCCAGCTGGTCCGGCGGCGATACCGGCGCCATGGGCGAAGGCTTCGGCGACTACTGGGCCGCATCGTACTCCTACAGCACCCCGAACGGCCAGGTCTACCACCCTGAGTGGGCCTTCAGCTGGGACGGCCACGGCTCCTGCTGGGCCGGCCGCATGCTGAACCGCACCGATGCCAAGTACAACAGCAGCAAGTCGTACAGCGCGCACAGCTCGGTGACCGAAAACGGCGTGACCTTCCAGTCCGACGAACTGTGGTCGGCCCCGCTGTACTCGTCGATGGTGTCGCTGATCGCAGCAGGCAAGCCACGCGCCAACATCGACAAGATCATCCTGGAAGCGCACTTTGGCCTGGGTTCCAACATCAAGATGCCTGCCATGGCAACGGCAATCGTGAACGCGGCGAAGACCCTGTTCCCATCGGACCTGAGCTACGCCAACACCTTCCAGGCCAAGTTCGAAGCGCAGAACATCCTGAGCGGCGGCGCCTGCACCCCGGTGAACATGTCTGAAACGGAAAGCAATAACACCATCGCGAGCGCCAACCCGATCAGCGCATCGTGCACCACGGCCAGCGCCAACATGAGCACGAGCGCCGATGCCGACTACTTCGCCATCACCGTTCCTGCAGGCAAGACCCTGACTGCCACCATGACCCCGAATGCCTCTTCGGACTACGACTTGAAGCTGTACAACAGCGCAGGTACCGAACTGGCGTCGAGCGTGAAAGGCACGGGGCAGGCCGATGTCGTAACGCGCGCCAACACGGGCTCGACTGCTGTAACGTGGTATGCCAAGGTGTACTACTACTCTGGTGGCACTGGTTCGACCAGCGGCACCTACACCTTGAAAGCCTCCTGGTAATTTAAAGGGCGCACCCCCGCGCTATCGACCGCCTCGCCCGTAAGGGGAGGCGGTTTTTTTTCACGCGAATTCGCTTACAATTGGTATGCACCGAGTCCGCCAAAAGACCATCCATGCAAACTGACCTGGGCAAGTTCATCCTGGAAGAAGCTCCCGGCGGCATCATTGCCACCGATGGCCATGACGTCGTGCTGTTCTGGACCAAGGGCGCAACGGAGATTTATGGTTACAGCGCGGAAGAGGCGCGTGGCCAACGGCTGGCGGAACTGATCGGCATGCCGGGCCAGCCGGTGCGGCAGGAATTCGGCGCCGATTTCGAATACCTGCGGCGCCGCAAGGATGGCCAGGCCGTCTATGTCGGCGCTGCCTGCAAGGCGGTCTACACGGCCCAGGGCGCAATCGAATACGTCATCCACAGCCAGAACGACATCACCGACGCCAAGGCGCTGCGCGACGCACGCCAGGTCGAGTCGCGCTACCGCGGCCTGCTGGAGTCGATGCCCGATGCAATCGTGATCGCCAACTCCACCGGCCGCATTGTGCTGGTAAACAGCCAGGCCGAGCGCCTGTTCGGCTTCGAGCCGCGCGAATTGCTGGGGAAACCAGTCGAAGTGTTGCTGCCTGATCGTTTCCGCGGCGGGCATGTCGCGCATCGGGCGCAATACTTTGTGCAACCGCGCACGCGCACCATGGGCGCCGGGCTTGAGCTGTACGGCTTGCGCAAGGATGGCCTGGAGTTTCCCGTCGAGATCAGCCTCAGCGTGATCCAGATGGAAGACGGCGCCATCGTGATGAGCGCGATCCGGGACATTGGCGAGCGCAAGAAAGCCGAACAGAAATTCCGCGGCTTGCTGGAATCGGCGCCCGACCCGATGGTGATTGTCAACGCGCGCGGCGAAATCGTGCTGGTCAATACCCGCACCGAGCAACTGTTCGGCTACCAGCGCCAGGAGCTGCTTGGCAAGCCGATTGAAATCCTGATACCGGCTCGTTTTGCGGGGCGGCACCCGGCGGCGCGCGGCAGCTTCTTCGACAAGGCCCAGCCGCGCGCCATGGGTGCCGACACCGACTTGTATGCGATGCGGCGCGACGGCTCGGAATTCCCGGTGGAGATCAGCCTGAGTCCCTTGAAGACGGAAGACGAGCTGCTGGTCTCGAGTGCAATCCGCGACATCAGCGGCCGGCGCCAGATTGAGCACAAGCTGCTGGAGCAGAAGCTGGAACTGGAGCAGGCCAGCAGGGCCAAGGACCGTTTCCTGGCCAGCATGTCGCATGAATTGCGCACGCCGCTGAACGCCATCCTCGGCTTCGGCCAGCTGCTGCATAACGAAAAACTGCCGCTGACGCAGCAGCAGCGTTATGCCTTTGCCGGCAATATCGTGCAGGCTGGCCAGCACCTGCTGCACCTGATCAATGAAACACTGGACCTGGCAAAGATCGAGGTCGGCGCCGTCACGCTGTCGCTCGAACCGGTGGCGCTGGACGACCTGCTGCACGAAGCCAGCAAGATGATCGAGGCCATGGCCGACGCGCGCCAGGTGACGGTCTACCTGTCCGAGCCACGTGGCATGTATGTCCGGGCCGATCGCATCCGCCTGCGGCAGGTCGTGCTGAACCTGCTGACCAATGCGGTCAAGTACAACAGCAAGGGCGGCCACGTCTGGGTCGCCTGCGGCGAGGCGGATCCCGGCCGTACCTGGCTGGCCGTGCGCGACGACGGCCCCGGACTGAGCGGCGAACAGATATCCGGCCTGTTCCAGCCTTTCAACCGGCTTGGCCAGGAGGGCGGCTCGGAAGAGGGCAGCGGCATCGGACTTGTGCTCAGCAAGCGCCTGGCCGAGTTGATGAACGCGTCGATCAGCGTCGCCAGTTCGGTTGGGCAGGGCAGCACCTTTACGGTTGAGTTGGCAGCCACCGCGCCGCAACAGCTGCCGCGTCAGGACGGCCAGGAAGACTTGCGGTTGCCGGCAGTTTCAGGTGGCCGCCATGGCAAGCCGCTACTGCTGTATGTGGAAGACAATCCTGCCAACCTCAAGCTGGTGGAGGAAATCGTCAAGCTTCACCTCGACCTCGAACTGCTGTCGGCAACAGACGGCAATACCGGAGTCGCGCTGGCGTGCAAATACCTGCCCAATGTAATCTTGATGGATATGAACCTGCCGGGCATCAGCGGCCGCGAAGCCCAGCGACGCTTGCGCCAGGACGTCACGACACGCGACATTCCAGTGGTTGCGCTCTCCGCCAACGCCATGCCGCTTGACGTGCAGGCAGCGCTGGAGGCAGGCTTCTTCCGTTACCTGACCAAACCCCTGAACATCAAGGACTTCCTGGAAGTGGTCGGGGAAGCCCTGGAACAGTCGCCCTAACCATAGGTTTCACGTGTAACGAGGTCTGGATTGAATATTAATATTGCAGTCTTGCTAGCGGCCGGCGCCTTGTCGGGAGAACCGAAAATGCTCGACGTTAAATTCACCGTCAAGGAGACGGCCGGCCGGCCCGTGCTGCACATTGCCCTGGCCAACCATTCGGCCCGGCCGGTAAAGGCCCTGCGCGCGCTGGCGACGGAAGAAGAGATGTTCGGCAAGCTGTTCGAAATACGCGATGCGGAAAGCGGGCAGCTCCTTGAATATCAAGGCATCATGGTCAAGCGCGGGCCGCTGACCGACGAAGATTATCTCGCCATGAAGGCGGGCGCGCGCCGCAGCAATGCAATCGACCTGGCGCCGGCCTACGGCTTCAAGCAAGGCCGCCATGCTTACACGATCAGTTATGCCGGGCATTACCTCATGGATGGAAAAGAAATACCGCTCACCGTTGGACCGGTACGCTTTGAGCATACCGGCAGGTGAGCGGCAAGGGGCGACTTATTGCAGGGCAGGTGTGTTCTCGCCGAAATATTCGTGCGAGTCGGCGTTGTCAATGGCCTGGGTCGGATTGCTGATCGCCAGGCTGGCGGCCGCCGATTGGCCATAGGCATGGTCATCGGTGCCTGCGGTTACGTTGAAGTGGCTCATCTCATGCACCAGGGTGCCGCCCTTCGAGTCGGTACCGGTCATCGGCGCGCTCCAGAATGCCTTGCAGACGTAGATCTTGTATGGCTGGTTCGGATATACGTAGGCGTAATACGATTGCTTGCAGCCGCAGTCGACAGTGACCGGCTTGTTGTCGAAGGCATCCTTGATGGCCGTGAAGTGCGACTTTACGGTCGAGTAGCGGCTCGAAGTGTAAGTGCCGAACCACTTGGTGTAGCGCTGGCCGGTCTTGTTGGCGCCCAGATAGCCGTTGGCGTCGTTGGCCATGTTCTTGGCGGCCGACACGGCGCTGGTGACGGTCGATTGCTGCGACGCGGTGCACTTGCTGAATGACAGGCTGCCAGCGAGCGCTTCCGGCGCGGCCGGTGCCTTGGCGACGCTGCCGCGCGGCAGGCTGCCTTCGATCGAAATGGCGAGCGCATCCGATTGCAGGGTATCGGACTGGCGCTTGTCTACCGCTTTGCCCATCGGGTCCATGCTGCTGAACAGCTTGGATGATTTGGTGAGGTAGCGGATGGAATAGTCGCCCGAGATGCTCATGTTATACAGGTGGGACAGTTCCACCGTCACCTTGTGCGACTTGCCCGGGTGGATCACATAGTAATCGGCAGGCGTCGGCGCAGCACGCTTGACGTGCATGCCCTCATACGGCACTTTGGCGCCGTCGCGGGTGACTTCAAACAGGGATTCCTCAATTTCGCCGAACGGGGTGTGCCACTTCAGGACATACTGCGGCACCGACGACGTGTTGGTCAGGGTCACCTGGACCATGACGTCATCGCTCGGGCCCAGAGCGCGTTTGTCCATGCTGATGCTGGCGGTCAGTCCGTCGGCCGCATAGGCGCCCAGGCTGAAGGAAGCTGCGAGTGCGAAAGCGCCAAGGTGTTTCAAGTTCATTCGTCTCTCCGTCCGGTTGTGGTTGGGTGATCCAATCTTGCCGGGGAGGCTGCGCCAGTTCAATCGAAATCGCAAACTTGTCGTCATTTCAACAACGGATCCGTTACGCCTTGAACAAGGAGCGCCGGATTTGTCCAATCTCGGACAGTTGTAACGCGCTCAGGCCTCGCTTTGGCGCCGGATGGCCATCAGGATGCCGCAACCGATGCCCAGCGTTACCAGGGCCGTGCCGCCGTAGCTGAAAAAGGGCAGGGGCACGCCAACCACCGGCACCACGCCGCTCACCATGCCGATATTGATAAAGGCATAGGTGAAGAAAATCATGGTGATGGCGCCACCGAGCAGGCGGGAGAACGGGGTCACCGCAGCGGCCGAAATCTGCAGGCCGCGCCAGATCAGCAAGGAATACAGCAGCAGCAGCGCAATGCCGCCCAGCAGGCCGAATTCCTCAGCAAAGACCGAGAAAATGAAGTCGGTGGAGCGCTCCGGGATGAAGCCGAGATGACCCTGGGTGCCGTCCAGCCAGCCGCGGCCCGCCATGCCGCCGGAACCGATGGCGATTTTAGCTTGTGTAATCTGGAAGCCCTTGCCCGCCGGGTCTGCGTCCGGATTGAGGAAGGTCAGCACCCGTTGGCGCTGGAAGTCGTGCAGCAGCTGCCACACGATGGGCACCGCCGCCAGGGCGCAACCAGCCAGTGCGGCGAGCGCCTTCCATGACAGGCCCGCCAGTACGATCACATAGAATCCCGCTGCCAGTACCAGCATCGCGGTACCGAAATCGGGCTGCTTGGCAATCAGGCCGACAGGAATGGCCAACAGCACGGCGGCCGCGACAAATACCTGCCAGCCTTTGGCGCCATCGAAACGATGGAAGTACCACGCCAGCATCATCGGCATCGCGATCTTCATCATTTCCGACGGCTGGAAATCGTGACCCAGGTTCAGCCAGCGCGTCGAACCTTTTTTCGTCACGCCGAACAGGAATACCGCCACCAGCAAGGCCACACCCAGCGAATACAGCGTGACCGCATGGCGCATCAGCATCGACGGCGGGATGTTGGCCACAGTCCACATCAGGCCCAATGCCATCAGCACGTTACGCAATTGCAGTTCAAAGCGGCCGGGAAAATCGGCTGACGCGGAGTAGAGGGTGAGCAGGCCGGCTGCCAGCAGCAGGGCGAGGATGGCGGCCAAAGGCGCGTCAACAGCCAGCACCGGCCGCAGGCGGCGCCACAAAGGGGGACTGCCGCTCATTGGAAGGCCTGCAGCCAGATGACGCGGCCCGCCAGCACGGCAAAACCTGTAAGTGCGATCGCGCCAAGCATGGCAAGCCGGCGGCGGAACTGTTTTTCCTCATTTTTCATGGCCGAAATTATAAGGCCAAGGCTAACGCTCCCGCACGTAGTTTCCAGGGGCTTCACATAACCACGGATAATCCGGATGGGCCTCCGGCGCCGGCTCGCGCCATTCGCCGCAGCGCCCATGCAGCCATGCGGTCCAGTCCTGCCACCACGAGCCTGGCGTGGGCGATTGCACAGCCAGCCAATCCTTGGCATCACGGCCCGCCACCAGGGGCGCCGACCAGTACTGCTGTTTGGCGCTGCCCCCCGGCGGGTTGATAATGCCGAGGATATGGCCGGAGGCGGTCAGCACATAATGCACCGGCGCGCCCACCAGCGCGGCGCTGCGGTAGGTGCTGCGCCAGGGCGTGATGTGATCGGCCACCGCACCGACCGCATACAGGGGTTGGCGGATGCGGCCCAGGTCCAGCTTTTGGCCACGCATGTCGAGCGCATCGGCCTTGGCCAGGCGGTTGGCCAGGTACAGCTGCCGCAGGCAAAAGCTATGCGTGGCGCGCGGTTGCCGCGTGCCGTCCGAGTTCCAGGCCAAAGGCGCCAGCGCCGGTGCCGGTTCGCCAAGCAGATATTTGTGCACCACGTAGCGCCAGATCTGCGTGTTCGGGCGCAGCATGCGAAAGCTCCAGCCGATCTGCTGCGAATCAAGGAAGCCCTGGCGTGCCATCAGGCCGTCGAGCAGCGCTACGCTTTCGTCGCTAATGAAGCTGGCGATATCGCCAGGCTTGGAAAAATCGGTGAGCGTGGCCAGCAGGGTCCAGTGTGCGACCGGGATATCGCGCACGGCGCGGTGGCGCCGGTTCAGCCACGCCATGAGGGCCGACAGGGCGGTACCGCCAATGCAGTAGCCGACCGCGTGTACCTGCGGGACGCCGGCGACAGTGCGCGCTGCCTCGATCGCCGCGAGGATGCCGTCGAACAGGTGGTCCTCGAAGCTCACCTCCTGCATATCGCCGCGCGGGTTCTTCCAGCTCAAGACAAAGACCTCGAATCCCTGCCCGACCAGGTGGCGCACCATGCTTTGCCGTTCGGTCAGGTCCAGGATGTAGTACTTGTTGATCCAGGGCGGAACCAAGAGCAGGGGCACCGATCGTACTTCGCGGCGCACAGGCGCGTACTGGATCAGCTCCATCATCTGGTTGCGCATCACAACGCGGCCCGGCGTCGCTGCCAGGTCGCGTCCAAGCTGGAACTGCGCCGGATCCACCATGCGCAGATCGCCGGCCAGGAGGTCGCGCAGCCATTCTTCGAAACCGTGCTTGAGGCTCGCGCCGCCGCTGTCGAATGCGCGGCGCAGTACTTCTGGATTAGTCAGCGCAAAGTTACTCGGTGCAATCGCATTGCACCAGTGCCGCAGCCAGAATGCGGCACTGTGGGCTTCGCTCTCGGCGACGCCAGGCGTGTCGTACACCTGGCGTTCGAGCGTACGCGTGAAGCCGAGGTATTGCTGCATCAGTCCATGGAAGAAGGGATTGTCGCGCCAGGCCTCGTCGCTGAAGCGGTCGTCGCCCTCGGCTGCTTCAGCCAATGGCGCAGGCATGCCGCTGGCCCAGGTGACGCTGGCCAGTTCCTGCCACGCCCGGGCCATCTCCAAGGGATGCGCCAGCCATGCGGCGGCGACATTGGCAAATGGATTTGGCATGCAGGCCAGTATAGACCTAATGCGCCATCAATACCGGTAGCGTCATGCTTTGCAAAACAGTGCGGGATGCCCCGCCCAACATGATTTCGCGGAAGCGGCTATGACCATAGCAACCCATGACGAGCAGGTCGGCATCTGTGTCCGCGGCGAAAGAGAGCAGGGCCGATCCGACATCGATCGCGGTTGCCTGTGAGGAGACCTCGACGCTGACGCCATGACGGGCCAGGTACAGCGCCATATCGGCACCGGGTTCGCCGCCATGGGTGTCCGGTTCGCGGCCGGCATTGAAGACGGCCAGCGTGACCTTGCCGGCGTGCTCCATTAGTGGGATCGCCGCCGTGATGGCACGGGTGGCCTCCATGCTGCCATCCCAGGCCACCAGCACGCGCTGAAAGGGCGCTTCGTAATGTCCGGCGTAGGGCACGACCAGAACCGGTCGCGCGCTGTTCATGGCGACATATTCCGGCGTTTCTTCTTCCAACGGCGAAATCGGATCGTCCTGGTTGACCTGGCCCAGGACCACCAGGTCGCCGTAGCGCGACTGCAGCACCAGGCCATCGGAGGCCTGGTCATCCAGCAGGCGCGATTCGAATGACGGCATATCAAGCATCTGGCATTGCGACTCGAAACGCCGCAGGTTGGCACGCGCGTTCTCGCGCGCCTCGTCGATGCATTGGGCGGCCATGCCGACGCCCATTGCCGTAGCGTGATCGGCGTACAGGAAGCGGGAAATGCCGGTCATTGCCGTACCGACCAGGCGACCATTGGACATGCGCACGATCTGGGATGCAAGCCGCACCCTGCGTTCGGTTTCGGCGGAACTATTGACGTGCACGACGACGGTCTTGAAGCCCATGGCAGCCTCCGTGTTGGATAGATAAGAAAAGTCTAGGGTTTTGCGCAATCCAGCGGCATGATCTGGGTCAACTTCAATCTAATCCGGTAACTTGCATAAGCAAGTGTTGACTTTTAGATGCGAATGGTTATCATTTGCGTTTTCATATAAAAGCCAGCCTGTTGCCAGCTAAAGATCATTCAATTAGCTGAGGTAACGATGGGTAAGAAGAAGTTGGCCGTCCTGCTGGGGTTGGCTTTCCCGCTGGCGGCAGTTGCGGAAGACGCGGCGCTGATGCCACAAATCCAGGTCACTGCACAAAAGCTGGATTCGTACACTACGGACCGCAGCCGCACTGCGACGCCGCTGAATATGTCCTTGCGCGACACGCCGCAATCGGTGTCCGTGGTGACCCAGCAGCGCATTGAGGACCAGGCGCTGCAGACCGTGACCGATGTCGTCAACAATGTGACCGGGGTCTCGGTCAACCAGTACGAAACCCACCGCGCCGGCTTCACTGCGCGCGGCTTCGACATCGACAACCTGCAGATTGACGGCGCGCCGACCACCTGGGACCAGCCCTGGAGTTCCGGCGAAGTGGTGGGCAGCCTCGCCATCTACGACCGGGTGGAAGTGGTGCGCGGCGCGACCGGCCTGATGACGGGCGCCGGCAACCCGTCCGCCGCCATCAACCTGGTGCGCAAACGCGCCACAAGCAAGGAGCTGACCGGCAGCGCCGAGATTGGCATTGGCCGCTGGAATGAGCGCCGCGGCATGGTCGACGTTTCCTCAGGCGTCAATGCCAACGGCACTGTGCGCGCACGCGTGGTCGGGGAATACCAGCGGTCCGACAGCTGGCTTGACCTCCTGAAGAGCAAGAGCAATACCTTCTACGCTACGGTGGAGGCCGACCTGGCCCCGCGTACCGTGCTGTCCGCAGGCTACAGCCGCCAGAAGAACGAACCCAAGGGCCCGATGTGGGGCGGCCTGCCATACTGGTACACAGACGGCAGCAAGACCAACTGGGATGCATCGAAAACTTCCGCCGCGGACTGGACCCGTTGGGAGAGCGAATACGAGAACGCATTCGCCGACCTGGAACACGCCTTTGACAACGGCTGGAAGCTGCGCGCGGGTTTCAGCCAGGGCGAGCGCAAAGCCGATTCAGCGTTGCTTTACCTGTCCGGCGTGCCGGAGCGCGTGACGGGCCTGGGCGTAGGCGCTTTTGCCGGCTCCTACATCACCCACACCAATCAGGACAATTTCAGCCTGCACGCCAGCGGCCCTTTCGAGCTCGCGGGCCGCAAGCATGAGGCGGCGGTCGGCTACATGCATTCGAAGCAGGAATTCAACGCCGACAGCCGCGCCGCCGACTACGGCAGCGGCTATCCGCCAGTAGGGAACTTCAATACCTGGAATGGCGCCGCCTATCCCGAACCGAAATGGGGCGCGCCGACGTTTTACGAAAGCAGCGTAACCAGGCAGGAAGCACTGTACGGTGTCTCGCGTTTCTCGATCACCGATCCGTTGAAAGCGATTATCGGTGCGCGCATCACCAACTTTGACAAAACAGGCGTCGGAGCCTGGAGCCCCGCCTACCGGTTGAAGCACGATCGTGAACTGACACCGTACGCGGGCGTGGTGTACGACATCAACGAAAGCCTGTCCGCGTACGCCAGCTACACCGACATTTTCCAGCCGCAGAACCGCAAGGACCGGGCGGGGAATATCCTCGACCCGGTGGCAGGCAAGAGCTACGAGGCGGGCATCAAGGGCGAGTTCCTGGACGGCCGCGTGAATGCCTCGCTTGCAGTATTCAAGATCAAGCAGGACAAGCTGGCCCAGGAAGCCGGCCTGGTTGACCGCGACGGTGCCGGCCCTCTGGCGCCGGAAGCCTACTACCGTTCTGCGGACGGGGCCAAGAGCGTTGGTTTCGAGTTCGAGCTGTCAGGCGAACTGGCGCGCGGCTGGAACGCCACCGCCGGCTATTCGCAGTTCAAGGCGAAAGACGCTGCGGGCGCCGACATCAACAGCGTCTACCCGCGCAAGCTGTTCCGCGTCTTTACCACTTATCGCCTGGATGCGCTCACCGTAGGCGGCGGGGTGAATTGGGAAAGCCGTACCTATACGCTTGACCCCGGTGCGCCAGCGGCTACCAATGGACTGATCGAGCAGGACTCCTTCGCGCTGGCCAGCCTGATGGCGCGCTACGACTTGACGAAGCAGCTTTCGCTACAGGCCAATGTCAACAACCTGTTCGACAAAAAGCACTTCGGCATGTTTTCAGCCTACGGCGCCATTACTTACGCTGCGCCACGCAGTGTTTCGGCCAGCCTGAAGTACCGTTTCTAAATCGAGGACGACATGCGCGCAACCTGGACCCTGGTTCACCGCTACCTTGGCCTGCTCACGGCGGGCTTCCTGTTCATCAGCGGCCTGACGGGGGCGGTGATCTCATGGGACCATGAGCTGGACGACCTGCTTAACCCGCACCTGATGGCGGCGCATACGGCGGGTAAGCCGCAGTCTTCACTGGAGCTGGCGCGCCAGCTCGAGCAACGCCATCCCGAGGCAAAGGTTTCGTATATCCCGCTGCATGCAGGGCAGGGAGAATCGTTGGGGTTTGGCGTTGAGGCAAGCGGCTTCAACCAGGTGTTTGTCGATCCCGTCAGCGGCGCGGAACTGGGTAAGCGTGAGTGGGGAGCAGTCTGGCCGATCCGCAAGGAGACCCTGGTGTCCTTCCTGTATCGGCTGCACTATTCGCTGCACATTCCTGAAATGTGGGGCATAGACCGTTGGGGCATCTGGCTGATGGGCATGATTGCGATGGTTTGGGCGGTCGACAGCTTCGTTGGCTTCTACCTCACGCTGCCTGTCCGTGTCCGCACG
Source organism: Duganella sp. Root198D2 (assembly GCF_001428585.1). Taxonomy (NCBI): domain Bacteria; kingdom Pseudomonadati; phylum Pseudomonadota; class Betaproteobacteria; order Burkholderiales; family Oxalobacteraceae; genus Duganella; species Duganella sp. Root198D2. The sequence continues at coordinate 373,886 of NZ_LMIC01000023.1, read as the reverse complement.
CCTTCTGCCCGCGGCTGGTGGCAGCGCTGGAAGCCCGCCTGGAAAGTCCGCTGGGGCGGCGGCAGTGCCAAGCTCAATTTCGACCTGCACCGGGCCGTCAGCCTGTGGACGTGGGGCCTGCTGTTCATCCTGGCCTTTACAGCGTTCTCGCTGAACCTGTACCGCGAAGTTTTCTATCCCGTGATGAAGACTGTCTCGGAGCTGACGCCCACGCCATTCGATACCAGGGTGCCGCGGGATTTGCGGAATCCGATCCTGGCCCGCGTTGGATATGCCAAGGTCCTGCAACAGGCCGCGCGGGAAGCCCGGCTGCGCGCATGGACCGTACCGCCTGGCAGTGTGTTCTATTCGCAGGCCTATGGAATTTATGGCGTGAGTTTCTTCAAGCCGGGCGACGATCATGGTGCTGGCGGCGTGGGACCGGCGGTGCTGTATTACGACGGCATCGATGGCCGCCTGCTGGGTGACCGCCAGCCATGGAAAGGAACTGCGGCCGATATATTCGTCCAGGCGCAGTTCCCCCTGCATTCCGGCCGCATCCTCGGACTGCCGGGGCGAATCCTGATTTCCGCCATGGGAATCGTGGTCGCCATGCTCAGCGTCACCGGAGTGGTGATCTGGTGGCGCAAGCGTTCGTCGCGGGAGAGGGCGGCCGCAGCGCAAAAAAGTGCGATGCAGCCCGCCCTGTGAAGCGCTCAGTGCCGCCGGCCGCGGCGGAGGGCGGCGGCCAGTGCCAACAGGCCAAGCGCAAATATCGCGGCGCTCGCAGGCTCAGGCACCACCTGTATCGCGCCACCGGTCGCCCTGGCCAGGTAATCGAGGTAGCTGTTCAGGGCAATGCCGCCAAAATAGGTGCCGAAGGCACCGGCAACAATGCCATCCGGCGTACCGCCAAAGGTGTTGGTAGCGATCAGCATCAATTCGCCATACTGCTCGATAAACGAGGGGCCGCCCGAATCGCCGCCGCCGATGCCCGACTCATGATCGTTGGCCAGCTGTGCGGAGCACGCCAGGCCCCATCCGCAGAAGGTGTCGTGGCCATTGCCATCGAAGTCGGCGTACCAGACTTCGTTGGGTCCACTGAATCCCTGTTCGTCATCGGCATCGAACAGGTCGACGACGTTCTGGCCAGTACGCTTGATGCGGAAGTCCGGGCTGATGGTGTAGCCTTTGATGCCGTCGCCCGAAGTGCCGTAGCCGGCCATGATAAGGCGGGTATTGGCCTGCAACTGCTGGCCTGCCAGCTTGTAGATCTTGGCCGACGGAGGCGCATCCTGGCCGAGTGTGATGACGGCCAGGTCATCGTTCACGCAAAAGCCTGACACGCCGGCCGGGCAATTGCCAAATCCCGCGTAGTTGGGATTCATCTGGACTTTGGACGCGGTTACTACGGCACGCCCAGGGTCGCCCGGCGTGGAGGAGGCATTGAATACAACGCGGACATCGTTGCCAGGCTTGTTAAGGTCGATCAGGCTGCCTTTGCCATTCGTATCCACGCAATGGCCAGCCGAGACCACCTGGCGCTTGCCGACCAGTGCACCTGAACAGATATAGCTCAGTCCGTCATAGCGGATATTGATGCTTACCACGCCGGAGAAAGGCGAGGCGGCAGTATTGGGATCCACGTGGGCTGCAGGGGTGTCGGGCAGTGCGCCCGATGTGATCAACGGTGTGATGGTGCCGCCTGGCGTAGCGTGTGCTGTGCCGGCAAAAGCGATGAACGCCAGTGCCATGCCGAACAGTTTTTTTGCGGTGTTTGGTCCCACGTCGTTCCCTCCCGAGAATATTGCTCAGTGAATGAATACGTTGGGAAAACGTTTAGCAATAAACGGGCCCAGCAAATAAGCCGCTTTACTTTCAGTCACTTACTTTGCGGGGTGCGGCAGGCGCTTGAAAAAATGTAAAACTTTCCGACATTGCATTGCAAATTGATATACAGCGCCGTGCTGTTACTGCCGAGCTGCAAGCCGCCGCCTGGCGGCAACCAGGGTATCGGTAATGTTGCCGATGCTGAAGGGCTTCACGATAAATCCCATTGCACCGCGCGAGACGGCCGACTGGACGACGCCCTGGTCGTTATTGCCCGATACGACGATAACGAAGACGTCAGGGCAGCGCGATTTGATTTCGGAGATTAACTCCAGGCCATCACCATCGGGCAGGCCGAGGTCCAGCAGCACGATATCGGGCGATAGTTGCGTGCAGCGTGCAAGTCCGGCCTGGGCCGTTCCGGCTTCTCCCAGAACCGCCAGTTCGGCTTCGTTCGCACCGAGGCGCATCATCGAGCGCATCATTGCGTTGTCGTCGATGATGAAAACGGACTTCGGCTGCTGTTTGTGGAACGGAGCGATAGTAGCGTTTTGCATGGCGCGCCCTGTCTGCTAGCTGTCGGCATTGGCAGGCTAACACCAGGCGGCGCCGCGTGGCGCGCGCCTCCCGCGTTCAGAAGCGATAGCCGAGGTTGAGCCAAGCCATCGCCTGCCTGTCATGGGGCTCGGAGCGCGGCGCCCCACCACGGGTACGCCAGGCAGCAACCAGTGAGGCATTGAAGGCGCGATTGTCGTAACGCAGGCCGAGGCCCGCACCGGCCAGGGAGCGGTGGTTGCTGTCGCTGGTCCATGGCTCGCGGTTGGCGGTGATGCGGCCGGCATCGTAAAAAACGTAAGGCATGAAGGCGCCGGCAGCGTAGCGCAGTTCGAGCTGGACCAGGGCACCCGCATCGCCATAACCCTCGCCCCCGGGATAGGCACGCACGCCATTCCGGCCGCCGAGCCCGAATTTCTGGGACGAGTCCAGGTTCTTGCTGGCCCATTGCGCCGATAGGCGTCCATACAGGTCCACGTGTTCGGCCACCGACTGGATGCGGGCGAGGTCCAGGTTCAGCTTGGAGAAATGGCCGGCGCTGCGGGAGGTCGTTGCGTCGGTCTCCAATAAGGCGCCATCGAGGCTGAGGCGTCCCGGCGTCCATGAAACGGCGCCATAGGTGACACCGCCGCGCAGCAGGTTGTCGCGCACGTCGAAATTCATGGCAATCGGCACGCTGTTGCTCGATTTGTCGCTGCTGCTGTCTGTGGCGCCTTGCCGGTCGCGCAGGCGCTTATGTTCCAGCGTCGCCGACAAGGTCAGGTTGCGGCGCTGGGATCGAACCAGCGGATAGCTCAGCCCAGCGCTGCTGACATTTGCCGTACCGGTTGCATTGAGGGCCGCAAAGCTGTCCGCCAACGCGTAGTAGGAACGGCTGTAGCCAACGCGGCCGCGCAAGCCGCTTGCGCCCAGCGGGACGGCGTATGCCGCGGAACCAAACCACATTTGCTCGTTGGTGTACATGCCCTGCAGCGAGACCTGGTCGCCAAGCGTAAACGGGCTGTCAATGTCCAGGTTGGCATGGGCGCGGGTGCGCCCCGTGTAACGCGTGCCGTTGTTATCGAGCCCGATCTCGCCTGCGTAACGATGATTGCGCTGCACTTCGACGGCAAGGTCGCCGGTACCAACCTCCTTCCCGGGACGCACCACAGGAATGCTGCGCACGCCCGGCTGGTCGTCGAGGATAAGGGTGACACGCTCGAGTTCATGGCTTTCAATCACACTGCCGGGCTGCAGTGGTGACAGGAAACGCAGTGCTGCGGGACTGAGGGACTTGTCACCGTTGCTTGTAATTGCACCGTAGCGGCCTTCCAGCACTTCGATGCGCAGGCTGCCTTGCTGCAGATCCTGCTGCGGCAGGTACGCTCGAGCAAATGGATAGCCCGCTGCACGATAGTAAGTGGAGAGCTTGTCCGCCAATGCACTCAGGCCGGCGAAGTCGAAAGTCCTGCCAACCACGGGGCCCAGTTCGCGCAGGAGTTCTTCCTGTGGGATGAGGGTATTGCCGGTGACGGTTACCTGTTTCAGCGTTACCGTCAGTCCGCCAGGAGGGACTGTGGCGGGAGGGGGCGGGGGAGGTAACGGGAGCGGTGGTGCGGGAACAGGCTCCCGCAGCTCCCGCTGCCCGTTTTCCTGCAAAGACTGCGCGCCTTGCTGGGCAAAGGCCGCCTCGGCGAAGGCGTAAAAGATGGCGATGGTCAGAATGGTGTTGGCTGGTCGCATGTCGGCTTTCAACGCTGTCTGATTGACAACTCCATTCTATCGTTACTTTTGGTCGTTTGTCGCTGTTCCTTCATTAATTGGGACGGCAGATGGCATCTGGATGCCGCCAGAGACCACAAACACGCTCAGGAACTTGACGTCGCGGCCAGCGGTCAGGCTCTGGGTTGCAGGCATGTTGTCACGATTGCCGGAGCCGGATTGAACGCTGCTGGAGTCGCTGACATCGGTGTAGTTCAAGCCACCGACGCTCAGCGAGGGCAAGGTTGGGGTTGCGCCACCCGTGATGATGGGGCTTGCGGCCTGGGCTGCGATAGCGGTCCTTGCGTCAGGCATGGCCGATGGTTCTACGGCCGGTGCCGGCGCCGCCATTGGCGTGGGAACTGGCGCTGCTACAGGCGCAGGTTCTGGCGATACTGCTGCAGCTGGTGCTGGAACCGGGACGCTGATTGCAACTGGAGCCGGGGCAGGCGCTGCTACAGGGGCTGCTACAGAGGCTGCTACGGGCGTTGGCTCAGGCACCGGGATTGCGGCCGGGGCTGCTACCACAACAGGGGCTGGCGCCGGCGTCACGACCGGGGCCGGAGCTGGAACGACGATCGGCGTTGGCTCAGGCGTCGTGACCGGAACCGGGGCCGGAACCGGCGTTGGCACAGGCACGGAGACTGGTTCCGGGACCGGCGTTGGCACCGGAACGCTGACTGGTTCTGGAACTGGCGTTGGCACAGGCACCGAAACTGGTTCAGGAACTGGCGTTGGCACCGGAATGGTGACCGGCTCTGGAACTGGCATCGGCACAGGTACTGTGACTGGTTCTGGTTCAGGCGCCGGGGCCGGCGTGGTCTCTGGAGCTGGAACAGGAGTTGGAATCGGTACAGGCGTTGGCACCGGCAGCGCCGTGATGCTGGCCGTCGTCGCGCCGCTGCCGGAGAAGCTGTAATTGCCTGCATCGCTGCCACCGAGTGCAAGACCAGCCACATTGACGTTAAGCGAGCTGCCTGGGGTCGCTTGTGCGAATTGCGCAGTCGCCGCGCTGCTGTCGATATGTACATCATCATCGCTGATCACGCCGCCCAGCGAACCGCCGGAGGTCAGCGCTGCCACTGTAATGCCGTCCTCCACTTTGTCTGCTGCGGCCAGGTCGCCCACAGTCAGTGCTTTCGGGAAGATCGAAGCCATAAGCCCAACCGGCATCGTCAACTGATAGTTCGACGCCAGGCCAGTGCCATCAGCCAGCACGATACCGCTCACGGAAACAGCTTTGTTGCTGCCCGCGTTGCGGTCCGCAAACGCCCCCGCCTGGCCGGAGAAGCTCAAAGTCTCCGAACCAACCAGCCCACTCAGCGTGCCGCCAACCAGGGTTGCGCCAGTCGTCGCATCATAGGTTTTGTCAGTTGCGGACATGCCAACGATGGTCAATGCCTTGCGTGCGATGGAAGCAGTCGTGCTGGCCTGGTCCGTAATCGTGTAGTTGCTGGCGTACGCCCCGCCGTAGCTGCTGCTGATGTTTACCAGCTTGCCGGCGCCGGCATTCTTATCGGTGAACGCGCCGGAGACCGTCAGGCTGATCGTCTCGCCGTCGACCAGGTTGGAGAATACGGCATTGCCCGCATCAAGCTGCGCCGCAGCACTACCGTCATAAGTCTTGCCTGCCGCGGTAATGCCCGACACTGCCGTTGCACGCGGCGTGATCGAACCGGTAACGCCAACCGGATTGCTGATGGTGTAGTTGGCAGCCAGGCCGGAGCCATCCGACAGCACCAGGCCGCTCACCGTCACCGATTTCGCCGAACCTGCGTTCTTGTCCGCGAAGATCCCGGACAGGCCGGAGAAGTTCAAAGTCTCCGCACCGACCAAACCGTTCAGGGTGCCGCCGTTAAGGGTTGCCGAGGTATTGCCGTCGTAGACTTTGTCAGTCGCAGCAAGACCGGTAAGGGTCAACGCTTTCGCCGCGATGGACGCGGAGTTCGCCGCACCAGCCGATCCAAGGCCGGGCAGGGAGTAATTTGAAGCGAGGCCGTTGCTGCCATCGGTCAGCGTCATCGCATTCAGGTAGCTCGCGCCATTCACGTTGGCGCTATTTGCGGCAGCGCCGGTGTAGTTCAGGCTTTCACCGGACACCAGGTTCCCCAGCATGACATAACCACTCATATCGGTGCTGCCGTCATAGGTCTTTGCCGCCGCCACGGAAACAGCGCGTGCGGTGATGCTGGCGGAAGCACTGGCAGAAGTGCTGGCAAGCGCGTAGTTGCCGGCGTCCGCGCCGCTAAGCGTGATATTGCTGATATCGACCGTATAGTTGCCGACGTTTTTGCTTGCGAAAGTTCCGTTGCCGCTCAGGTTGACCGCGTCACCGCTGACGATGCCGGTGGCCGATACATTGGCTGCCGTCGTGCCGTCATATATTTTGCTGGCGGCAGCCGGGGTCAAGGTCTTTGCTGTAATGGTATAGCTGCCCGTGTTGAAGTAGCCGATAGCGTAAGTGGTGCCGCCGCTGGTATAGCTGGTCGGATTTGCGGCATCGGCGTTCAAGCCGGCATAAGAACCGGCGTTCTTGCTGCTGGTGGTATAGGCCACAGCCGGCGTGAGCGATGAAACGGAAAATCCTCCCGGGCCGCCCATCGTGGTGAAGGCCAGGCCGGTGGCGATGCTATTGCCGTCGTACGTTTTGGTGCCGGCCGCATTCTGGATCACGTAAAGCGGCTGGGTCGACATGCTGACCGCCTGGTAGGTCGCGTACAGGTAGCTGTTGTTCGCGCCAGGAATGACCAGCGTCCCGCAGTTCGGATAAGGCGTCGCACAGCTCGACAACTGCGGCGATTGGGTATATGCCGACAACTGCGGCGCGCCGTTGACGAACACCAGCCAGCTGGCAACCGAGTTCCCCCGGAATGCCACGCGCGCACGGTTGCCATAAGAGACCAGGCCAATTGCGCCCTGGTCCAGCACTGCCTGGGTATTGCCCGCCGTGGTATTGGAGGCATTCAGCAGCATGCCGCCGCCCGCCGAATTGCCGACCGTCGTGAGTGTGTTGGAATTGCCTTCGAAGGCGACGCCAAAAGTCTTGATGCCGGCCGTACTGACGCCGGTGATGAACAGGTTGCCGGTGCCGGAGTTGATGTTCGCATTCGACATGATGTACACGCCGCCGGTAACGCCAGCGTAGCTGCCGCTGTTGGAACCGACCACGGATTTGCCGTTGATGACGATATTGCCGCCGTCGGACAGGATGGATCTTGCACGCTGGAGGACAACTGCAGCCGTGCCGGAGCTTGAATTGAGTGCGTAACCGAAGCCATTGACCTGGCTGCCGGCATTGCTGCCGACCATGATATTGCCGCCGTTGGACTTGATGTCGGCATTGATGTCAACGCCGCCCAGGGTGGCATTGGCGGCATTGGCCGCACTCAGGGTCACGCCAAGCTTGCCTGCGGTGGAGGTGATGTCGCTGTTGACGATGATATTGCGGTCGGCACGCAGCGCCAGGGTTGCGTCGCCGCCGCTGGTCTTGGCGATGGCGCTGGCGACCGTGATGTCGCCGCTTCCTGAGCCGGTGCTGCCGTAGTTCGAAACATTGGACTGGGTAGTGACGGTCACGCTGGTGCCCAGGTTCAGGGCGCTGACGATATTGCTGGCGGCGCTGGTATCGATGGTGTAGTTGTAGGGATCGATCAGCCAATGACCACCCTGGCCGCGCGCGGCGCTGGCATCGATCTGCACGGCGCGTGCGGTGGAGACATGCGCCGCCGAGGTCTCGATAAAGCCGCCATTGCCGCCTTCCGGCGCGCTTGCATCAAGTTTGCCGGCGATATCGATACGGCCGTTCTGCATATCGCCCAGCAGCAGGATCTGGCCCTGTTCACCGGTGGCCATGGTGCGTGCCTGCACCAGGCCTTCATTGTTGATGACAGTGCTGACCAGGTCGCCGGCAGCCCTTGCGGTCAGCAGGACGTTGCCGCCATCGGCGCGGACCGCGCCGCCGTTTTCGACCAGCGCATCGATGGCGCCTTTCTGGATCTGCAGCTTGATCGGGCCGCCCAGGTCCAGCAGCACTTCGCTGCCGGCGCCCAGGAGCACATTGCCGCGCTCGGCGGAGATCTCGCCCATATTGCTCACGCGTGCTGCAACCAGGGCGACCGTTCCGCCGTTGGCGGCTTTGATATTGCCCTGGTTGATCACTGCGTTCGAGCTGGCGCCCTGCAGCTTGTAATTTCCGGACATGAAGTCCTGGTTGCTCATGTCCAGGGTCGACGCGAGCAAGCCGCCTACATTCACCTGTGCGGTCGGCGAGAACAGGACGCCGTTGGGGTTCAGCAGGAAGACCTGGCCGTTTGCCTTGAGTGCCCCCTGGATTTGCGATACATCGCTGCCGGTAACGCGGTTCAAGGCGACGGAGGAGGCGGAAGGCTGTACAAAATTGACAGTATTCCCTTTGCCGATGGAGAACGAATTCCAGTCGATGGCCATCTTGGCGCCGCCCTGCTTAATGGTCATCGCGCCGCCTTGCTGGCTAATATGGCCTTGGCCGGCGACGACCACGCCGCCAGTCGGCAAATCTGCCGCCAACGCCGCGCCGCCAATCAGGGCCAGGCTTGCTGTCGCCAGGGCGCGGCGCGTGGCGCGCGCGCCGCGCGCTTTGCCATGGGCGCCGCCCAGTTCGGAACGCACTTGCCACATACCCATGCTGGCATTCCACACAACTCGGAAAATCCTGTTCATAACGCTACCTCAGACGTTGAATTGAGACGGATCGGGCAATCGCGTTTGCATAAACGGAGCCAGACTCGGACAGCAGGATTCAGGGCTGTTGATTGATGTGCCTTGGCGGCAGTGCGGTGCGCAGAGGTGGGGCGTCACCAGGAGGATGCTATTTCTGTACGGCAATGACGATCTTACACAGATTTGACTAGTTTTCACACGGCAATACCGAAAAATAGTTTTCTGCGTTGGTGCGGCGCGTCACCTTCCAAATCTGTAGCGACCTGGCCTGAGAAAATTAGGTGCCGCACCCAGGGGAATTTAGGTGCCAGCACCAATCCGCCCGCCGCTGATCTTTTCTAAAGTTGGTTGACCCAGACAACTTTGGCTTTTCAGCCGGGAGGAAATAATGTTTACCCCACGTTCCATCACGCCGTTCGCTATTGCAGCGCTTTTCAGTGCCGGTGCGGCGCAGGCAGGGAGCATCGACGGTGCGCGTCCACCTCGGGAGGCGCCTTCGCTTGCAGTGTCCAGTGCCATGGCCGACTACCGGAAACTCGATGCCGACGTCTCGTTTACCTTTGCCGGGCCGCATATCGATAGTTTCGCGTCGAAGGCGAAGCCCGTGATCCCAGACTATGCCATGCAGGTGCTCGTCAAACTCGGCATGCCGGCGACTGCGAAACCGGTGCGCAGCCTCCTGCTGCCATCCAAGGGCCCGATCGCCAGCCGCGACCTGGAGACCAACGGCCTGGCCCTGCCATTCGTTGCCGAGGCTGGCAGCGCGGCAAGTGCTTCGCTGGGCACAGTCGATGGCGCCGACAAGCCGCGCGACGGTACGGTAGTGCCGCGCGAGGTACGGCAGGGGCCTGCGCCGGACCCCGACCGCATGGTGGATTGGAAAAGACCGGATGCGGCCACGCTCGCGCTCGAGAAGCGCGCTGCAATGCCGATCCTCTCGGCCTTCCTGGCGCGCCATGCCAGGATGTTTGACATCGATCCGGCCCGGATCGCGCAGTCGCTGCGCATCAAGGAATATCAGACGTCGCCGCTGTTCCGCAAGCTGACGATCGAGCAGTACGTTGGCGACGAAAAAGTGCTTTATGGCCGCACGCTGGTGCATTTCGATCTTAACTGGAACGTGATAGGTATCAGCCGGATGCTGCTCACACCGGCAAAGCTGCAGCTCAAGTCCACCAGTGCCGACATCGGCGGCGGCATCAGCCCGGAACTGGCGGCACGAACTGCATTGATTGCGCCGGCGCAGGCCGAATGCAAGCAAATGCAAGTCCGTACCATCCGCAACGAGCGCACGATCGACATCGCCCGCGGCCTTCGGGTGTTTGACATTGAATCGGGATCCAGCGATGGCGAGTGCCACTGGCGCACCATTGTCGATGCAGCGAACGGGCGCATCCTCAATGTGAGCGACCTGGTCGACCGCGCCTACACGGACGCACAGGTGAATCGTTGGCGCTACCCGAGCGGCAACCTGTTTACCCCAGCGCAAGTGATTTCAACCGGCCAGTACACCCGCAATGACCGCCGCCTCGAGCACGACTTCTTCTACATGATGAACGACCACCGCTGCGAAGGCGCGGCAGAAACCATGTGCGGCGAAACCAAATTTGCGAGCAACTGGTGTTCGGCCGCGTATGGCACGGACAGCGGCAGCTCATTCATCCGCGCTACCCGCAGGACCGATCGCGACTTTGCGCCGTACTTCCCCGGCGGCGCCAGCGAGACTTTCGGCGAGACGAATGCGTATTACTGGGCGCGCCAATTCTCGCAATGGCTGAAACCCTCGCTCGATGCAATGGGCGTATTGCCCGACTCGGCCAGCGACTTCCCGCGCGTGCTCCTGGTATCGGACGCCTGCCGCTCCGGATCGGTCCATAATTCCACCTTCGCCATTACCACCGACAACAATAAGGGCGAAGGCGGGAATGTGATCCGTCTCGCGCATCGGGATCCTGCCGGTTCGTCGAATCACAATGCATCCTGCGAAGGTGGCGGCTGCTTTGACAACCCAAGCAATCTGCATCATGAGTTGAATCACTTCTTCCTGAAACGATATTACGATTTCGGTTCGGACCTCGATTGCGGCGGCAACAACCAGATGAAGTTCATCCATGAAGGTGCGCTTGGCACTGCGGTGCCGCAGGCGTTCTGGCAGAGCTATTACGGGGTCGGCTATAAACCGTCGAGCACCGACAAGCTATACTTCTCGCACTCTGAAACCGGGCAAGTGCACGAGAATGATGCAAGCCGGATGACGGTCGGCGGCCACCTCTGTGTCAACCAGACCACGGACCAGGGACCGTATCACGCCGGCCGTGTCGTTGGACAGGCGCTGTGGGAGTTCTACCATGGCATCAAGGTCACCGGCGCGACCCAGAGCGGGACCTGGCGCCCAACTACCGATACCGACTTTAACTGGATCGTGTATTGGGCGGCCGACCTGATGGCGGCATCGACCTACAAAGACCGCTACGAGTATGCCAACCGCTTCATGGAAATCCTCGACAAGCACACCAACTGGTCGAGTGGCGGGAAGCAGGACTACTGCGAGATCTTCCAGCATCACGGCTTGCGGGACTTCATCAACGCCGATTACTGCAACTAGGCGGTGTTTTGGACCACTCCAGCCCCTGTTCAAGCTGCCAGGCCGTGCGAGCGGTCCATCGGGGGCGGTGGCGGGGGCTGGAGCGGCTGCTCGGGGACGGACGGGGTGGGGCTTGCGGTGCTTGCTCCGGTGGCGCCTGTAGAGCCTGTGGTGCCGGTACTCCCGTGCCGCTGGTGCCGCCTGTGCCTCCGGTGGTGGTGGCTGCTTCCGGTGCTGTGGCTGTGGTGCTGCGCTCGCCGCTGCCTGGTACCGTCGCATGCACCGGTCCAGCCTGTGCCGGCGCTGTGAGGCGCCCCGAAACCTGCCCACTGCGCGCCGTCTCCGCACCGGATTGCGAGGTGATCCGTGCACGCCGATCCTCAGAAGCCAAGCGCGATTCCGCCTCCGGATTGATGGTATTCACCCGGATGCGCTCCTGCGCCTGCCCGCCGGCGAGCCGTTCCAGGTCCACATGGTCCGTCTTGAACAGCAATTCAACCGAGGAGTTCAGGTCAAGGTCGGTATTCATCTCCTCCGAGGTCTGGGTGCGCTGGGTCGAAACATAAGCGATCGTGTTCTGCATCCGCGCATCGACACCCCAGGGACCAACCTTCGCCCCGACACCAACGCTGAGGTCATTACGCTCATCAAAACTGGAGCCTCGGTCGTCATTCGCGGCGCTGCGGGTGTCGATATGGAAGCGCATCGAAGCATTCAGCCGGCCGCTTTCGATAACGATGCGCTGCAAGCCCATCATCACCATCGTGGCAAGCATCTGCTGGCGGTTGCGTGCCAGGCATGAGCGTGCAAGAGGCACCAGCCGCTCCGGGTCGCCGGCCGGAACTTCGTCCTGCGGCTGGAGTCCTAGTACGGTACGAAGGGCCGCGGGGCTTGGCATGCCGGCGCCGGGCGCCAGTTGCAGCCGCGTGGCGGCATCGCGCGCTGCCTGCTGCTCCGCGCGCTCTTCGGGCTCATTTCGGAGGCGGGAGTAGGGAAGGCTTCCGCTTCGCCGCCCTGCACGACAAAAGCGCCGGGAAAACGTTCCGCCAGCCAGGCCCGGGCGCCGGAGACGCGGGCGTTGGCGTGTGCGCCGGTGAAGGCGCCGCGCATATGGCCGAAAAGCTCGGACTCAATCAAAGTATCGGGCAGGGCGGCGCAGTTGACCACCACGAAATTGGCCCGGCTACGCGGACTGAGCGCATGAATCGCTTGCGCAACGCATTCCTTGCCGGTCCCGGTTTCGCCGGTGATCAGTACCGAGGCCGATGAGCGCGCGACTTTGGGCAGGTATGCACGCAAAGCTTGTATCGGAGGACTAGATCCTACCAGCGTGGCATCCAGGTCCAGCATGCGGGAATCTCCAGGCGGCGTCGGACTTGCAACGATAATCAAGTTTAACCGCTAGCATCTACACCAATTCTCACCAGCTGCCCTTGCTGCGCAAAATACAACATCAACGCGCCGCTGTCACTTCGCGATCGCCAGCGGCGTTGAAATTTAGGGGGCACGTCCCGCCAAATCTGGGTGCCAGCACCAATTCGGACATCGCAGCATCCACCTAAAGTGCTCGACATGCAGCAGCGCCACATCGCGCAGCCGGCATGTTCACCTCACCTTCACATACCCGATATCCAAACCAGGAGTTTCGCAATGGATGCCCAAAACAATGCTTCCGCCATGCAATCGAACCAGATGTTCCCAACGCTGCCAGACGCCCTCGAGATGCCGGCGCCTCAATCGGCTGCCGACATTCACCCGCATTTTCCCGGCCCCGGCGAACTGGTGAACCCGGAGTTCATCAAGATAAAAAGTGTGCGCCCAGGTTGCTACCTGCTGAACTACACCCCGAGCGGCATCGGCCTGGTGACTTACGACGGCACGATGCGCGTTGAAAAACATGCAGGCGGACGTACCGCGAGCGGCGACCTGTACCAGCGCCCGGTCCTGTTCCTGCCGCTGAAGAGCGCGCTGCCGGCCGACCTTGCACGGCCACTGCTCCTGTCGGGTCCCAATCCTGCCAGCGGCATTCCCATCCTGTCCCGCAGCCGCTATCGCTATTACCTGCGGGTCACCAAGATCCTGGAGAACTTCACCTTCGGCAACAGCTTCACGCTGGGCTTCGAGATGTGGCGCTTCACCAAGAATCCCGGCGCCTGGAATACCGGCGGCACCTGGAGCAAGGAAGAGTTGACGGCCCTGATGACATGGCAGGCAGCGCCAGCCGGCTTCCCTGAGCCGAGCCACTACCTGGCAGGCGACGTCAAAAACGCTTCCAACGTCGTGGTCGGCCGCCTGACGATGGGCTGGGTCTCCGACTTCCTGCGCAAAGCGACCATCGAAGTGGACCGCGTCAGCCAGTCCGAAGCCGTCATCAGCAACGGCGCGGGTGTGGACTGGGCTGTGATCGGCAAGAGCGTGGACTGGAACATCACCGCGATCCAAAGCAACAATAATGTCGTCGAGCCGAGCGGCATCTCATGGTCCAACGGCGAAGCCCATGCCGCAATGCTGGCCAAGCGCGACGCGTCCAACCTGGATGTCGAATGGCGTTACCATGTGCTGGCCATGCGCCGTCTGGACGAAACCGAACGCGGCATCATGTACGACAACAGCGGCACGGACTCCAACAACGTCCCGCGTGAAGGCTGCGCCATTTCCTCACACTGGACCATGCCGAACACAGCGGAGTGGGGCACCGTTGCAGGCCAGCGTTTCGGCACGGCTGCTGCGCCATACTTCCGCACCGCGGTGCACGAAATCGGCCATGCCATGGGCCTGTACCACAACACCGCCGATAACGGCTACCTGTGCACCACCGACGTGATCGCCTCACGCTCGCTCAATCCGGGCAGCCTGCAATTCCCGGCGAACATCCAGTGGTCCTATAACCCGGATGATGCGAAGCGCCTGCGCCATATGCCGGATATCTACGTGCGTCCTGGCGGCCTTCCGTTCGGCACCTCCTACGGTTCGACCCCGATCAGCCCAACCGACATGGAACTGGAAATCGACGGCCTGAGCATGTTCGTGATGCCTGTCGCCAGCGCAGTTCCGATCGGTGCCCCGGTTCGCCTGAACATCACGCTGCAGAACCAGACCAGCGCCCCGATCGCCGCACCAAACACCCTGAGCATGAAGAGCGGTATTGTGCGCGGCAAGGTGATCGACCCATGCGGCACCATTCGCACCTTCGCGCCCATCGTCATTTGCGTGGAAGACGACCAGGTCCAGCCACTGGATGCGCAAGACACGGTGGAGCATTCCCTGACCCTGCTGCGCGGCGGCCAGGGCGCGCTGTTCCCGATGCCTGGCGCTTACCGGATCATCGTGGAAGCCCGCTGGGACAATGGCGGCCTGGAATGCACCTGCACCGGCGAAAACACGGTCATGGTGACTTCCGCAGTCGACCAGGCGCACGCCGAGGCGGCGCTGAAAGTGCTGTCGACGCCGGATTCGCTGCTGTCGCTGGCTATTGGCGGCGACCACCTGCACGAAGGCTTGGCTGCGATCGATGCAGCGATTGCCAACCCGGTGCTGCGCCCGCACTTTGCCTACGTCGAAGCCAAACGCATGGCGACTCGTTTCCGTGAACGTAAAGCCGACTTTGCCGCCGCTGCCAAGCTGATCGACAGCAGCACGGTCATGAGCCCAGCGGAATTGAAGCGTGCTGCGGCTTGGGTGAAGGACGCAGGCCCAAGCACGGCGCCAGGCAAACAATTGGCCAAGGAGCTGACCAATAAGGCCAAAGGGCTGAAGATCAAGGATGGGCTGAAGGATCTTGCAGAACCGGCTTGACGCATGGGCAGGGGCTTCGGCCCCTTGCTGTTGTTAGCACCGGATGCATTTGTAATCAGAAAGGTGAGAAAGTGCGCAATTTCAGAGATTAATATCGGAATATAGTGAGCCGATGGCGGGACAGCATTAAGGGGAGAGAAATGAAATCAATGCTTATTCTTAGTTGCCTGTTGTCAGCCGTTGCTATAGCTCAGGAACAGTCGTTGCCTCGCGAGGCTGCATCAATCCCCACACTGAGAAATGCCGAGAAATTTCCGGGAAAGACGAAAAGCTATGAAACTGCTTTAGAACGAACAGAGGGTCAATCGTTGGCGGATCGCTTTCGCATGGCCGAGAGAACGAAACCGACGTTGGAGGTTCAGTTCACTAACGCTTCAGCAGCAAAGGAGCGCCTACAACTGCTGCCGAGACAAAGCTACACAAATGCTGCAACCTTGGTTAAGCACCAGCAGCTGGTAGGGCAGTTCCAAGCGAGTGCAAAATTTGTGGAAGAAAGGCAGGCCCGATACAGCCGCGTTGACCTCGCGATGACAAAGTACTTATTAGCAAATGCGAACGTCGAAGCGATGCAACTGGAATCGAAGGCGTTCACGAAGTCAGGCGGGATCAATGATGCCGACCTCGCAGCGCTACGCGACGCTACTGTACCGTTACACTCAATGCAAGCCAGGATAAGTCAAGGCCAGGAACCGCTGCAACATCGTGATATCAAAGTAATGGTTCTAGTCAGCGAAACAGATGCCAAACAGATGTCAGGGTTGCGAGTCTATGCGTTGCCAAAGGACATGTTCCATCATCCGGAGAGATTTCCCGTAGAGCTGGTTGAAGACCTGCTGGTTGAACTCTCGTTTGAAAAGCTGGCATCGCCATCTGAAGCCCGCATGCCAGTCAGTGACCTGCGTGTTTGGGTTGGACCCAAAGACGCCTTCAAGGCGATGCTTCCGTTAATTCGGGGTGGAAAGATTCAGTTTGCTCCGGTACACGCGAATATGGCATCGACCGGTCCCGCTGAGCTGACTTTCTACGAAGGACAAGTTGTAAAGTTGGATCAGGTGGGGCGGTGAAGGCGGGAAGCCCGTTCGCGGGCCCAATTGCAGTCATTAGTGCTGGGGCCGCGCTGGTGTGCTCTACCTTCGCCTTATTCGGCTCAATTCTCAAAGACCTACTTCCGCAGATGAATGGCGCCGATCGGACGGTCAATTTTGTCGCGCTTGGGACTCTGGTCGTGTTTCTTTCGCTGACGCCATTTATCCGAGCGAGGAGCAGAGTTGTTACGCAACGCTTATGGGCCGCCGTCGGAATTTTATGCTGTGTAGGTGCAATATTCCTCTACTTTTCATTCGACGAAATGGCACTCAAGTATACGTTCAGGTATCCCAATGGCGTACCTGAGACTGCGCAGCGGTTGGTCATACGAGGTGAGTACCATGCAAAAGGTAAAGAACTGCTGGCAGGCCGAGATGTCGCTTCCGCAGTAGCCGCCCTTGGGGGCGTAGACACCGTTTTCGGGTTTAGTCTCCTGTGGGAGAAGGAGTCACGTGACTACATCATCAATCGCTTTGTGCGCTACTATGCCGCAATTGTATTTCTGATCACCACCGCCCTATTTACTGTTGTCATCGTTGTCTGGAGAAATCTGAAGGATAAGGAAATAAAGCACACTGATTAAGACCCACATGTTGGCTTAGACGGCAATTTCACTCATCGTCACTTATAGGTGTTTGCGCCGACCTATTCTTTCCTCAGCAGCGTTAAATACGGGATAAACGGCCACCGGACCGTTTATCGGAACTCAAGCGCCCATCAGTCCTTGGCCGCAGACCCGGATGGTTTGCCCGTTGATACCGCAAGCGCCGGGGGTGCAGAGGAAAGTCACCAGTTCTGCGACGTCGCGCGGCTGGCCGCCCTGGGATAGTGAATTGAGGCGACGGCCAATCTCACGCGTCAGGAAAGGCACTTTCCGGGTCATCGGCGTCTCGATGAAGCCTGGTGCGACCGCATTGAAGGTGATCCCGCGCGCCGCATGCAAGGGCGCATGCGCTGCGACGTAGCCTATCAGGGCCGCCTTCGATGTGGCGTAGTTGGTCTGGCCAAAATTGCCCGCGATTCCGCTGATCGAAGACATGCAAACCACGCGGCCGTTCTCCCGCAGCAGTGCCTCATCCATCAGCAGCTTGTCGATTGCTGCGATGGCCGACAGGTTGATCTCCAGCACCTGATCCCACTGGCGCGCTTCCATTTTCGCCAGGGTTCGGTCGCGCGTAATGCCGGCGTTATGCACGACGATGTCGACGCCGCCAAAGTTCTCCCTGATGAATCGGGCAAGCGCTGCCGGAGTTTCAGGTGCAGCGATATCGAGCGCCAGCGGCGAAGCGCCAATCCGGCTTGCGACGACATTCAATTCGTCGGCGGAAGCAGGAATATCGAGTGCCACCACTTTGGCGCCTTCTTGCGCCAGGCGTTCAGCCGTTGCCAGGCCAATGCCGCGTGCCGCACCGGTCACCAAAGCGAGTTTGCCGGCCAGGGTTGCGGTTGAGGGCAGGGCGCCTGGCGCGGAAGTTTCGGACGAGACATGGACTGCCTGGCCGGAGACGTAGGCGCATTGAGGCCCGCAGAAGAAGCGCACCACGCCGTCGAGCCGGTCCAAAGCCTGTGGCGTCACGCTGGCCAGGTTCGCTGTCACGCCGCGCCGGCCAAGTTCCTTACCTAGCGAACGGACCAGTCCTTCCAAACCGCGCGCCACGGCTGCTGCTACGGGATCCGATGCGGCACTGAAAGGCGGAGCAATAAGAAGGACGCGTCCATTGCGTGCGATGCAACTTATGTGTTGATTAAACGCGCAATACACCGCGCGCAAATCGCCGACAGTCCGGCAGCCCGTAGCGTCCACCACAAAGATGTCGATCAATTCCGTCGCTTCCTTTGCGCCGGCAGCTTGAAGCGCGGCGGCAAGTGCGGACGAGGCGTAAGCTCCCTCGGCCTTCGCGAGCAAATACGACTGCGAAATGAAGGGCTGCGCGACATAAGCCGCCGCAGAGCGCCGCAACTCCGTCGGATTAGGCAGGCCAATGGCGCGGACAATCGGCCCGATGACGGGCCAACGGTTAATCTTGATCAGGGTATCGGGCATGTTCGATTTCAGGGCAAATTGACGTGTTGAGGCGCGACTATACTACCGAACCGCGGAAAACCGATGGGCAACTGCCTCTAGCCCAATGACGTGTAGAGCGCACACACTATGGTTTTTGTGCCAATCAAACGCTAGATCTGCCGTGTCTAAGTGATAATGCTGGCTCAATTAATTGTGCCGCATGGCAATAAAATAAGCTAATGATGAAAATGACAACTGCGTCCCCGAGGGCGCGAATTCTGGCGGCAGCTCTGACTGTGGTGATCGCGGGTTGCAGCAGCGGTGGTTCCGAGTCATCCAAGCCGTCAGTGCAGCCGTCCACGACACCAACAACACCGACGACTCCAACAAATCCAACGACGCCGACGACGCCGACCACTCCAACCACGCCATCTACCGGCGGGACGACGGCGATTAACGTTAACAGCAGGGCGGAAGTGGCCGCTTTCTACAACGCCACCATGCTGCCCGCGTTTTCGGTTCCCATGCAGTGGACGGGTTCAACCCAGGGCTGTGTAGCCGGTACCACCTCTGCTGAATATAAGGCGGCGGTCGTTAATACGGTGAACAGCTTCCGCGTGCTGGCTGGACTGCCAGGGAACGTCTCCCTGAATCTCACGCATTCTGCGATGGCGCAGCAAGCGGCCTTGATGATGGAAGCAAATTCGCAGTTAAGCCACTCGCCGCCATCTTCGTGGAATTGCTACACGGCAGACGGTGCGACCGCAGCGGGCAGCTCCAACCTGGCACTGGGCAACGCAGGGCCAAATGCCGTGCGCGCGTATATTGTCGATAACGGCACGCCGAGCCTGGGACACCGCCGCTGGGTGCTCTATTCGCGCCTGGGCGAGGTTGGCACTGGCGACACTACGCGGGCCAACACTTTATGGGTATTCGGCGGCACCGTTGCCGCACCGGCTGGTGTGACGGAAACGGGCATCGCCTGGCCATCACGCGGCTATGTGCCTTGGACTTCCAAAGTGGCCGACCCAAGCCACCCGTGGAGCTTCTCCTTGCCCGGCGCGGATTTCAGTGGCGCGAGCGTGGCGATGAGCAACGACCAGGGCAAGGTGCTCTCCGTCGGCAGTGTCGGTCCATTGCCGGACGGTTATGGCGACAACACCATGAGCTGGAAGCTGACCGCTGACGCAAGCGAGTGGTCCCGCTCGCCGTCCGACACCAAGTTCAATGTGTCGATCAGCAACGTAAAAGTCGGCGGCCAGGCCAAGTCGTTCCAGTACAGCGTTACGTTCTTCATCCCTTGAACAGTGGACTTGCTGGCACAGTACAAGATGCCTGAGGGCCAGCTACGTCCGTGATCTGATGCTGGATCGTGCCAGACCTGTAGTGCGCCACGCCCGGCGTATTTTAGGTGGAGCAGGGCGCCAAAGTTAGGTACCAGCACGGATCACCGAGGCTGACTATCTCCGTAAAGTTCAGGACATCCCACCGGGCAGTACCAGTGGGGCATCTCGAACCAACAACGGAGATACATCATGGGAATGGGCATTGAATGGGTCATGAAGTACAACGGGCGTGCCGCAGACGTCTCAAATACCAAAGCGGCAGCTGAAGGCTTCTACAATACGCTCCACGCGGTCCGCCAGTTCGCCTGGGGCGACAACTCGGCGTGGGACAGGGATTTTGAACAGCGGGGCGCCGGCAGCCCGATGTCCGGCGGCGACAGTTCCTGGGCGGACAATGTCGACATCGCATTCTTCGCGGGTCACGGCAATTCGCAGGGACCGTTCTTCGGCACCACGATCGACAGCGGCCAGGCCACGCCTGGTGAAGTGCGCCTGGGCGATATCGATCTAGAGTGGATCGCTTTCCATGCCTGCCAAGTCTTGCAGCGCGAAGGCGTGTTTGACCGCTGGGGACCTTCTTTCACCGGCCTGCATTACATGCTGGGCTTCGATACCGTGTGCCATGACGAGACCAACCGTGGCCGCTACTTCGCCGACCACCTCAACAACGGATGGCGCGTGCGCGACGCCTGGATCGCGGCCGCCCAGGAAACCGAAGGCTCCGACTGCCGTTGGGCCTACCTTCGGGCCGACGCCAGCGGCACCAATACTTATGAGGACCATTGGCACGGCAAGGGCTTTGTCTCGTCCGACCCCGATGTTCCGGCTATCCATTACTACCTGCGCGGCGCTTGCTAGGAGATCCTCATGAACTACGAACTGTTTACCTTCCCCAAAATGCCAGCGCAGCAATCGGTATGCCTGTTACGTCCACGCCGTATCGAAGGCGCCGCGATGGACCTTGCCAGCAAATTTGCCGAACGTTTCGGCGTGCAAGCACGGCCGCAGGATATGGGGGCGCGCATGATTGCACGCGACGAGCGGTCTTCACTGGAATATTTCGTGGCCACCGGCTCGGTGCGCTACAGCACCCGTCCAGGCCAGAAAAGTGAAGCAGAATACCAGCCACGCCTGCCCGACGAAAAGGAAGCCATCGACCTGGCCATGAAAAGACTGCGCGAGCTCGACCTGATGCACAGCTCCGCAGCCGTGCATTCAGTCACGGACCTTGAGTACAGCTTCCGCAAGGCCGGCGACAAGGAAGAAACCGTGTTTCCGATTGCGCGCCAGGTGAATATGCGCTTCAAGGAAGCCGGGCTCCCATGCTTTGGCCCGGGCGCCAAAATCCAGGTAGCGCTCGGTGAAGGCGGCAACATGGACGAGCTGCTACGGTTCTGGCGCGAAGTCGATGTGGCCGGTGAAGCGATAACGCTCTCACCAGACCACCTGACGGACATCCTGATGCGCGATGAAAGTTTTGCACAGCTGCGCGCTGGTGAGGCTTCAGTCCAGTTCCATGACTGCCAGGTTGGTTTCTATGCGCTGCCTCCGCGCGAAGTGCAGGGCATGATCGTCCCGGTATTCGCACTTTCCGGAACCGTGTCGACCCCAGCATTGCCGCGCTACGATTTCATGCGCTATGTGCCGGCCGTATCCGTAGAGACAAAGAGCCGTGCCGGGATGACGGAGTTGCGCGCAATGGCAGCGTATTAATCGACGATGCCATCGTAAGCCCCTTCGACCTCAGGAAGGGGCGACCCGACGATCATTTGCAATCACATAAATGAGTCGACTCAATCCTTGTTACAACGGGATAGATCCCGGGAACAGACCATATTTTTGCGATTGGACATGTTCATTAAGTCAAGGCGCTGCCGTTGGGGCGTCATTGCCCGGCATAGTGCACGGCGACTATATACTGCATTTGACATAATATAGATTATGCGAAGTCTTGCAACGCCGCAGCACTGTCCTTGCTTGGTTCAAATGTCATTCCTTAGGGCCGTTCGGAGTTTCCCACACTTCCTTCAGGCCGGACACCAATGCGTCAAAAACCGTTTTGCAACGCGCACTTTGGCGTAGATCGGAATGCATGGTTACCCATGTCGTCATCGTCATGTTCATTTCTTTAGCCAGGACCCGCACCAGCTTTTTATCCCGAGCCGCCAGTCCAACCTGATACCCGCCAATGCCTGCGCCGGCACGAACCAGCGCCATTTGCGCCAGATTGCTGTCGCAGCGGTACGCGAATCCTTCGCGCTTCCATCCGCCCAATTTGGCACTGGCCGACCGCAGGAATGGCGTCTCCATATCAAATCCGATCAGGCTGTGGGCGGCCAGGTCGGCCAAGGTTTTCGGCGTGCCGCGGGCCGCCAGATAATCTTCGTGCGCATAGAATCCCAGTGCAACCTCGCCGACGCGCTGCGCCAGTAACAGATCCTGCTGCGGCTGCGTCATACGCACGGCGATGTCGACCTCCCGGCCAAGCAAATCCTGGACTGCGTCGTTGAGCACGAGTTCAATCGCCAACTCCGGATATTCAGCCCGAAGCGGCGCCAGGATCAACGGCAGGATCTCCACGCCTACAACTTCGCTTGCGGAAATGCGCACGGCGCCGCGAACGGCGTTGTGGCCTCGGGCGCTGCGTTCAATCGACGCGGCGGCGTGCTGCATTTCTTCGAGCTGATTGCGCAACTGCAATGCAGCTTCTGTCGGCTGCAGCCCCGATTGGGAGCGCGTAAACAGGGCCAGGCCGAGGCTGGATTCCAGCTCGGATATGTGGCGGCCGACAGTCGGCTGCGTCAATCCCAGGGATCGGGCGGCGCCGGATAGCGACTGGGCGTTCAAAACATGCAGGAAGCTTCGGTAAAGATCCCAGGGAATCGAGGTTGTCATGCAAATTTGTATAGCCGATGAAAAGCTTTAGGGAATTTTCGTTTAGTCTGAGTTTGGCCATAATTTGCCTCATAGTCAACTTAACGGAGCAAATCATGGAAGCTAAATCGGTATTGGTTCTCGGCCCTAGCGGTGGTATCGGCGGCGAAATGCTGCGTCAGCTCGTAGCGCAAGGCTGGCGAGTTCGGGCGCTGAAGCGCGGCCTGGGCACAGCAAGCCGGCTGGCAGATGGCGTCGAATGGGTCGAAGGCGACGCGTTGATCGCGCACGATGTACGCAGGGCGTCTGAAGGTTGCGCAGTGATCGTCCATGCGGTGAATCCGCCTGGCTATCGCGGCTGGGGCCAGCAGGTTTTGCCTATGATCGAAAACACGATCGCTGCGGCGGCTGCGCAAGGTGCGACCGTCGTCCTGCCGGGAACCGTCTATAACTACGGTCCCGACGCTTTCCCGGTCCTGCATGAGGATTCGCTGCAGCGCCCTCTTACACGTAAAGGCAAGATTCGCGTCGAAATGGAGCAGCGCCTGCGGGAGGCAAGCGAGCAAGGAATGGTGCGCGTCATCGTTGTCCGTGCGGGTGATTTCTTTGGTCCCGGTGCGCGCAATAACTGGCTTTCGCAAGGCATGATCCGTCCCGGCGAAGTGCCCGCCGAAGTAAAACTGCCCGGCGCGCCTGGTGTTGGCCATCAATATGCCTACTTGCCGGACGTGGCGGCCACCATGATTGCGCTACTGGATAAGCGCGATGAACTGCCGGCCTTTGCCAGCTATCACATGGCCGGCTATTGGGACCATGACGGCACCGGATTCGGACAGGCAATCCAGCGCGTGGTCGCCGCCCACGGTGCGAAGCTGCCGAAGCTGAAGGCCTTTCCCTGGTGGCTGATTCGTCTCGCCGCACCGTTCAACGAGACCTTGCGGGAAATGATGGAAATGCGCTACTTGTGGCTGCGTGCTGTGCGGATGGAAAACCAGAAGCTGCGGCAAGTGCTCGGCACCGAACCGCATACTCCACTGGAAACCGCCCTCACCCGCACGCTTGGCAGCCTTGGCTGCCTTCCTTCCGGCGCTTAGTTCGACTTGGCCGCTGCCTTGGCGCGCGCCGCGTGCAGTTTGCGGTAGCTGTCGATCTTACGCTGGTGCCTGTCGAGCCCTTCCAGCTTCATGCTGGTTGGGGTCAGGCCGTAGAAACGCACGCTGCCGTCGACCGAGCCGATTACCGCATCCATCTTCTCGTCGCCGAACATGCGGCGGAAATTGACGACGTAATCGTCCAGTTCCATCTCTTCGTCCAGCAGTACTTCCAGCACTGCGCTGAGAGCCTGGTAGAACAGGCCACGGTCCAGCGTGTTGTCGTTGTACTGCAGGAAGGACTCAACCAGCTCTTTTGCGGCTTCGTATTCGTTGAGGGCGAGGTTAATCAGCAGCCTCAGTTCCAGGACCGTGAGCTGGCCCCACACGGTGTTCTCATCGAACTCGATGCCGATCAGGGTGGCGATATCGCCGTACTCATCAAGCTCGCTGTTTTCCAGGCGTTCCAGCAATTCGTCCAGGCCATCGTCATCGAGGCGCTGCAGGTTCAGGATATCGCTGCGGAACTGGAGCGCCTTGTTGGTGTTATCCCAGATCAGGTCTTCTACCGGGTAGATTTCCGAATAGCCGGGCACGAGGATACGGCATGCAGTCGCGCCAAGCTGGTCGTAGACCGCCATGTAGGATTCCTTGCCTAGGTCCTTCAGGATGCCGAACAGGGTTGCGGCTTCTTCTGCATTCGAGTTTTCGCCTTGGCCGGAAAAATCCCATTCAACGAATTCGAAGTCCGATTTGGCGCTGAAGAAGCGCCAGGACACGATGCCGCTGGAGTCGATGAAGTGCTCGACGAAGTTGTTTGGTTCCGTCACAGCGTTGCTGACGAAGGTCGGGCGCGGCAAATCGTTCAGGCCTTCAAAGCTGCGGCCCTGCAGCAATTCGGTAAGGCTGCGTTCCAGCGCGACTTCCAGGCTCGGGTGGGCACCGAACGAGGCGAACACGCCGCCTGTGCGGGGATTCATCAGCGTCACGCACATGACCGGGTAAGTTCCGCCGAGTGATGCATCCTTCACCAATACCGGGAAGCCTTGCTCTTCCAGGCCCTTGATGCCGGCCACGATGCCGGGATATTTCGCCAGCACTTCCTGCGGTACGTCCGGTAATGCCAGTTCGCCTTCCAGGATTTCGCGCTTGACCGCCCTTTCGAAAATCTCGGACAGGCATTGCACCTGGGCTTCCGCCAGCGTGTTACCGGCGCTCATGCCATTGCTGACAAACAGGTTCTCTACCAGGTTGGTCGGGAAGTACACCACCTCGCCGTCGGACTGGCGCACGAACGGCAACGAGCAGATACCACGTTCGACCTTGCCGGAATTGGTGTCGTACAGGTGCGAACCACGCAGTTCGCCTTCGGGGTCGTAGATCTTGCGGCTGTATTTATCCAGGATTTCGGCCGGCAGCGCATCCTTGCGGCCAGGCTTGAACCAGCGCTCGTCCGGGTAGTGTACAAAGTCGGCATTGGCAATGTCTTCGCCCCAGAATTCGCCGGCGTAGAAATGGTTGTTGCTGATCCGTTCGATGTACTCGCCCAGTGCGGACGCCAGCGCGCTTTCCTTGGTCGAGCCCTTGCCGTTGGTGAAGCACATCGGCGAATGCGCGTCGCGAATGTGCAGCGACCATACGTTGGGAACGATGTTGCGCCACGAAGCGATTTCAATCTTGATGCCGAGGTTCGCCAGCAATCCGGACATATTGGCGATGGTCTGTTCCAGTGGCAGGTCCTTGCCGGGAATGTAGGTGGTTGTGCCGGATCCGGCATCAAGGGTCAGTAAAGCCTGCGCATCGGCATCCAGGTTTTCCACTTCCTCGATGATGAATTCCGGGCCGGCCTGCACCACCTTCTTGACGGTGCAGCGGTCGATCGAGCGCAAAATGCCCTCGCGGTCCTTCGCCGAAATATCCGGCGGCAGCTCGACCTGGATCTTGAAGATCTGCTGGTAGCGGTTTTCCGGATCGACGATATTGTTTTGCGACAGGCGGATGTTTTCGGTCGGAATATTGCGAGTTGAGCAATATAACTTCACGAAGTATGCCGCGCACAAGGCCGACGAAGCCAGGAAATAGTCGAACGGGCCAGGCGCCGAGCCGTCCCCTTTATAGCGGATTGGCTGGTCTGCGATGACCGTGAAATCGTCGAATTTGGCTTCCAAACGAAGCTTATCGAGAAAGTTGACCTTAATTTCCATGGGAATGTTCCAAATTTAGTGCTCAAAATAGCGTGGCCGCTATTATCGGCTCTTTTTGAGCGCGCCGCAAAGGCAGTTCGCCGGCCGCTAATAGGCCTTTTGGGCTGGAACGGTGACCGAGATCGTCGTCCCCTCGCCCGGTTTGCTGTCGATCTCGATCTCTGCGCCGATGCAGCCTGCCCGTTCACGCATGCCGACCAGGCCCCAATGCCCTGGGCGGTGGCCGGATGCGACGACGCTTGCGTCCAGTCCCCGCCCGTTATCCGCGATCCGAACATTGACCGAGTCGCTGCTGTATTCAACGGCGAGTTCGATCCGGCTGGCGCCGGCGTAGCGCGAAGCGTTAAAGAGCCCTTCGCGTGCGATGGCGTACAACTCGTCGTGCACCTGCTGGCGCAGCTGGCGCGGGCTTCCGTCGACATTGACTTCAAAGGCGTGTGCTCCGTGGGCGGCCAGGCCTTTGCCAAACTGCCCCAGTATTTGTTCAAGATGTTCCTGCGATGCCGATGCGCGCAGGTCCAGGATCTGGTCGCGCCCCTCCACCAGCAGCTTCTCTGCGAAGTCGAGCGTCTGGTTCAGGCAATCGCGCTCCGGAGAGCCTTCCTTCAGGTACCTGCTATGTGCATCGAAAGACAGCAGCAAGGACTGCACGCTTTGCAGCAGTGTGTCGTGCAGGGCGCGCGCGATGCGCGAACGTTCCGCCATGCGCTCGAGCATGCGTTCCTGCATCTGCCTGGTCAGGTAGTGCAGGCGCATTGCGTAGGCTATAAACAGGGTCATGACAATGACAAACACCATCAGCAACTTGAACCAGGTGCTCTCTATAAAGGTCGGTGGAATATCGATTTCCAGCACTGCGCCCCTGCTGTTCCACAAGCCATCTTCATTCGATCCGTTAACCTCGAATCGATATTTTCCCGGCGCCAGGTTGGTGAAGTAAGCCTGCCGGCGGCCCACTGCTTCCTGCCATTCGCGGTCCATGCCTGCCAGGCGGTAGCGCAGGCGCACACGCTCGGGAAGCGCCAGGCTCAAAGCCGTGAAATCGACCTGCAGGCTGCGGGTGCCTTCCGGCAGCCGGATCAAGTGACGTTCAGGAATCGCATATCGCTGGCCATTGGCGGTCACGCCAACCACCTCCACCGGTGGGGCAATGGGGTTGCGCAGGATATTTTGGGGATCGATTGTGCCGACAGATCCGGTGGTTGCGTACCAAAGGAAACCGTCACGAGCGAGCTTCAACGATGGCACAGGACGCAGCTGCGGCGCATGGCCTTTCATGCCGTCGTGCGCGTCGAAGCGTTCGAAGGCGACAGGCTTGCGGGCATCCTTCATCCAGGCCGCCAGGCCGGCGGCAGGAACTCGATACAATCCGTCCGCACCGTGCAGCCACAGGTCGCCGCCCGGCATCCGGACGATGCCGGATACGCCGCGAAACCCTTCGGCATGCTCTCCGAGTAGCGCGGCAAAGCGTCCGTTGCGATACAGCGCGACACCCTTCTCGCCCCCGGCCCACATATTGCCTGCGTCGGCGTACAGCGTCATTACCGTGCCGAGTTGCAGGCCCTGTTCCGCGCCGAGGGTGCGTGCCTTGCCGTTGCTGATGATGGTGGCCAGGCTGCGCAAGTGCGCCATCCACAAGTTGCCATCCTGGTCCCGCGCCATTGACGTGGTGAGCAAGTCCGGGATTCCTTGCACCCCGCCCCACTTGATCCATTTGCCATCGACGATCTTGTAGACACCTTTGCCTGAAGAAATCGCGACCCACAAGGCGCCGTCGAGATCCTGTTGCATGGCGTGGATACGCAAAGTTTTAAGCTCGTCCGGGAAGCGAATCATGCTGATCACGCCATCGGTGGCGCGGCGCACTACGCCGTCCATTCCTCCCAGCCAAAGCACGCCGTCCGGACCGGTATAGCTGGCGGTCAGCTTCCCCGCAACCTCTCGCTTGATGCGCCCTGCCCTGCTAAAACTCCACAGGTCGCCTGCATAGTCCCCCACCCACAAGTCGCCGGAAGGTCCGCTCACGAGTGCAGGAAACTCCAGCTGTTTTTCGAGGGGGACTGTGCGTAAGCGATTCGGACGCAGCCGGTCGATTCCTTGCGAGGTGGCGATCCAGAGACTGCCTTCCCGATCCTCGAGCAGCGCCCCTATCATCGGGCCGCTGATCCCGTTTTCGATTGACAGGCGCTGTGCCGGATTGCTACGCTTTGCAGGATCAAGCCTGCGCTCAAGGCCATCGGGCTGGGTGATCCACATGGCGCCGCGGCGGTCAAACCGCATCAGCGCACCTTCGACCTCGGGCAGGACTGCCTGATTCGAGGCCGGAGGAGCAGTATGAATCTTGTAGTAGCCACGCTCGAAATCATTGCCCCAGATGGTCCCATCGGGCGCTTCAGCCAGTGAAACCAGTGTCTTGCGCGGCCATGCCTGCTTGAAGCGCGCCTCGCCTTGTGGCCGGAAGAAGGCGCCCGTGTTCGTCCCGACCCAGGTCGTGCCATCGCGGGAAAACAGGATCTGGAAGACGCCCAGCGTTGGCAGGCCGGCTTCCGGACCGAGATGGTGGAAGCGCTTGCCGCCCGCAGGCAGCACCGCTACGCCGTCGCGCATCGCAACCCAGGTAGCACCATCCGGCGCCACCTCTATGTGCAAAGCCCCAACCGGCTGCAAGCCATCGTTCTCGGTATACGTGTGCGCCCCATTTTTGCGGAACACGGATACGCCGCCGGCGCGGTATCCGACCCAGAGCGCTCCATCCGGCGCGGCGGCCAGAGCCATCACATTGCTGGACTCAAGCTGGTGCCCGAAGACGCGTTCGGTGCGTTCAAAACTCACGCCATCGAAGCGATACAAGCCTGTCGGCGACGAAATCCATAGCCAGCCATCGGCGCCTTGCGCAAATTTCGTGGCACCTGCCGGCGCACCATCGAGTTCGTTCCAGGCCGTATGCGTGTAATCAACGAGCAATGGGCCCGGTGCTTCGGCCAAAGCTGGCCGCAGCACGGTCGCCAGGCAGAGGAAAAACAGGTATTGAAGTGCGCGCTGGATCATCTGCCGCGCATTCTAGCCGATCTTGCTTGGCGCGACGAACGCAAGAGCCTCTTCAAACGATTGGAGTACCAGGTCGACGTGCGAGGCAACAGTCGCGTGTTCATTCCCGACATCGTCGCGAGGGCGGATCGTGACCAGTTGAACGTCGGGCAACGCGGCGCGCAGCTCGGTGACGGCTGCAATCCAGGCCGCAGGGGCGCTTTGTATTGGATACGTGACGAATACCGTGGAAACGAGGTTGTCGGCCCCGGGATCGTCTTCAGGTCCGCCCGGATTGAGAACGAAACTGCGTGCGTCCAGTTTCGCATCGCGGAAAACCAGAACCAGCAATTCGCTCAGGAACTCCTCGCGCACGCCCGGCATGGAGGTGCAGACGATGACCGAACGTGCAGGCACGTCCAGCGAACCCTGCCAGCGACCCAGCCTTTCTTCGCGCTGGTGCCGCAGATGGGCGCCAACATTTTCAACGAGCATGGAGATGTTGCGCCGGCGCGCACGGCTCGGCGCGTGGCCGGCGTCCAGGGCATCGGCGACCATTGCCACTGTCGCCCGCAAACGGCTTTCCTGGCCGGTCTGTAGGTCCGTCCCAGCCATTGCGAGGCCAGGCAACAGCACCATGTCGCAATAACGCGCCAAGGTCGATTTGCGCAGGAAAGCGCGCGCATCCTCGATAATCGCGTTCGCATCGCCGCTCAGCACCCGGTGGTAGAAGCGCTGCGCCTCATTGGTATTTGGCGACTCCGCGAACATGATGCTGATCGGCTCCAGGCTCTTGATATAGCGGCCGCCAACCACGATGCACAGCGTCAGCGGCGTGGAGAGAAGCAGTCCTAACGGCCCCCAGATCGCGCCCCAGAACAATGCCGAGACAATCACCGCCAGCGGCGACATGCCGACGCTGTGTCCATACACGCGCGGCTCGATGACATTCGCAACGAATACTTCGAGCACGATGAACAGCACAATGGCGTAAATGGCAAGCGACCACCCAGGTTCGACCGCAGCGGCAAAAAGTGCAATGGCAGCCCCAGCGATCAGTGCGCCAATATAGGGCACAAAACGAAGCGCGGCGCAGAGTGCGCCCCATAGCATGGCGTGCGGGATGCCGATCAGCCAAAGCGCAATCGAGATCACCACGCCAAAAGTCAGGTTCAGCAGCAATTGCGTGAAGAAGAACCTGGAAACACCCTCCGCCGCGTCTTCCAGGCCCTTGATCGTGCGGCTCACTTCGCGCTGGCCGACCAGCCGCAGTACGCGGTCCCGCAAATTTTCACGGTCCAGCAGGATGAAGATCATCAGTACCAGCACGAGGAAAGCTTCGCCCAATGGGCCTGAGACCACGCCAATCGCCTTGGCGATCGAATCGCTGGTGCTGGCGTGCTCGCGGATTTCCACCGGTACCGGCCGCGGGCCCGTTTCAAGTGCTGCCGAGGGTGATTCTTCCAGCAGTTGCGGAGTAAGGCGAGCCAGCGGATGCTGGGCCAGTTCCTCCAGCGATTTGGACTTGGAACGGATTTCGGCGGTGTATTCAGGCAGGTCGGACGTCAGCGCCATCACGTTTGCGCCCAGCATCGCGAAGGTGCCGGCAAACGTCACGATCACCAGTGCCAGTCCCGCAAAAGTGGCATTGACGCGCGACAGGCCCAGGCTGCCCATCGAACGAATCAGCGGTGCCAGCGCAAGGCTCAACACCAGCGCCGTTACGACCGGTTGCAATACCTCCCGGCCGAAGTAGAGAAGGCCAAGGACACAAGCCGCCGTGACGGCAAAATTCACTTTCATACGGTTTCCGCTACAGGCATCAGGGACAATGCAAATCTTGAAGGGGTCTGCTGGCTGGATTTGCGCCGGCAGCCATCATACTTGATCTTCTTCCTCCTTACGGTGATAAAACTGCCCTTGGCGGCGCATTTCCTGCTGCCGCCTGACACCACGCGCCGCGCGGACGCGATAGCTCTTTTCAGCGGCTTCAACAAAAACTGACTGCGATGCCGCTTGTTTGGCAGAAGTTGCAGCGCACGCTTGACTTTGTTGTTCAGATGGACAATATTGCCTACCAGCAATTGGAAAGGATTCCACTCAAGGAGGTTTCATGTTGACCAAACACAGGATCACCCAGGGCTTGCCGTTTGCCCTCGCAGCAGTGCTGGCGGCTTGCGGCGGCGGTAATGGAAACGACAGCGGCGCGCCGGGAACAGTATTGAAGGCGCAGAGCAGCGCGCAATCGAGCGAGACCGCTTTGACGCCGGCCAGTGCGACGGCTTCGTCGATCGAGCGCGGCGACCTGTCGGCTGCGGCGGCCATCGACCACAACGACGGCACACGCTGGAGCAGCGGCTTCACCGACGACCAGTACCTGACGCTCGATTTCGGCAAACCGGTGGCGGTCAACCGGGTCACGATCGCCTGGGAAAATGCGCACGCCTCCGAATACCTGCTGCAGGTATCGGACGACAACGCAAGCTGGAGCACCATCAAATCAGTACAGGACAGCCAGGGCGGCACAGAAGACTGGTCCGGCCTTGCGGGCCAGGGCCGCTACCTGCGCATGAAAGGCATCAAACGTTCATCGCAATACGGCTATTCGATCCTCGAGATGCAGGCGTTCTCCGGCACGCCGGCCTCCCCCAACCCGACGCCGCAACCGGAGCCGCAGCCTGGCGATCCCTCCGCGCCGGGCCTGGTGGTGAAGCCGGTTGCCGCAACTTCGTCTGCGGTGGAGAATGCCGGCCTTGCAGCTGCCGCCGCCATCGATGGCCAGGCCAACACCCGCTGGGCAAGCGCGAAAGAGGACGGCGCATGGATCCAGTTCGATTTCGGTGCCCGCACTGCCGTCGGCTATATGAAGCTGGCCTGGGAAAACGCCTATGCCAAACAGTATTCCCTGCTGGTTTCGGATGACGGCAACAACTGGTCGCAACTGCGGCTGGTTTCAAACGGCCGGGGCGGCACGGAAGAATTCTTCAACCTCGGCGCCAATGCCCGCTATATCCGCATGCAGGGCATTGCCCGCGCCACCCAGTATGGCTATTCCCTGTTCGAAGTCGAGTTCAAGTCGCCAGGCAGCGATAACACGTTGCAGCCTGGCGCGACCTCGGCGCTGCGCTTCCCCGCCGACGGCGACGGATTCGCACCTTTGCCGGCCGCCGCATCGCCGCTGGAGACGCTGCAGTTCACGCTGGCCGACGGCACCCTCGTTACGCGCTTTGGTGCCCGCGGTTTCGCGCGCCACGGCCGCGAGCGTGGCGAAGACTGGAATGAAATCGGCTACGGCCCGAATGAAACGGTGGATCCCGCCAGCGGGCTGCCGCTCGACAAGGGGCCCGGCAATTACCTGACCTTCGTGCCGCAATACTTCAAGAACCGCACCTGGGGCGTGGAGATCGTCGATAACAGCCGGGTTCCCGGCGTGAGCAAGCCCACGCTGGTGGTGAACCAGTACACGACGGTCGATTTCCTCTCCGGCGGCATCGCCTTCTTCCGCGCGATCGACCGGCCGGGCGTCACCGGCTACGGCTGGATGGCGCCCGGCGAACTGGTCGATAACAATGTCAAGGTCTGCACGCCTTCGCCCTATCCTGCCGCCGGCCGGCTCGCCGCACCGGGCGGCATCAATGGCGCCTGCACCCTGCTCATCAAACAATATCCCGGCATGAATGCGCTGGATGCGAACGGCTTCCCGAACGGCGGCAACATCCCGGCGCGGCCGCTGGTGGCGGGGGATGTGATCGAAGTCTCGCCTTCCATGTTCTCTACCACCGAGTCCATGCTTGGCAAAGGCGATAGCGGCGGCATCCGCTACTACTCGGCCGAATGGACCTACGTGGTCGGCGCAGGGCTGCGGCCCTGGTACGGTGTGCAGCCGCGCCTGAACTCCGTGCCGCTACCGGCGGACACGTTGTCAGGCGGCCTTGGCTCGGTGTCCTACAACTATTCGGACAATGGCTTGTTCATGTTCCAGCAGCCGCAGAATAATGTGGGCATGCAGAATATGCAGCGCTTCGTCGAAGGCCGCCGCCTGATCCACACCAGCTTCACCAGCGGCGAGCATAATGAGGCCGGCAACGACCGCTACACGCCGGCCGTCGGCCTGCAGGGCCCGCGCTTCAACCAGTCCGCCTGCATCGGCTGCCACGTGAACAATGGCCGCAGCCCAGCGCCGCTGGCAGTCAACCAGAAGCTCGATAGCATGTCGGTGCGGGTCGCTGTGACTGGCGCGGACGGACAGCAAATGCCGCATCCGCTGTATGGAGCTGCGGTGCAGATGAATGCGGTCTCTGCCAGCGGTGCCCCGCAGAACTGGGGCACCGGGGTGCGCGTAGCCGGTTTCGAGACCCGTTCGGCCAAACTGGCCGATGGCACGACGATTGAACTGCGCAAGCCGGCCATCGCTTACGAAGGACCTGCACCGGAGA
The DNA here is from genome assembly GCF_001428585.1 of Duganella sp. Root198D2. Lineage (NCBI taxonomy): Bacteria > Pseudomonadati > Pseudomonadota > Betaproteobacteria > Burkholderiales > Oxalobacteraceae > Duganella > Duganella sp. Root198D2. Next base: position 340,636 of record NZ_LMIC01000023.1, on the reverse strand, counting down.
TTGCATCGCTGCGTGCCGCGCAGCCGATGATCGGTACCGGCCTGCTCGAAGCAATTCCCGAGGCCGATATCCTGGCCCGTGTGCGCAGCGCACCGGATGCCGACGGCGTCAAGGGCGTCGCCAACTTCGTCTACGATCCGGAAACGGGCGCCGTCCGCCTCGGCCGCTTTGGCTGGAAGGCCTCCAAAGCCACCCTGCGCCACCAGGCCGCGGCTGCCCTGCTGCAGGACATGGCAGTCACGTCGCCGGTCTACCCGAACCGCAGTTGCAGCAGCGATCCTGCCGGCTGCAAGGCGGCCGCAGCCCAGCGCGGCGTCAGCGAACCCGAGCTGCAACTGATCTCGCAGTACCTTGCCCTGGTCGCCGTTCCCGCCCAGCGCAGCCTGCCAAGCGGCTTCCCGAAAGGCGTCGCCCCGCTGGAGGAACACCGCGTCGATGCGCAGCAAGTGGGCGCCGGTTCGCGCCTGTTCCAGGCCATGCGCTGTTCCGCGTGCCACGCCGTCGAAATGCGTACCGGCCCGGGACACCTGCTGGCGGAGCTGCGCAACCAGGCGATCCATCCATACACGGACCTGCTGCTGCACGATATGGGCCCCGGCCTTGCCGACAATTTCGTCGAAGGCCAGGCCAAGGGCGCCATGTGGCGCACCGCGCCGTTATGGGGGATCGGCTACAGCGACAAGGTCATGGGGAACAGCGGCAAGGCCGGGTACCTGCACGACGGCCGCGCGCGCAACCTGACCGAGGCAATCATGTGGCATGGCGGCGAGGCAGAAGCATCTCGCCAACGCTTCGCCGCATTGCCGCAGGGTGACCGCGAAGCGCTGCTGGCCTTCCTGAAGTCGCTTTGATCAGGCCCGTACCGTGTAGTGGTCGTTGAGGGAGGTGTCCGGCGCCATGTTGTTTCGGATCGAAGTATTGACGTCGATGTGCCCTATCCATCCGCCACGGATGTTCATTGCGTCCGCATACATCCGCTTGGCATGGTTCTGGATCGCCAGCGACATGTCATCGTTTGGAAACCTGTAGCGGAAGGACATGGCCGCATAGACCCGGTTCAGTGCCTGCGCGGAAGGATGGGTAAAGTTGCATGTCACCTGAAGGCAGCGGTTAGCGTGATTGGCCATGGTTTGCTCCTGAGGGATGCCGGTTCTCCCGACCATACGTCTGCGCTGCCACGTAACACAAGTATCAGGCCGGGTAACAGTATCAGCGCTACAGGTCCCAGTCCGGGGCCAGGCCTTCGGGGTTGACCATGCGGCCGTTGCGCTCGAGCGCCGCGATTTCCGCCGTATCCTGCGCGTTCAGTTGGCTTGGTGGAGAACGGGATCACCGAGTAGCCGAGCTGCATTGCCCAGGCCAGGGTGACCTGGGCAGCAGTGGCCTGATGGCGCGCAGCGATGGCCGCAATTACAGGATCGCCCAGCACCTTGCCGTATTTGTTCCAGGCTGGCGACCAGGCGGCCGGCGGCAAAGTTGTCGTTCCAGACCTTGGGGGTCAGGAACCGCTCCTTGCGCGCCACGCCGGATTCGGCAACGGCCTGCCCTGGCGGAAAGTACCCGGACTCTTGCGGAAAAAGCCTGTTTTCCGCGAAAGATATTTGAGCAATAATCAAATATATGAAGACCACCCTTGACGAAATGCAGGCATTTATTGCCATTGTTGCCACGGGATCGATCAGCGCGGCCGCAGAGCGCCTGGGCTTGACCGTGTCCGCCGCCAGCCGCACCTTGACCCGCCTTGAGGAAAAGCTGGAAACCACGCTGGTGCGGCGTACCACCCGCCGGCTCGAATTGACTGAGGAAGGACAAGCCTTCCTCGACTGCGCCCGGAGCATCGTTGCCAAGGTCGAGGAGACGGAGGAAAAGATGTCCCTGCGCCGCCAGGGACCTGCGGGGCGCCTGCGCATCGACGCTTCCACCCCATTCATGCTGCACGTGATCGTGCCGCTGGTAAATGGCTACCGTGAGCGCTATCCGCGCGTGGAACTGGAGCTGAACAGCAATGAGGGAATCACCGACCTGATGGAGAAGCGTACCGACGTCGCATTCCGCATCGGCCGCCTGCGCGACTCGACCTTGCACGCCACGCCCATCGGCACCGGCAAGCTGCGTATCCTGGCCAGCCCGGCATACCTGGAACAGCACGGCGCACCCGCTACCGTGGCAGACCTGGCAAACCACACCATCCTTGGCTTCAACCAGCCCGAGACCTTGAACGACTGGCCATTGGAGGATGCGGATAGCCAGCCGGTCCACGTCACGCCGGATATTTACACCTCAAGCGGCGAGACCCTGCTGCACCTGGCGCTGCACGGCGCGGGCATCGTATGCCTGTCGGATTTCCTGAGTAACGCCGACCGCAAAGCGGGCCGCCTGCAGCAGGTCCTGGTAGCGGAAACATTGGAGGTTCGGCAACCGATCAATGCCGTCTACTACCGCAATACAGCGCTTTCGGCGCGGATTGCGTCGTTCGTGGACTACATGAAGGAAAAACTGGGCGATCGCGGCTTCGACGAGCCGGTATAATATCCACCCTTGCAACTGTAGGGTTATCTCAGAATGTCTCTGCTTGACCACGAGCTCGAACTGCTGGCGCCAGCCAAAACCGCGGACATTGGCCGCGAAGCCATCCTGCACGGCGCGGATGCGGTGTATATCGGCGGCCCCGCCTTTGGCGCGCGCCACAACGCCAGCAATCCGATCGAGGATATTTCCGCGCTGGTGGAATATGCCCACCGCTACCGCTCACGCATCTTCGTGACCATGAACACCATCATGCACGATTCCGAGCTCGACCTGGCCCGCAAGCAGATCTGGCAACTGTACGAAGCCGGCGTCGATGCCCTGATCATCCAGGACATGGGCCTGCTCGAACTGGACCTGCCGCCGATCCAGCTGCACGCCTCGACCCAATGCGATATCCGAACGGTTGAAAAAGCCAAGTTCCTGGGCGACGTCGGTTTCTCCCAGCTGGTGCTGGCGCGTGAGCTGACCCTCGACAAGATCAAGCAGATCCGCGCGGAAGTCGATACTCCGCTCGAGTACTTCGTGCATGGCGCGCTGTGCGTGGCCTTCTCCGGCCAGTGCTATATCTCGCACGCCGACACTGGGCGCAGCGCCAACCGCGGCGACTGCTCGCAGGCCTGCCGCCTGCCGTACACCCTGTCCGACAACCAGGGCCGCGTGGTTGCCTTCGAAAAGCACTTGTTGTCGATGAAGGACAACGACCAGAGCGCCAACCTGGAAGCACTGGTCGACGCCGGCATCCGCTCCTTCAAGATCGAAGGCCGCTACAAGGACATGGGCTATGTGAAGAACATCACCGCCCACTACCGCCTGCTGCTGGACGAGCTGCTCGAGCGCCGTCCGGAGTTTGCGCGGGCCGCCAGCGGCCGCACCCGTGTACTGTTCACGCCCGACGTGGACAAGACGTTCCACCGCGGCCATACCGACTACTTCGCCAACGGCCGCCAGGAAGATATCGGCGCTTTCGATTCGCCCAAATACGTCGGCGTCGAACTGGGCACCGTAGTGCGCTTGGGCGGCGACCATATCGACGTCATCACGAATGCGCCGATGGCCAACGGCGACGGCCTGAATTACATGAACAAGCGCACCACGGTCGGCATCCAGGCCAACAAGGCCGAAAAAATGGGCGACACCGAAGACGGCCAGCGCTGGCGCGTGTTCCCCAACGAGCAGATGGCTACCCTGCCCGGCCTGAAAGTGGGCACAGTGATCCACCGCAACCGCGACCACCAGTGGGAAGCGGCGCTGCACAAAAAGTCCGCCGATCGCCACGTCGGGCTGCAGCTGGCGCTTGCCGAAACCGAAGGCGGCTTGCGCCTGTCGATCATCGATGAGGACGGAATCGTCAGCAGCACCGACGCAGTGCTTGCGCTGCAGCCGGCGCAGAATGCCGAACAAGCCGAGAGCGGCTTGCGCGCCAGCCTGGCAAAACTGGGCAACACCATGTTTGTCGCCGACCATGTGGAATTGAAGTTGTCGCAGCCCTGGTTCGTGCCTTCATCTGCGATCAACGCCCTGCGCCGCGATGCGGTGGCGGCGCACGAAGCGGCGCGCCTGGCAGCCTGGCAGCGGCCGCAGCGCAAAGCGCCGGCCGAGCCGCGCGCCATTTATCCGGACACGCAACTGAGCTTCCTGGCCAACGTCTACAACGAAAAAGCGCGCGAGTTTTATCACAAGCACGGCGTGCAGCTGATTGCCGCGGCTTACGAATCGCATGAGGAAGCGGGCGAAGTGCCGCTGATGATTACCAAGCATTGCCTGCGCTTCTCGTTCAACCTGTGCCCGAAGCAGGCGAAAGGCGTGCAGGGTGTGCAGGGCCAGGTGAAGGCTGAACCGATGACCCTGGTCAGCGGCGACCATACCTACACGCTGCGCTTCGATTGCAAGCCGTGCGAGATGCACGTGGTTGGCGCGATGAAACCAGGCATCCTGAACTCCCCTCCTCCATCGGCGGTACCGTACAGTCCGCTGGTATTCCACCGCAAGCGGCCGAACTAAGCCAGCAAGGCGCGCGCTTCCGCCAGCAAGCCCTCGGCGCAGGGCTTGCCGGTCTTGGATTCGCGTAAAGACACATGCCACAGGCCGATGACACCGGCCAGCTGGCTTTCGTCCTTCGCATGTTCGATACGGCGCACCAGGTCTGCCGCCATCAGGCCCAGATGCTTGCGCGCCGCCGCCACCATGAAATCGCGCGCGGCTGCCAGCGCTGCGGTCCCGGCGGCAGGACGGGCCGGCAGCGCGGCCGGGGCGGATGCAATGCCCACCAGGCCTTTGCGCAACAAGGCTTCGACCGCCTCCAGCATTTCCTCTTCGCCCAGCCAGGTCTCGATCTCGCCCAAGGCCTTCTGGCCGTCGATCAGGATCAGCACCGAACGCTGGCGTGCGCTCAGTCCGGCGCTGCGCTGGACAAATTCGACCCGGCCGGCATCGGTCTTGCTGAAGACCGTGGCACGCACGCGCATTCGATTTTCTGGAGTCAATTGCATATTGACATGCTAAGGGGTAATTGTGACAACATCATTTCAGCCTTATACATCTTCCGTGATATAAAGACATCACCGCCGACCTCCCCACGAAGCCATGCCATATCGCCTGCGTACGCTGACAGTCCTGCTGCTCGCTGCTGGAGCGTACTACCTGCTGGCGCGCCTCGGCTTGATGCTCGCACTGGCGCAAAGCAATGCCAGCCCGATCTGGCCCCCTTCCGGTTTTGCGCTGGTATTGCTGTTGCGCTTTGGGCGCCAGCTCTGGCCCGCCATCATTGCTGGTGCCTTCCTGGCCAACCTGGCGGTCTTCCATAACAACAACGTGGCCTCGCTGCCGGTGCTGCTGACGGTCTCGCTGACGATTGCGCTTGGAAATACGGCAGAAGCGCTGCTGGCGCACGGGCTGCTGCGGCACCTTGGCATTGCCGGCATCGCGCTGCAGCGCCAGCGCGAAGTGTATAAATTTGGCGGCGTGGCCGCCGCTGCCGCCCTCGCATCGGCCGTGGTTGGCGTGCTCTCGCTCGTACTGTCCGGCATCATTCCCCCCGCGCTGACCTGGCAGGTCGCCGCCACCTGGTGGACCGGCGACTTCCTTGGCCTGCTGCTGCTCGCCCCGCTGGCTATGGCAATTCCCGCACGCCCGGCCTGGCCGCAATGGTTGCCGGGGCAACTGGTGTTCCTGGCCACCCTGCTGCTTGCCACGCTGGCTGTTTTCCTGAGCGATTCACATCTCGCCGCGGCCCAGTTCCTGCCGTATTGCCTGCTTTTCTTCCTGGGCCTGGCCGCGGTCAACCGCTGGCGCGACATGGTGCGCATCGCGCTGGCTGTCATTTCCGGCATCGCCATTCCGGCCACGGTGATGGACCACGGCCCCTTTGTTTCCGGCGTGCTGCACCATTCGCTGCTGTCGCTCTCGACCTACCTGGCCATCAGCAGCATCCTGGCCTGGGTCCTCGCCACGGAAGAAGACCCGGGCCTGGCGGAGAGCTATGTCTGGACGCCAATCCTGATCCTGTTGGCCTGCATGAGCCTGACTGTCGGCGCCTGGGGCTGGATCACCTATGACACCGAAGCGCGTACCAGTGAACGCTTCCAGCGCGCTGCCGACAATGTGCGCGAGACCGTCCGCCTGCGCATGGAGGGATATGAATCGCTGCTGCGTGCCGGCACGGCACTGTTCGACGCCTCCAGAAGCGTCGAGCGCGACGAATGGACACAGTTCATTGCGGGACTGGATGTGACCACCCAGTATCCCGGCGTGCTCGGCGTCGGTTTCGCGCGCTTTGCTCCCGCCGGCGCGGTAGCTGCACTCAACAAGGAATTGCGGGTCTGGCCGGAAGGCGATCGCGACCTGCATGCGGCCGTCGTCTACCTGGAGCCTCGGTCGCACCGCAACGAGGCTGCCCTTGGTTACGACATGATGTCCGAGCCGACGCGGCGCGATGCCATGGTGGCCGCCATGCAAAGCGGGAAACTGACCGCCAGCGGCCCGATAACCCTGGTCCAGGAAATCGCCGGGCCCAAGCAGGCAGGTTTCCTCATGTTCAATCCCGTGTATCACAACAATGCGGCCGGGCACCGTGAGCTGCACGGCTTTGTCTATATTCCCTTCCGCATGGGCGACCTGATGGAGGGCATCTTCGGCAATGGCTTGCGCGAAGTCCGGCTCGACGTCTACTTCCAGGACACCAAGGGCCAGCTCATGTACACCAGCGCCCGCAGCGGCACCGGGCAGAGTTTTACCCGCCTGTCCAGCCTGCAATATGTACCGGTGGGCGACAACGGCCAATCCTGGGCCCTGAACGTGCACCCGACCGCCCTGTTCGATGCCTCGGTCGACCAGGGCAAATCCTTCCTGGTGCTGGTAATGGGTACCCTGATCAGCCTGCTGTTTTTCGGCGCCAGCCGCAACCTGGTGCACGAACGCATTGCAGCGCTGCGCGCCAAGGATCAGTCGGCCAGGCAGCTCGAACAGCAGACCGCCAGCCTGGAAGAATCCGAAGCACGCTTCAAGCTGCTCACTTCGCATATCCGCAACCACGCCATCGTGCTGCTCGATCCGGCGGGCACCATCACCACCTGGAACGATGGCGCCGAAAAGCTGTTTGGCTACCAGGCTGCGGAAATTGTCGGCCAGCCGCTGCGGGTCCTGTCGACCGAGAGCCATGCCACGCGCAGCATGGCGCTGGCGCTGGAGCATGGCCAGTACGAGTCGACCTCCCTGCGCCGCCGCCGCGACGGCAGCACCTTCCTCGGCCTGAAGCAGCTGTTCCCGGTGCACGACGAGCCGGGCAACTGCATCGGCTTCGCCATGATCATGCGCGACGTCACGGCCGAAAAGGCTGCCGAAAAGGAATTGAACGACGCCAAGACGCAGGCTGAATCGGCCAGCGCAGCCAAGAGCGCCTTCGTCGCAAATATCAGCCATGAGCTGCGCACGCCGTTGAACGCGGTTCTTGGCGTGAGCCAGATCCTGGCGCGCACGCCACTCAATGCGGAGCAGCGCCAGTACCTGGGCATGGTGTCCGGCGCCGGACGCTCCCTGCTTGCGCTGCTCAACGATGTACTGGACTTTTCCAAGATCGAGGCCAACAAGCTGGAGCTGGCCGACGATGATTTCCTGGTCGAAGACGTGCTGTGCGCGCTGGGCGCGGTCATGGCCATGACCAGTGCCGACAAAGGACTGGCCCTGTCGCTGTGCGTGGAAGCGGAAGTGCCGGTCTCGCTGCACGGCGATGTTCAGCGGGTCCAGCAAGTGCTGCTCAACCTGGTCAGCAATGCCCTCAAGTTTACCGACAGCGGCACGGTGAGCGTGCACGCCAGCCGCGACCCGTCCGAGCCCGGCATGCTGCGCTGGGACGTGAGTGATACCGGGATCGGCATCAGCCCGGACCAGATACAACGCCTGTTCACGCCCTTCAGCCAAGCCGACGCTTCGATGGCGCGCCGCTACGGCGGCACCGGGCTTGGGCTGGCGATTTCGCAGCGGCTGGCGCAAATGATGGGTGGCACGATCGAGGTCAGCAGCACAGCGGGCCGCGGCACCACCTTCACCTTCCTGATGCCGCTGCGCGAAGGCGATTTGCCCGACCCGTATGCGCTGACGGGGGCACGCCGCCACTGGCGCGTGCTGTACGCCGATCCCAAGCCGCACCTGCATGACGACGTGGTGCAGCTGGCGGCGCGCTGGGGCTGGCGTTGCGACACGGTCGACTCGGCGGCCGGCATCGTGGCCGCACTGGCGCGCGCCAACTACGACCTGCTGGTCTATGACAGCAGCCTGGCCGGCACCGCCCGCAGCGCCAATGTGCCGCAGCGGATCTGCCTGCGCGGCGGAGCGCAGGCCGCTGCCGGCGGCACCGGGCGGGACCCCGAACTATTGCGGCCGCTGACCCGTTCGGCCCTGTTCCACGCCTTGCACGCCGCGCCAGATAAAGCGGGTTCCCAGCCCAGCCCGGCGCCCGCGGGGCACGGCGCCTTCAGCAACGGCAGCAAGGCACTGGAGGGGCTATCGATCCTGCTGGCCGAGGACAATGCGCTCAACCAGCTGGTCGCACGCAGCATGCTTGAGGCGGTCGGCGCCAGCGTCCATATCGCTGAAAACGGTGCCCAGGCGCTCGATTTCCTGCGCAGCGGCCAGCAGCCGGTCGACCTGGTCTTGATGGATGTGCAAATGCCGGTGATGGACGGCTTCAGTGCAACCCAGGCCATTCGCAAGGAGTTGGGACTGGACCTGCCGGTACTTGCCATGAGCGCCGGCGTCACCCTTGGCGAGCGTGCCGAATGCGATGCCGTCGGCATGAATGGTTTCGTCGCCAAACCGGTCGATGGAGATGACTTAATTGCAACAATTTTACAATTTGTTCACGGCAAGGTACGCAATTGAAATCTCACGAATTGCCACAAACGCTATAATTCACCCGCAGTCATTAAATTTTTGGAAATAAATGAAAAAGCTTTTGATCGGGGCTACTTTTGCTGCCCTGTCGCTGCCGGCGTTTGCCGACACCTTTTCCGCGATTGAAAACCAGCCCTTATCCGAACTTTGGGTAAATCCGGGTTTCTACTCCTATCACTTCCAGCGCGACAAAGGTTTCGACGACACCAATCCCGGATTCGGCGCCGAATACCGCTTTTCCACCGTTGCTTCCCTCACTGCCGGCCGCTTCCACAACAGCGACCGCCAGATGTCGAATTACGCCGGCGTCTACTACCAGCCCTGGGCCATCGGCCCGGTGCGCCTGGGCGCGGTGGTCGGCGGCTTTAATGGCTACCCGAAAATGCGCGATGGCGGATGGTTCCTCGCGGCGATTCCAGTTGTCAGCGTGGAATACCAACGCGTCGGCGTTAACTTTGCTATCGTACCTACATACAAGGAACGTCTGCATGGTGCCTTATCCGTGCAGCTCAAGTTCAAACTGCTGTGATTGACATGAACAAGCGCGCATCCATTGAACACTTGCAGTCCAGCCCGCTCGAGGAATTGCAGCGACTGGCTGGTTTTGTGTGCGGAAAGCCGGTGCCGGCCGAGGCACTGGCGGATGAAGCGCTCTTGTTCTCCTATTTGCCGGAAAATTATTCGGACGAGCAGCACAGCGCGCTGGCCGACCTGGCCGCCTGCGTGCGTACCCAGCAAAGCCTGCGCCAGGGCCTGGACCGCGCCCGGGGTTTCCTGGCCGGTTTTGCAGAGCATGCTCCGGCGCCGCTGTGGATCAAGGACGCCGCCGGCGATTACGTCATGGGCAGCGGCTTCGAGTACCAGGATGGCACTGCCCTGGAAAACCCGGACGTCACCAAGACCATGGAGACCACGGACGAAGGCAAGCGCCACTGGCTGGTGCACAAGTTCCCGATCAATGTGAATGGCGAGTCCTTCACCGGCGGTTCCGCGATCGACGTCACCACTGAGGTGGAAAAAGAACGGGCCCTGATCCGCCATGACAATTTTTATGTGCTGCTGTCGCGCCTGAGCGCCCTGATTCCCCGCTCGCGCACGCTGGAACAGCTCTGCCTCGACGCCTGCCGCCTCGCAGCGCACCAGCCCAGCCTGGACTGCGCCGCCATCAGCCGCTGCGCCGAAGACGGCACGCTGTACCTGTTCGCTTCGGCCAGCCGTGAAGGCCAGGAGCGCCACTGGAGCGTGGGCGAAGCCCCGCCGGACTGGCTGGCAGCCGAACTGGCGGCCCATGTGCTGTCTACCGGCCGGGTGCAATCGGGTTCGCGCAAGGGCCACGAAATCGCTTCCTGCATGGCGGTGCCGCTGTTCGTCAATAACCAGCCCTGGGGTGTGGCGACCTTCTATTCGCGCCGCGAACAGCATTTCGACGCCTTCTACCGCGAGCGCGCCGGCGAGCTGAGCAACGAGCTGAGCTACGGCATCGAGCGCCTGGTCAATGCCCAGGAGATGCATCGCCTGGCGCGCACCAATGTGTTGTCCGGCCTGCCAAGCCGCCTGCAGTTTGAGGAAGAAATTGCCGCCCTGGCCGCTTCCGACGCGCGCGGCACGGTCCTGCAGATCAACATCAACCGCTTCGACGAAATCAGCTCCGCCTACGGCAATGCCGCCGCCGTCGGCCTGATGCGCCATATTGCCCAGCGCCTGCGCTCGGTGGTGGCGGAAAGCATGCTGTTGGCCCACGTCGGTGTCGGCCGCTTTGCGGTGTTCCTGCCGGCACACGGCACCCAGACAGCGGCCGAGTTCATACAGGAAACGGCGGTGCCGATGCTGCAAGGGGCGTACCAGGTCAAGGAGCACAAGATCTGGTGCGCCATCAACGCCGGCGCCGCGGCACTGCCGGACGATGGCACCACCGCCGATGAACTGCTGGTGAAATCCTGGGATGCGCTGTCGGCAGCGCGCGACCTTGACCTGCGCTTCGGCCAGTACGACCGCGCCGCCGACCGCGTCGTGGCACGCCAGATCAGCCTTGAGGTGGAGTTGCGCGAAGCATTGGAGCGCCAGGAGTTCGTCAACTTCTACCAGCCGAAGATCGACCTGCGCACCGGCAAGCTGACCGGCGCCGAAGCGCTGGTACGCTGGCGCCATCCCGTGCGCGGTCTGGTGCCGCCGTCTGAATTCGTGCCGGAACTGGAGCGCAGCGGCCTGGTGATCGCTGTCGGGCGCCAGGTGATGCAGCGCGCCATGCAGGATTGGCGCGCCTGGTACGATGCGGGCCTGCAGCCGCCGCAGATTGCCGTCAACGTCGCGCCGGCCCAGTTCCGCTGCGATTCCCTGGTCAACGATATCGAGCACGCCCTGCACACGGCCGGCGCCGACAACAAGCCGCTGTCGATTGAAATCACGGAAAGCTCGCTGGTGTCCGACCATGACCGCGTGGTTGAAATCCTGAGCAAGGTGCGGGCGCTGGACGTGCCGGTGGCGATCGACGATTTCGGCACCGGCTATTCCTCGCTGTCCTACCTGGTCAGCCTGCCGGTGGACGTGATGAAGATCGACCGTTCCTTTGTCACCCGCATGTCGCAGGATGCCGGCTATATGGGCCTGGTCAGCACGGTGGTGTCCCTGGCGCACAACCTTGACCTCAAGGTTGTAGCCGAAGGGATCGAGACAGAAGAAGAAGCCAAGCTGCTCAAGCTGCTGCGCTGCGAACAGGGACAGGGCTACCTGTATGGCCACCCTGTCCCGGCCGATGAATTCGCGGCCTTGCTCGAACCGGCTTAGTACCCGGTTTAGTACCCGGCTCAGTGCCGCGCTGATGCGCGCGCCGTCGCCACCTGGTCGAGGATATGCTTCGGCACCGCCGCGTAGTGCTGGAACTCCATGGTGTAGGTAGCCCGTCCTTGCGTCAGCGAACGCAGGGACGTGGAGTAGCCGAACATCTCCGCCAGCGGCACCAGCGCGCGGACCTGCTTGCCGCCGCCACCGGGGATTTCGTCCATGCCCTGCACCATGCCGCGCCGCGTGGTCAGGTCGCCCATCACATTGCCCATGAATTCCTCGGGCGTTTCCACCTCGACGTGCATCATCGGCTCCAGCAATTGCGCATCGGCCTTGCGCATGCCTTCCTTGAAGGCCATCGAACCGGCCATGCGGAACGCATTCTCGTTCGAGTCCACGTCGTGGTAGGAGCCGAAGGTCAGCGTGGCGCGCACGTCGACCACCGGGTAGCCCGCCAGTACGCCGCTGTTCAGCGTCTCGCGGATGCCCTTCTCCACCGCCGGAATGAACTCGCGCGGCACCACGCCGCCCTTGATGGCGTCGACGAATTCAAAGCCCTTGCCTGCTTCCATCGGTTCCACCTTCAGCACGACATGTCCATACTGGCCCTTGCCGCCTGACTGCTTGATGAACTTGCCCTCGATATCGCTGACCGCCTTGGTGACGGTTTCGCGATAGGCCACCTGCGGCTTGCCCACTGTGGTTTCGACGCTGAACTCGCGGCGCATGCGGTCCACCAGGATTTCCAGGTGCAGCTCGCCCATGCCGGACATGATGGTCTGGCCCGATTCCTCGTCCGTATGGACGCGGAACGACGGGTCCTCCTGCGCCAGGCGGTTCAGGGCAATCGCCATCTTTTCCTGGTCAGCCTTGGTCTTCGGCTCCACCGCCTGCGAAATCACAGGCTCGGGGAAGACCATCTTTTCCAGGATGATCACCTTGTCCGGATTGCTCAGCGTGTCGCCGGTGGTCACGTTCTTCAATCCCACCGCGGCCGCGATGTCGCCAGCGAACACTTCCTTGATCTCCTTGCGCTCGTTGGCGTGCATCTGCAGGATCCGGCCCAGGCGCTCCTTCTGGCCCTTGGTCGGGTTGTAGACCGTGTCGCCCGAATTCACAATGCCCGAATACACGCGGAAGAAGGTCAGCTGGCCTACAAACGGGTCGGTCATGATCTTGAAGGCAAGCGCAGAGAAAGGCTCGTCATCCGCCGGATGGCGTTCGATCTCGTTGTCGTCCTCATCGTGGCCGGCAATCGCCGGCACGTCGACCGGCGACGGCAAGTACTCGATCACCGCGTCCAGCATGGCCTGCACGCCGCGGTTCTTGAAGGCGCTGCCCGCCAGCATCGGCACGATCTCGTTACGGATCGTGCGCTCGCGCAGCGCGCCCTTGATCTCGTCTTCCGTCAGCGTTTCGCCGTTCAGGTATTTCTCCGTCAGCTCCGGCGTCGCTTCGGCGGCAGCTTCGATCATATGCTCGTGCCACTGCTGCGCCAGCTCTTGCAGGTTGGCGGGAATGTCCTCGTAGCTGAACTTGACGCCCAGCGTTTCGTCGTCCCACATGATGGCGCGCATCTTGACCAGGTCGACCACGCCGTGGAAGTTTTCCTCGGCGCCGATCGGAATCTGGATAGGCACGGCGGTACCTTTCAGGCGATCCTTGATCTGCTGCTGCACGCGGAAGAAATCCGCCCCGACACGGTCCATCTTGTTGACGAAGGCAAGGCGCGGCACCTTGTACTTGTTGGCCTGGCGCCAGACGGTTTCCGATTGCGGCTGTACGCCGCCAACCGAGTCATACACCATGACGGCGCCATCGAGTACGCGCATCGAGCGCTCGACCTCAATCGTGAAGTCGACGTGGCCCGGCGTGTCGATGATATTGATGCGGTGCTCGGGGAAATTGCCGCCCATGCCTTTCCAAAAGGCGGTGGTCGCTGCCGAGGTGATGGTGATGCCGCGTTCCTGCTCCTGTTCCATCCAGTCCATGGTCGCGGCGCCATTGTGCACCTCACCCAGCTTATGGTTGACCCCGGTGTAAAACAGGATGCGCTCCGTCGTCGTGGTCTTGCCAGCGTCGATGTGGGCGCTAATGCCGATGTTGCGGTAACGCTCGATAGGTGTCTTGCGGCTCATCACAATCTCCTTGAACGATGCCTTGTGGGCATCTTCGATTCTATCAGTAACAGGAGAGCGAAGATTGGGCGGCTCAGCAATAAATCAAGGGAATGCTTTCGCCTTTATCATCGCACTCGCGCGCGCGAAATTTCCGGCACCAAGATGATGCAGGGTATGCAGGTCGGCATTGTCCTCGCGGAACGACCAATGCCCGTTAGAAAAAACACGTTCGTCGGCTGCGGCTGCCACCACTTCAGCGAAGCAGGTATCGTAAGCATTTTCGGTATGGTGCTCGGGGATCAGGCGGCATTCGAGCCACGCCACGCAGCCTGAGGCAAGCAGCGGCACACCAGTCGCCGCTCCGGCCCGAAACACGATGCCGAAACGGTCGAACTTGTCGCCTTCACGGCCGCTCGCGGTGCCGACGGCATAGGTCAGGTCGGCTGCTGCCGCACCGGGAATGCAGACTGCGAACACGCCGCTGGCCGCGATCAGCTCGCGGCTGAAGGTGTTTTTGTCGATCACGATGGCGATGCGCGGCGGCGTGAATTCTACCGGCATCGACCAGGCGGCTGCCATGATATTGCGGCGTCCTGCATGGGCGCTGGTGACAAGGACGGTCGGGCCGTGGTTGAGCAGGCGGCTGGCGTGCTCCAGGGCGACCGGCTTGAAGTATTCAAATTGCTGGGTCATCGCCCATTCTAGCGCCGCAGCGGATTCCCTGCAGGCCACTCAGCGCCAGCGGTCCATCACATAGCGGGTGCCGGCACTGTAGGGCGCGCCGGGGTGGCAGATTGTATCCGTGAAATGCAGCGGCATCAGGCACAAGCCGGCGTGGCTGATGAAGTCGCGTCCTTTGCCCGCGAGCGTACCGTCAAGCCGGTTGCCGCTATACAGGTGCAAGCCTGGGCAATCGGTATATATGTCCATCTGGCGGCCGGACCCCGGGTCGGCCAGGCAAACTTTCGGGCCGGCGCCGCCCGCCAGCACGAAATCATGGTCGTAGCCGCCGGCCAGGTCGAGTTGCGGGTCGGGCTGCGCCAAACCTTCGCCGACACTGCGCTTGAGACGGAAGTCGAAAGGCCCACCAGCAACGTCCCGCAATTCTCCAGCCAGCGACGGGTCCGGCCGGAGCCGCAGGTAGTGGGCGGCATCGATGCACAGTTCATGCCCGAGGGTCGTGCCCTCGCCGGCCAGGTTGAAATAGTTATGCTGGCTGATGGCCACCGGCGTGGGCTGGTCGCATAGCGCCTGGTAGCAGCAGCGCAGCTCACCGGCCACACTCAGCTCATAGGCCACCATCAGCAGCAGGTTGCCGGGATAGCCCTCATCGCCATCGCGGCTGAGGCGCCACAGGGTCAGGCGCGCCACCTCATTATCGCTGCTGGCACGCCCCTGCCAGCAGCGCTTGTGCAAGCCACGCCGTCCGACCAGCGCGCCGAAGCGGGCCGTGTCGCGCTCGTAGTCGAGCAAGGTGTCGAAGCCCAGCACGAAATCCACCGGTGCGCCGTGACGGCCAAGCGCCCGCCAGCTGCGGATAATGCAGCCATAGTCGAGGACCGACAGCAGCATCCCCTGCCCGTTATCGAGCGTAAATTCCATGACCGGTTCGCCATTGGCCAGTTCTCCGAACAGGCGGCTGTCGACCTGCGGTTTCATCGGGCGCGCCAGGCGGCGACCAGTTCGCTTGCCCTGGACTCCAGTTCGGGTAAGGTGATGCCAGGCTCATACAGGCGCCCGCCAATGCCGAAGCCATCGGCGCCTGCACGCAACCATTCATGCAAGTTGCCCGCACTCACGCCACCGACCGGCCATACCCTTGCCGAGGGCGGCAACACCGTCTTCACGGTACGCAGGCCGATCGGCCCCAGCGTCTCAGCCGGAAACCATTTGATCGCGTCAGCACCGGCTGCCAGTGCCGCCAGCGCTTCGGTCGGGGTGGCTACGCCTGGCATGGTCAGCATTCCCAGCTCGCGTGCGCGTGCCACGACCGCCGGGTCAAAATTGGGCGCGACCATGATGCGGCCGCCGGCAGCGTGCACCGCGTCTACCTGGGCAACGGACGTCATGGTGCCGCCGCCGACCAGGGCATCACTTGGTTTGATGCTGTCCAGCAGCCGGATGCACTCCAGCGCACCCGGACGGTTCAGCGGCACCTCCAGCAGCCGGAATCCGCTGTAGAACAGGGCTGCCGCAACAGCGGCGGCCTCCGCTTCCGTTAACCCGCGCAGGATCGCCATCAGCGGTGGCTGGAATTGGTCGATTGGGCTCATCAGATCGCCTCCATGAAGCGCGCCAGCGCCGCGTAATATACTTGGTCGGATCGATCAACCCGGTCCCATAGCCGAGCATTTACGCAACTTCGCGGTATGGCGCGCCCCGCTCCTGCGACGCGATCAGGTGCAGCACCGGTAGAGAAATGGCGGCTGGCGCCGCCAGTGCCGGGCCCGTTGTTGTTCGATGGGCCATCGTAGCAGCGCGGCTGGCGCGGCGTGCTTACGATACGCGCTGGAAAAACTATCGCGGTGCACCGCCCAGCACCCGGGCCGGCAGCATCACGATGGCGCGCAGCAGTCCGAACACCGCATCAACGCCAATGCCGAGCAGGCGGAATGGCAGCAGCAGGAGCCAGACGATGGGATACAGGACCAGGGCGAGCAAGGCCAATGGCCAGCACAGGAACAACAACAACAGCCATAAGATGAAGCCGAACATCCCAGTACCTCCGATTGAAGTTGAGGCAACTGTATAGCGGACGTCCGGCCCGGACAACGGTCATGCGACCAGTTGCAGTTTAGGCCGACAGATCGCGAAAAACCGGGATCAAGCTGCAAAGGCCGGCAAAGCTGCCGTGTCCCGCAGCAGCACGGCGCGCATATTGGCTTGCAGGGACTGGATCTGGCCGCCGGCGCGATACGCAAAGCTTACCTGCAGCGTTTCCCCGGCGCGCAACTGGACTGGCTCCGCAAGCGGCAAGGTCATGTAGTGGTTCAGCCAGTCGATGGTGCTGTTACGCTCCGGCACCACGGCCAGGATGTTCTTGGTGATGAAGCGCAGTGCGTTGAGCTGGCCGTCGCGCTCGGCGGTAAACTGGCCTTCCCAGCGATACAGCATGTCGTTGGGCTGGGTGAAGTCGATCAGGGAATAGACCTGGGGCTGCGACAGCTCTACCGTCCCATTCTGGATCTGGCCCGGCTGCTGGAATTGCACGATCGGGGCAATGAAGCCATCGAAATCGTATTCCTGCTGTACCGGCTGCACCGCCATCAGGACCGCTTCCGGCATGAAAATGGGCAGCGGGCCGCCAAAACGCTCCAGGTAACGCTGCTTGAAGTGTTCGATGACTTCCACCTGCTTCTCGCGCAGCATGGCGACGTGGATCATTTCGCAGATCACGAGGTCGACCGGTTCCGGCGGCAGGTACTCGAAGGCGTCGGCATGCACTACTTCGACCCGCTCGCCGTTCTTGTTGATGGCCAGGAATTTGCGCGCTTCCTGCACCATATCCGGGTTGAACTCCACGCAATACACCTTGCCTGCCTTCTGCGCGGCGAAGAAGGACAGCACGCCAGTGCCGCCGCCGAGTTCCAATACCTTCATGCCAGGCTTGACCACGAAATCGATGGCCGCCTTGAAGTTGTGCATGCGGTTGGCATCCATCAGCATATTGTGATGGTAATGCACAGGGATGAACTGGCCCAGGTAGCAGCTTTCGATTTCGCGTTCGTTCAGCATGGCAGTGGCGCGGGTGCGCGGTGGGTTTTCGACAATAGGATTGTCGCCCCAAGCACGCTTGGCCATTTGCACGATATGAAAGGGAAATACCGCCTTATTTGCGGCTGAGGTGCTTGCGGATCTGTTCCGCTATCCACGGTTTTTGGGCGCGAACAGCAAATTCGGCGGCATTCTCGCCCCAGGCACGGTCTTTCAGGGTGGCGTTGGCGCCCTCTTCCAGCAGCAACTGGACAGCGTCTTCCTGCCCTTCGCGGGCGGCCAGCATCAGGGGCGTGGTGCCGGTCGGCGACGTGGCGTCGATGGCGGCGTGGCGCTCGAGCAGCAGCTTCATGATGTCCAGGTCGCCGGCGGCGGCGGCGTAATGCAGGGCGGTCCAGCCGGGACGGTTGATTTGTGCGCCTTTTTCCAGCAATGCCAGCACGGCAGGCTTGTTCTTTTGGAAAGCCGCCATTAACAGAGCGGTATTGCCATTGGAGGCTTGCTCGTCGACATTCAGCTTCGGATGGCTGAGCAGCACCTTGACGACCCGCATCGCGTCGTAGCGCAGGGCGAGTATCAGGCCGGTTTCAGCGCGCTCCGGGTCATGCAGGTTCGGGTCCAGGCCACGCGCGAGCACCGCTTTGACGGTGCGGTCATCGTTGATCTGGACGGCGCGGAAGAACGAGACTTTGTCGGCTTCAGCCTCGGTTTCGCCGGCTGCCGGGCTGGCGCCGGCCGGCCCGGTGAGCATCGCCAGCGCGGCCCCGGCCAGGAGGACCAATACCGAGCGGCGGCCGCCCATCAGGCGGCTGCCTTGAAGAGTTCGAAGAAGTTGGCCGAGGTCTGTTCGGCCACCTTTTCCAGCGGCACGCCCTTCAGCCTGGCGATGAATTCCGCCACGTGGGCCACATAGCCCGGCTCGTTCATCCTGCCACGGTACGGTACCGGCGCCAGGTAGGGCGAATCGGTCTCGATCAGCATGCGTTCCAGCGGCACTTCCAGCGCCACGGCCTGCAGCTCCTTTGCGCTCTTGAAGGTGACGATGCCGGAGAAGGAAATATAGAAGCCCTGCTCCATCGAGGCGCGCGCAACGTCGAGCGACTCGGTAAAGCAGTGCATGACGCCGGCCACGCCACCATTGCCGGTGCCGGCGCCTTCCTCGCGCATGATGCGGATCGTGTCTTCCGAGGCGGAACGGGTGTGGATGATCAGGGGCTTGCGCGACTCGCGCGAGGCACGGATATGGGTGCGGAATCGTTCGCGCTGCCATTCCAGGTCGCCTTGCAAGCGGTAGTAGTCAAGGCCGGTTTCGCCGATAGCGACGATTTTCGGGTGCCTGGCCAGCTCCACGAGCTGTTCAACGCTGGGCTCAGGTGTGTCCTCGTAGTCAGGGTGGACGCCGACGGAAGCGTAAATGTGCGGATACTGCTCCGCCAGCGCCAGCACGCGCGGAAAATCGGGCAAGTCGACCGAAACGCATAGTGCGTGGCTGACCTTGTTTTCCGCCATCTTGGCGAGGATTTCTGGCATCCGGGCAGACAGTTCCGGGAAGTCAATATGGCAATGGGAATCGATAAACATTCCGGCATTCTATCGAAAACTGCGGAACTTTTCCTGATCCCGGCAGTCCAATGCCAACACCAAACCAACTTGGCCGCGCCACAGAAGCCCAAACAGCTCAATGGAGGCACCATGGACATCGAGGAACGCATGTCAAAAGCGGAATCCGAAATTGCAGCATTGAAAGAAGGGCAAAGATCACTACTTCAGGGACAGGCCGAGCTGCGGGCGACCATGGAACGCGGCTTCATTGAACAGCGAACTGCTATGGCCGAGTTGCGTGGCCACATGGACGCAGGCTTCGTCGAGCATCGAAAGGCCATGGAGGCAGGCTTCACCGAGCATCGAAAAGCGATGGAAGCAGGCTTCGCGGCAGAGCGTACTGCGCGCGCTGAGCAGCGCTCCGCAATCGAGGCAGGCTTCGCGGAGGAGCGAGCCGCTCGCGCCGAGCTGCGGACCGCCATGGAAGCAGGCTTCGCGGAGGAACGTGCCGCTCGCGCTGAGCTGCGGACCGCCATGGAAACAGGCTTCGCGGAAGAGCGAGCCGCTCGCGCAGAGAGCCGGTCCGCCATGGAAGCAGGTTTCATTGAGCATCGAAAGGCGATGGAAGCGGGCTTCGCGGCAGAGCGAGCTGCACGCGCTGAGGAGCGCGCCACTTATGCAGAGCACCGGTCCGGCATGGAACGCGGTTCGAGCGAGGAACGCGCTGCACGGGCGGAATCAATCAAGGAACTACGCCAGGAGATGCAGCGCGGATTCCGCTGGACGTTCAGCGCCTTGCTCTCAATCCTGGCACTGGTGCTGGGCATCATTGCCCGACTGACGGGGACCTTTTAATGGGCCCGAGCCTTGCCGCACTCTAAGTCACGCAACACGCTTGCCGAGGATGACCAGGTCGCGCTCAATGCCGTCGAGATTGGCGACGCGCGGCAATTTGGCCCAGGTCTCGAAACCGAATTTTTCAAACAGCGCCAACGAAGCTTTGTTGTGCCCGAAGATGAAGCCGAGCACGGTGTGCACGTTCACCTGCGGCGCAAAATCAATCGCCTCCTGCAGCGCGTAGCGGCCAACACCCTTTGCGCGCCAGGTTTCATCGATGTAGATCGAGACTTCCGCGGTGCCCGAATAGGCCGGGCGGCCGTAGAAGTTCGAGTACGAAATCCAGCCGATAATGCCATCCCTGCCGCCCTCTTCGATCACCCACAAAGGCCGCCGTTCCGGCTGGTGCTCGTTGAACCACGCCAGGCGCGATGCGACCGACACCGGCTCGGTATCGGCAGTCACCTCACGGGAGGCAATGGTGCTGTTGTAGATCGCGACAATGGCTGGCAGGTCGCCGAGCGTGGCAAGACGGTGGCGAAAATTCGAGTGGCGCAACTTCGTCATTCGTTAAAGCGTGTGGGTGGCCCGGGACGAGCGCAGCGCAGCGCCCAGGATTTCTTCGATACGCAGGCGGGTACGGGTACCTGTCTCGTCGTCTGGGAAATGCACGCCGATACCTTGCGTCTTGTTGTTGGCCGCACCGGGCGGCGTGATCCAGACCACCTTGCCGGCAATCGCGTATTTGGCCGGGTCGTCCATCAGCGTCAGCAGCAGATAAATTTCATCGCCAATCTTGTACGGCTTCTGGGTCGGCACGAACATGCCGCCATGCTTCAGGAAAGGCATATAGGCCGCATACAGGGCGGCCTTTTCCTTGATTGCGAGGGACAACACCGTCGGCCGGTTGACAGCCGCGGTGCCTGGATCGTTAGGGCTTGCGCTCATTTTTTCCTTTCTTCAGCTACAGCAAGCAGTGTAGTCAAGAAGCATATCTTCAATAAACAGTTTCGGCGACAGCGGATGGTCGGACGTCGCGCGCCGTTCGTTGGCGCCCTTGAGCGCTCCCATCAGGCGGCTGATGTTCACCTTGTCCGCCAGTCCGGCCAGCTCACGCTGGTACCGGGGATAATAACGGATGTTACCTGCAAGTTTGTACGAAAACAGGTCGTAAAGCCAGCGTTGTTGCCACGAAACCAAGGAAGTAAGTGGCACTTTCTGCAATTTGTCGGCAGTTTTCAAGGCGCCTTCCACGCTGGGATGGGCCAGGTACTGCAGGAATGCGTCCAATTCTTCGCGATTGCCGGTTTCTGAGGCAGCCACGGCGGCCAGCGGCGAACCGCCCTGCTCGCGCAGCCAGCTGTCGGCGTCCGGCACGCCCTGCTCCCTGAGCCAGGCCAGCGCTTCAGCGTAGGACGGCATCGGCATGGCAAACTTGCGGCAGCGCGACAGGATGGTCGGCAGCACGCGGTCCAGCCCGTTGGAGGAGAGCAGGAACACGGTGCCAGGCGGCGGTTCTTCCAGCGTTTTCAGCAAGGCGTTCGAGGCCGGCATGTTCAGCGCTTCAGCCGGATACAGCACCACCACGCGCAAGCCCTGGCGGTGGGTGGAAATATTCATGAAATCGGCCAGGGCGCGGATCTGCTCGATCTTGATTTCCTTGGAGGGCGCTTTCTTGGCCGCCTTCTTGTCCTCGCCTTCCTCGCCCTCGCCTGCCTCATCTTCAAAAATCTCCGGCCGCACGCGGCGGTAGTCCGGGTGGCTGTGCTGCTGGAACCAGCCGCAGCTCGGGCATTCGCCGCAGGCATGGCCGTCCGGAAGGGCGTTTTCACACAGCAGCGCTTGGGCAAACTGCTCGATGAAGGCCGCCTTGCCGATGCCGTTGGCGCCGTGGAACAGGATGGCGTGCGGCATCCTCTGGCGCAGCTGCTGCAGCTGCTGCCAGGCGCCTTGCTGCCACGGATAGACGTTGCCGCTCAAGCAAGCGCTCCAATGATCTTGGCCAGCTCGTCCTGGATGTCGGCAATGCTGCGGGTGGAATCGATGACGCGGAAGCGATGCGGCGCTTCAGCGGCGCGGCGCAGGTACTCGGCGCGGGTAGCCATGAAGAAATCAGCCTTCTCACGTTCAAAGCGGTCGAGGTCGCGCGTTGCATCCAGGCGCGCGCGCGCCACTTCCAGCGGCACGTCGAACAGGATAGTCAGGTCCGGTTCCAGGTTCGGGTGCACCCAGTGCGCCAGGATTTCCAGTTTTTCGCGCTCCAGGCCGCGGCCGCCGCCCTGGTAGGCGAAACTGGCATCGGTAAACCGGTCGGAAATAACCCAGGCGCCGCGTGCCAGGCCGGGCTCGATGACTTGCGCCACATGTTCGCGGCGGCTGGCAAATACCAGCAAGGTCTCGGTTTCGACGTGCATGGCTTCGTGCAGCCACAGTTCGCGCAGCTTTTCCCCGAGCGGGGTGCCGCCCGGTTCGCGCGAACTGACCAGTTCCAGGCCGCGTGCCTTGACCAGCTCGCCGACGAACTGGATATGGGTCGACTTGCCGGCACCGTCGATGCCTTCGAAAGTAATGAATTTACCGCGTTGTGTCATTTATTGTTTTTGGTACTGGTTGACCGCCCGGTTGTGGTCGGTCAGGTTATCGGAGAACTGGCTGGTGCCATTGCCGCGCGCCACAAAATACAGCGCGCCGGACTTGGCCGGGGCCAGCGCCGCCGTCAGCGAGCCCACGCCCGGCAGCGAAATCGGGGTCGGTGGCAGGCCGACCCGCATATACGTATTGTAGGGGGTGTCGGTCTCCAGGTCCTTCTTGCGGATATTGCCGTCGAACTTGGGCCCGATGCCGTAAATTACGGTCGGGTCGGTCTGCAGCAGCATGCCCAGCTTGAGGCGATTGACGAATACAGCCGCAATCATATTGCGTTCGGACTTCTGGCCGGTTTCCTTTTCCACGATGGAAGCCATGGTCAGCGCCTCGTACGGGGTCTTGTAGGGCAAGCCGGAATCGCGCTTTTCCCAGGCCTCGTCCAAGCGCTTCATCAGCATGCTGTGCGATTGGCGGAAAATGGCCAGCTCGCTTGAATTTTTGGCAAACAGATAAGTATCGGGGAAGAACAGGCCTTCCGGATCCTTGAAATCAGGATTGATGCGCGCCATCAGTTCGCGGTCGCTCAACTCGGCGGTATCGTGCTTCAGGCCGGTATGCGCGGCGATCGCCTGGCGCATCTGGCGGAAGGTCCAGCCTTCGATGATTGTCAGCGATTCCTGGGCGAATTCACCGCGCACCAGCTGGTCGATCAGGCGCATTGGGGTCGTGCCAGGCTTCAGCTCGTACGTGCCAGCTTTTAGCTGTCCGCTCTTGCCGGTCACGCGTGCCAGCAGGTTGAACATCAGGGGCTGGATCGGCACCCCGGCGGCGGCCATCTGCTGGCCGGCCGCACTGGCGCCGCTGCCTTTGCTGATGGTGAATTCAATGGCAGGTTCCTGGCCAATGACAGGTTGGCCCGCCCACCAGGCGAATCCGCCCACGGCCCCGGCCGCGGCCAATATTACCAGTGTGATCGACTTCTTAATAAACGCCATTTCCAAATGCCCGTTCGATAATCCAATCTTGAACCAGTTCCAGCCTGGACGACAGCGTTTTCCAAGCCCCGGCGCAATTTGCGCAGGATCACTATAATGAAGGCCGTAATAATAATGCTTTCATCGCCAGAATACGGAACTTTATGAATAACTGGAATCAACTTTTGACACAGGAACAAGAATCCCTGACCACCAGCCAGCTCGCGACCGGTTTTGTCGCCGCGCTGACTGACCAGGGCCTGATCGCCTTCAGCGGCGAAGAATCGGCCAGTTTCCTGCATAACCAGTTGACCAATGACGTCGAACACCTGGGCCTGGACGACGTCCGCCTGGCCGGCTATTGCTCGCCCAAGGGGCGCATGCTGGCGTCCTTCCTGATGTGGAAGAGCGATGATTCGGTCTTCCTGCAGTTGCCGCGCGCCATCCAGCCGGCAGTGCAGAAACGTTTGCAGATGTTCATCCTGCGCAGCAAGACCAAGCCAGCCGACGTGACCGAGCAGTACGTGACGCTGGCCATTGGCGGCGGCGATGCCGAGGCGGTGCTGCAGACCTGGTTCGACGTACTGCCGGCCAAACCGTTCAGCAAGATCGATCATCCGCTGGGTACCGTACTGCGCGTGGCCGACGCTTTCGGCGCGCCGCGCTACCTGTGGCTGGCATCGGCTGAAACCGCATCGATGGCGGCATCGATGCTGAAGGACCGCCTGCTGGTTGGCGGCAACGAGGCCTGGCGCCTGTCCGAGATCCATGCCGGCATACCGCAGGTGGGCCCGGGCACGCAGGAGCAGTTCGTGCCGCAGATGGTCAATTTCGAACTGCTGGGCGGGGTGAATTTCAAAAAAGGCTGCTATCCAGGCCAGGAAATCGTGGCGCGCAGCCAATACCTGGGCAAACTGAAGCGCCGTACCGCTTTGGCTACGATTGCCGACGCCGCGGCAGCGCCAGGCTCTGAAGTCTTTTCGCCGGCCGATCCGGAGCAACCGTGCGGCATGGTGGTCAACGCCGCGCGCAATGGCGCGGGCGGGGTCGATGCCCTGGTGGAAATGAAGCTGGAAGCGCTGGAAACTGGCGACGTGCGCTTTGGCTCTGCCAGCGGACCGGCCTTGCAGTTCAAGCCCCTGCCCTACGCGCTGGATAAGCTCGACGTCTGAACATGGACATCTACGTGTATTACAAGGTGCAGGCCGCCCAGGCGGCTGGCCTGCAGGGGGCAGTTTTCGCCATGCAGGCGGCGTTGTCGGCGGCGCATGGCGTGGTGGCGCAGCTCAAGCGGCGCCCTGAGGCGCCGGAAGGCGTGCAGACCTGGATGGAGGTTTATCCTGCGGTGGCCGGCCTTCCGTTCCTGGCTGCCCTCAATGCGGCCGTGGCTGAAGCGGGGCTGGCGCGCTGGATCTCCGGGCCGCGCCACGTTGAAATCTTTGAGGATTTGCCGCCATGTGCCTGATAGTTTTCGCCTGGCAGGTGGTGCCTGGCGTACCGCTGATAGCGGCCGCCAACCGTGATGAATTCTATGACCGTGATACCACGCCCGCTGCGCCATGGCCGGACGCGCCGCATATCTACGCTGGACGCGACCTCAAGGCCGGCGGGAGCTGGATGGGCATCACGCGGCACGGGGCGGCAAGCGCGCCGCAATCAATGCCGCGGGCAGACTGCGGCGGCGGCGACACCCCGGCGGCCGGCGCCGGCACAATTGCGGGCGGGCCCTCGCGCTTTGCTGCGATCACCAATGTGCGCAATCCGCAGGAGCACAACCCGCTGGCGCCATCGCGCGGGCAGCTGGTGGCCGGCTTCCTGGCCGGCGCCATGACGGCGCGGGAGTATGTAGCGCAGATCGCAGCGGGCGCCGGGGAATATAACGGCTTCAACCTGGTCCTGTGCGACGGCAAGGAACTGGTCTGGTATTCGAACAAGGGAGCGCACGACCCGCGCAACGGCAGGCCGCTGGAGCCGGGGATTTATGGCCTGTCGAACGCCCTGCTCGACTCGGCCTGGCCGAAAGTGCTGAAGACCAAGGCGCAATTTGCCAGCCTGCTTTGCCTCGGCGCGCCCGAAGACGCCTACTTCGAGATGCTGTCCGACACCACCCGTGCGCCGGACATGCGCCTGCCGGAAACCGGCGTCCCGCTGGAACTGGAACGGCTGCTGTCAGCCGTGAAGATCGAATCGCCGAATTACGGCACACGCAGCTCCACCGTCGTCAAGCTGTACGCGGACGCCCCGGCAGAACTGCACGAACTCCAGATCCGTTAAGGGAGCTGCTCGCGCACGCAGGAAGGCTTTTCCTTGCCCTGGCGGGAGCAGGAAATCAGGGTGCGGGTGCCGGTGTCGATGGCGTAGAAATGGGTCGGGCCGTTGGCCGTGGCCGGCGCCGCGGCGGCGGCCGGCCATTGCATGCCCACGCTGCCCACCTGGGCCTGCGCGACCTGGATCGGGCTGATGGAACCGGCGAGGAAGCCCGCGCCAAACACTGCGCAAACTCCAAGCGCGATGATCGAACGTTTCATTTTCAACTCCTAGAATTCGTAGTGCATTTCGATGTGGGGAATGCCCGCTTCGTGGAAGACATCACCCGCCATGGCGAAGCCGTGGGCCAGGTAGAACTCCGCCGCATGGGTCTGGGCGCTGAGGACAACCTTCTGGTCGCCGCGCTCGCGGGCCCTTTGCATCAGGCCTTTGAGGATGGCGCCGCCGACGCCTGCGCCGCGCGCGCTACTCAGCACCGCCATGCGGCCAATGTGGCCGTCAGGCAGCAGGCGGCCGGTGCCGAGCGGCTTGCCGTCAGCATCGTAAGCCACCGCATGCAGGCAGGCGACATCCCTGTCGTCCATTTCGAGGTCGGCAGGAACGTTCTGTTCCTGCACGAAGACTTCCATGCGGATCGGTTTTGCATCGGCCTGCATGGCAGCCCAATCGCCAAAGCGGAGTGTTGTCGTCATGCCGCGCATTCTCTCACAACATCGCGCGCAGGGCGTCGCGAACCTGCGGCGTCGCCTGGTAAGGATCGGCCGGGTTGTTCTGCGCCACCATGTCGCGCGCCCGCTGCGCTACGCCGTCCAGCGCTTGCGGATGGGTGAAGATGTAGAACTTGTCGCCGGCAATGGCCGCGAAAGTCAGTTCCGCCACATCGTGCGCCGATACTTTGCCCGAGGTCACAGCCTTGCTCACCATGGACTGCGCCGCCATCTGGCTGGCAGTTGGCTTGCCTTCCATGGGTGTATCGCCGGGACGGTTACGGTGCGACTGGTGGATCCCGGTCGGGACGAAAAACGGGCACAGGACGGAGGCGCCAATCGGCGCATCGACCAGCGACAAGTCGTGGTACAGGGTCTCGGTGAGCGCCACCACCGCATGCTTGGATACGTTATAGACTCCCATCACCGGCGGGCAAAGTACGCCGGCCATGGAGGACGTGTTGACGATGTGGCCTTCATAATCCGGGTCGCGCCTGGCGCATTCCAGCATCAGCGGCGTGAAAATGCGCACGCCGTGGATCACGCCGGAAACATTCACCCCCATCACCCAGTCCCAATCCGCTTCGCTTGCTTCCCACAACAGGCCGCCGAAGCCGACGCCTGCGTTGTTGAAGACAAGATGCACCGCGCCGAATTCACGCATCGCCGCATCGGCCAAGGCCTGCACTTCGTCCGATTTGCGCACGTCGCAGCGCACAGCCGCAAGCTGCGCGCCCTGCCCGCGCAATTGCGCTGCGGTGGTGTCGAGCGCGTCCTGCTGCACATCGGCCAGCACCAGCTTCATGCCGAGCGAATGGGCTTTGAGCGCAAATTCGCGGCCAAAGCCACTCGCGCCCCCGGTGATTACTGCGACCTTGCCTTGGAAGTTTTTCATGGAGTGAGTTTCACAAGTTGTTTGCCGAAGTTGTGGCCCTGCAGCAGGCCGATAAGGGCTTCCGGCGCCGAAGCCAGGCCCTGGGAAACAGTTTCACGGTATCTGAGCTTGCCGGCTGCGACCAGCCTGCCCATTTCGGACAGGCCCTGGGGCCACATATCCATATGCTCGGTGACGATAAAGCCGCGCAGCGTGATGCGGCTCAATAGCAGCTTCTTGGCGTTGCGGATCGGGATTTCAGCGCCGGTATAGCCGGCCAGCAGGCCGCACAGTGCGACGCGGGCAAAGGCATTGGTGCGGCCCAGCGCGGTGTCGAACACTTCGCCGCCGACATTTTCGAAGATGGCGTCAATGCCGCCCGGCGTGGCGGCGGCCAGGTCGGCCTTCAGGTTGCCGGCCTTGTAGTCGACGCAGGCGTCGAAACCAAGTTCGTTGACCACGTAGTCGCACTTGGCCTTGCCGCCGGCAATGCCGACCGCGCGGCAGCCCGCCAGTTTGGCGAGCTGCCCGACGGCGCTGCCGACCGCGCCGCTGGCGGCGGAAACCACCACCGTTTCCCCCAGCTTTGGACGCAGGATTTCATGCATGCCATACCAGGCGGTCATGCCCGGCATGCCGACCACGCCCAGGTGGGCCGAAGCGGGGATCACGCTGGTGTCGACCTTGCGCAGCTCGCTGCCGTCGGACACTCCCATCTCGGCCCAACCGAACATGCCGGCCACGAAATCGCCGGCCGCGAAATGGGCGTTGCGCGATTCGACCACTTCGCCGACGGTGCCGCCGATCATGGTCTGCTCCAGCGCCTGCGGCGCGGCGTAGCTTTTCGCTTCGCTCATGCGGCCGCGCATGTACGGGTCCAGCGACAGGTAATGGTTGCGCACCAGGAGCTGGCCCTCGGCCAGCGCCGGTACTGCCACTTCTTCAAGCCGGAAGTTCTCCGGCACGACGGCGCCGCGCGGGCGCGAGGCCAGCACGATACGATGATACTTAGTCATTCAAACTCCTTAGACTGCCGAGACCCCGCCATCCACTGCCAGGACCTGGCCGGTAATGTGCCGGCCGGCGTCGGAGGCGAACAGCGCCACCGCGCCTTTCAGGTCCTCGTCGCCGCCCAGGCGCTGCAGCGGTGCTGCCGCTGCCAGCTTGTCTTCACCCATGGCCTTGATGACGCCTGCGCTGAGCTTGGACGGGAAGAAGCCCGGCGCCAGCGCATTGACGTTGATGCCGAACTCGCCCCATTCGCCTGCCAGGGTGCGGGTGAAGTTGATCAAAGCCGCCTTGGACGTATTGTAAGCGACGGTCTTCATGGTGCCGGGGCCATTGCCGGCCAGCCCGGCGATCGATGCGATATTGATAATCCTGCCCGAGCGGCGCGGAATCATGGAGCGCTTGCCGACTGCCTGCGAAAGCAGGAAGATGCTGCGCACGTTCAGGTTCATCACCTTGTCCCAGGCTTCCAGCGGATAATCTTCAGCCGGTGCGCCCCAGGTGGCGCCTGCGTTGTTGACCAGGATGTCGATATGGCCGCCCAGCGCGTCCAGTGCCGCATCCACCAGCGGGTCGATCGATGCTTCCTTACCCAGGTCGGCGGCGATAGCGAAGGCTTCGACCCCGTGCTCCGTCAATACGGCAACGGCATCGTCCAGCTCGGCCTGCTTGCGCGAGGTGAGCACCACCCGGGCGCCCAGCTCACCGAGCGCCAGCGCCATTTGCAGGCCCAGGCCGCGCGAGCCGCCGGTCACCAAAGCGGTTTTGCCTTTGAGGTCGAAGAGTTGCTGGGTAGTTCGCATGTTCGAGTCCTTATATTGAATAATCCATGCACTGGCGCGCGTCGCGCACAGCACTGAAGAATGGTTTAAGTGCCTGGTGTTGCGGGTGCGACTGGTAAGCGTCGAGCGCTTCTTTGCTTTCGAATTCGGAGTACAGCACCACGTCGTAGCTTGCTTCCAGGCCTGGCTCAGCGATGCCCACTTCCAGTTTCACGATGCCGGGGACGATGCCGGCGCAGGCTAGCAACTGCTCCTTCATTTTCGCCGCATTGGCGGCGCGGTCGGCGCCTTCTGCGTGCTCTTTCAGTTTCCACATGACGATGTGCTTGATCATTCGTTCATCCTCAGAACCACGCGTCCTGCATGTCGAGCGTGGTGGTGTCGAGTGCGGCCAGCAAATCCAGTTGCGGCTGGACCTTGGGCAGCTCCCATTGGTAAAAATAGCGGCAGGCCTGCAGTTTGCCGCAGCGGAAGCTGTCGTCTTCCGGCAGAGTGGCGACGGCCGCCATGGCTTGCTGCAGCCAGATCCAGGCCACCACCACATGCCCGACCGCCTCCAGGTAGACCGTGGCGTTGGCCAGGGTCTGGTTAAGGTCGGGGGCAGCATACAGGGCCTGCGTGACTTGTTCAACCCGGCGCCAGGCGGCGTCCAACGCGCCGGCGTAGGCGGCCAGCTGCCCGGCATCGGCGCCGCGGCCTTGGCTGCGGGCGCTGTGCACAGTGGCGCGGATTTCCCCGGACATGGTCTTGAGCAAGGCGCCGTCATGGATGCTGGCTTTGCGGCCCAGCAGGTCCAGGCCGTGGATGCCATGCGTGCCTTCGTGGATCTGGTTCAGGCGATTGTCGCGGTAGAACTGTTCGACGTTGTACTCGCGCGTATAGCCGTAGCCGCCATGAACCTGGATTGCCAGGTTGTTCGCTTCCAGCCCCCATTGCGAAGGCCAGGACTTGGTGATCGGCGTCAGGAATTCCAGCAGGCGCCCGCCGCGCTGGCGGACCTCCGGCGTTTCCCCGGTGTGCTCGTCGTCGACCAGCCGGGCGCTGTACAGGCACAGGCCCAGCGCACCCTCCACGTAGGCCTTTTGCGCCAGCAGCATGCGCCGCACATCGGTGTGGGCGATGATCGGGAGCTGCGGCGAGGAGGGGTCCTTGGCGGCAGGATGGCGTCCTTGCGGGCGCTCGCGGGCATAATCCAGCGCGTGCAGGTAGCCCGTGTAGCCCAGTACTGCCGCGGCCAGGCCGACGCCGATACGGGCTTCGTTCATCATATGGAACATATTGAACAGGCCCTGGCCCTCGCGGCCGACCAGATAGCCGATGGCGCCGCTGCGCCCGCCCGGCTGCTGGCGCCCTTCGCCAAAATTCAGCAGGCAGTTGGTGGTTCCGCGGTTGCCCATCTTATGGTTCAAGCCCGCCAGTGCGATGTCGTTGCGCTCGCCATTGTCGAGGATCTTGGGCACGATGAACAGCGAGATGCCTTTCACGCCCGGCGGCAGCTTGCCGTCCGGGCCCGGGATCTTGGCCAGCACCAGGTGGATGATGTTCTCCGCCAGCTCGTGTTCGCCGCCCGAAATCCACATCTTGTTGCCGGCCAGCCGATACTGGCCGGCGGCGCCGGGATCGGGCTCGGCGCGCGTCGTGATGTCGGAAAGGCTGGAGCCGGCCTGCGGCTCGCTCAGGCACATGGTGCCGAACCAGCGTCCCTCCAGCATGGGCCGCACGAAGTGTTCGACCTGCGCGCTGGAGGCGCATTTGAGCAGCGTGTTGGCATTGCCGATGGTCAGGAAGGCATAGCTGGACGTGGCCATATTGGCCGCCGTGAAGTATGCCGTAATCGCCTTCTCCACCGTCAGCGGCAATTGCATGCCGCCCAGCGCGTAATCCTGGCCGGCAGCCATCAGGCCGGCTGCGGAAAAGGCATCCAGCGCCCGTTTCACTTCCGGAATCACCCTGACGCGCTCGCCGTCGAACTGCGGTTCCTGCTGGTCGCTCAGCTTGTTGTGCGGCGCGAACAGCTCGCCTGCAATCTGTTCGGCGGTGTCGAGTGCAGCGGTAAAGGTCTCGCGGCTATGGTCGGCAAAGCGCGGACGCTTGGCCAGTGCTTCTGCGTCGAGCCAGTCATACAGCATGAATTCAACATCGCGGCGATTCAGCAGCCGGGACGTCATCACACCACCTCGAACAGGCCTGCCGCACCCTGGCCGCCACCGATGCACATGGTGACCACCACGTACTTCACGCCGCGGCGTTTGCCTTCGCTCAGCGCATGGCCGACCATACGCGCACCGGACACGCCGTAAGGATGGCCGACGGCGATGGCGCCGCCGTCCACGTTCAGACGGTCCAGCGGGATCCCCAGCTTTTCGGCACAGTACAGCACCTGCACGGCAAAGGCTTCATTCAATTCCCATAGGCCGATATCGTCGACCTTGAGGCCGGCGCGCTTGAGCAGCTTCGGCACGGCGAACACGGGGCCGATGCCCATTTCGTCCGGTTCACAGCCCGCCACCGCAAAGCCGCGGAAGATGCCAAGCGGCTGCAGGCCTTTGGCGGCGGCGCTGCGGTCGCTCATGACGATGGCGCAAGAGGCACCATCGGAGAACTGGCTCGCGTTACCGGCCGTGATCACGCCGCCCGGCACGGCGGTACGGATGCCGCGCACCGCTTCGATGGTCGTGTCGGCGCGAATCCCTTCATCGGCCGCGATGGTGACTTCGCGCGTGCCGAGCATGCCGCTCGACTTGTCGGCCACTCCCATGGTCACGGTCATCGGCACGATCTCGGCGTCAAAACGCCCTGCCGCCTGCGCCGCTGCGGCACGCTGCTGGCTCTGCACGCCATATTCGTCCTGGCGTTCCTTCGTAATGCCGTAGCGCGCTGCCACGATTTCAGCGGTCTGCAGCATCGGCAGGTAGATCGCGGGCTTGTGCTCGTTCAGCCACACGTCCTTGTACATGTGCATGTTCATCTCCTGCTGTACGCAGGAGATCGACTCGACGCCGCCGGCGGCGAAGATATCGCCCTCGCCGGCCAGCACGCGCTGGGCGGCGGTGGCGATGGTCTGCAAGCCGGACGAACAGAAACGGTTGATGGTCATGCCGGGCACCGTGACCGGAGCGCCGCCGCGCAGCGCGATCTGGCGCGCGATGTTGCCGCCGGTGGCGCCTTCAGGGTTGGCGCAGCCCATGATCACGTCTTCCAGTTCGCCCGCCTCGATGCCGGCGCGGGCAATCGCAGCTTGCAGCACGTGGCCGCCAAGCGCGGCGCCATGGGTCATGTTGAAGGCCCCTTTCCACGATTTGGCGAGGCCGGTGCGGGCGGTTGAAACGATGACGGCGTCGGTCATGAAGGTCTCCTGGGTGAATTGTTTCGAACCAGCATAGCATAGCTTTAGCACGGTCGTTCGCTAAATTGTTTGCCTTGTAAGTTTTGTGTAAGTTTCAAGCAAGCATGACGTAAGGAACCAGGTCCAGACTCCATCCTGCCGTTGAAGCATTTGAAATACACACAACACAACTGGAGACAAGCAAAATGGCAATTAGTTCTGGCACCGCCGACGGGCGGAGCGTCGGCAGCGGCAAAGCCGCACCGATGACCAAGGAAGAGAAGAAGGTCATCTTCGCCTCTTCGCTCGGTACCGTGTTTGAATGGTACGACTTTTATCTTTACGGTTCGCTGGCATCGATCATCGCCAAGCAGTTCTTCGTCGGCGACCCGACCACCTCCTTCATTTTCGCGCTGCTGGCCTTTGCCGCCGGCTTCATTGTGCGCCCGTTCGGCGCCATCGTGTTCGGCCGCCTGGGCGATATGATCGGCCGCAAGTACACCTTCCTGGTCACCATCCTGATCATGGGCTTGTCCACCTTCATCGTGGGTTTGCTGCCCGGCTATGCCACGATCGGCATTGCAGCGCCGATTATCCTGGTGGCACTGCGCCTGCTGCAAGGCCTGGCGCTGGGCGGCGAGTACGGCGGCGCAGCAACCTATGTGGCTGAACACGCGCCGCATGGCAAGCGCGGCCTGTTCACGGCCTGGATCCAGACCACCGCCACGCTCGGCTTCTTCCTGTCGCTGCTGGTGATCCTGGGCGTGCGCCAGTCGATGCCGCTGGAAGAGTTTGAATCCTGGGGCTGGCGCATTCCATTCCTGGTGTCTGTAGCACTGCTGGGCATCTCGGTATGGATCCGCCTGTCGATGAACGAGTCGCCTGCCTTCGCCAAGATGAAGGCTGAAGGCAAGACCTCGAAAGCGCCCCTGAGCGAAGCATTCGGCCAATGGAAGAACCTGAAGATCGTGATCTTCGCGCTGATCGGCCTGACCATGGGCCAGGCAGTGGTGTGGTACACCGGCCAGTTCTACGCACTGTTCTTCATGATCCAGACGCTGAAGATGGACATCGCCACTGCGAACATCCTGATCGCGATTGCACTGGTCCTGGCAACGCCGTTCTTCATCTTCTTCGGCAGCCTGTCCGACAAGATCGGCCGCAAGTGGATCATCCTGGGCGGCTGCCTGATTGCGGCGGCCACCTACTTCCCGCTGTTCGGCGCCCTGACCCACTACGGCAACCCGCAACTGGAAGCTGCGATCAAGAATTCGCCGGTGGTGGTGGTGGCTGATCCTGCTTCGTGCCATTTCCAGTTCAATGCGACCGGCGAAAAGAAATTCCCTTCGTCCTGCGATATCGCGACGTCGATGCTGTCCAAGGCGTCGGTGGCTTACACCCGCCAGGACGCGCCTGCCGGCAGTGTGGCCACGATCAAGGTGGGCGACAAGGAAGTGCAATCGTTCAACGCGAGCATGACGGCCGATGGCCTGAACTTCGACGCCGCGTCGAAAGACAAGGAAAAGGCCCTGAAGAAGGAAGTTGGCGATACCGTGAAAGCAGCCGGCTATCCAGCCAAGGCCGACCCGGCGCAGATCAACAAGCCGATGATGGTGCTGATCCTGTGGGTGCTGGTGATTTACGTGACCATGGTCTACGGTCCGATTGCAGCGATGCTGGTGGAAATGTTCCCGACCCGTATCCGCTACACCTCGATGTCGCTGCCCTACCATATCGGTAACGGCTGGTTCGGCGGCCTGCTGCCAACCACCGCCTTCGCGCTGGTGGCGTTCAAGGGCGACATTTACTACGGCCTGTGGTATCCGATCGTGATTGCGCTGGCGACCCTGGTGATCGGCGCGGTATGCATCCGTGAGACCAAGGACAACAACATCTACGCGCAAGACTGAACGGCCCTGCCTGTGCCAGAAGCCGCCCTGCCCGGGCGGCTTTTTTCTTTCAACGCCGCTTTTCGGCATGCTCCAGTGCATAGGTGGCGGTGCGGTCAATGATGTTGCCGCCCAGTTCAGCGATCTGCTTGGCAAATCCTTCATTGCCGATCGTTTCGCTCAGTGCGACAAATGCCAGGCCACCCGCCATGGGCAGCGTGTAGTCTTCCAGTTCATCCTGGCGTGGTGGACGTGGTGGGCGTGGGCCGTGGCCGGGCCAGTTCAGCGGCGGACGTGGCACGGTGCCGCACCAGTCATCCAGCGTGGCTTTCAGGAAGCCTTTGGTGTCGCCGCCCTGGGTCAATAGTGCGGCTGCCGCATCGACCTGCCGCTGGGCCAGGCTGACAGCGGCAAGCTGCGAAGCTTCCAGCCACGGCACCGGGTCCGGCTCGGCATACTGGGAAGCATAGTGATACTTCTTGCCGAGCGGCCCGCCGCCGATCACTTCCCACACTTTGGGATTGATGCGGGCGATGATCTTGGCCAGCGTGGTACTGATGTGCAATAGTTCTGACATGGCGTCTCCTCCAGAACAGTTGGGGGTATTGGAGACGCCGGAGCGGCGGCTCCAGCGAAAACTTTACGCCACAAACCTACTTAGAAACTCACTCTTTGTCACTGCGACATACGCGCAACAAATACGCGTGCGCCTGCACCAAATTCCGCATACAAAGCCTCTGCCCATTACTCCCTTAAGGCAAGTCCTCTAACCGGCCCTTCACGTCGAAGATCTTCCCAGCCAATCCTATGTTCAATACCAAGCCCCAGCGCCCGCCGGCTGCCTTGGTGATGGCCAGGCTATAGCTATCGTAATGTAGCATCGGGCCATAGCTCCATCGTTTTTCTCCCCGGTAGTCCGAATATGATGTAGCGAGCGCAACTCCCCTGCGGTCCAGCATCGTGGCGCCGCTCTCGCCTCCCCAACGCCACCAGTAGCGGCCGAGCGCCTCAATGATGAAGGCGGGCTTCAAATCGGACGACTGCTCAGCACTATGCGACCAGCGCAGTGCTGCATCGGGGTGCAGCACAATCCACTGGGCGGTCGGCACTTCGCAAAAGCCGAGGTAAATACGCTCTTTGCTCGCATTTTCTTTGCGGGTACAATGGGAACCCTTCATTGCGTACCCGTTCACGACGACCTCCCAAATATACTGGTGGTGGCCGTCGGCACGATACGATTCCCAGCGCCGGCGCTCCCTCTCAGCGATGGCAACATTCTTTTTTAACCAGTCAGAATTGGCATAGGCCCCGAGGTTGCTCATGATGCGTATAACGCGCAGCATGTCGACCCGGTCACCGAATCCTGGACAGGTTGCCGCTGGACATTCTAGTGGGGCAAGCGGCGTTATCTTCACTCCGTTCAGTTGTAGAGCGCTTGCGGGAAAATCGTTCCACCTGTTGGAAACAATTGTATCGCCCGGCGCCATAATCATGGATGGGGACGCGACGTAGACAGCGATTGCTTTCGCTTGACTGGCTCTGATCTCATCGCGCATGGCGCGCCACTGCTCGGTGTTTGCGCTGCCGCCGGCCTTGCCGCTGGCAAATCCCGCCAGCAGATCTAGCGAGGCTGTAACTCCCTTCGCCACAGCTTGCGGAGCATCACCTTCGCCCTTGGCATCTTTGGTAAATCCCTCGTAGGCACGTACCAGTTCAGCCAGGTCTTCATTCGGATCTCCGGCACAGTTCTGCATACTGAGCCGGCGCAAAGCTTCATTCCATTGAGTCGCGCCGGATGAATCTGCTTTGGGCGTAAACGGACAATCGCCGGCACGCGCATCGACACTGGCCAGCAATGCGAAGAATATCAAGCGAATCAGCTTGTTCATTCAAGACTCCCCATCGGCCTTGCCTTGGGCCAGAACAATGTCACGGAACGCCAGCAAAGCATCGACGTGCTTGCCATAGTGAGCCTCATTCCTGACCAGCAGTTGGCGTAAGGCATCAATTGCAGTGTCGCGCGCTTTGCCCTTAAGACTTTTTTTGCGCCAATCCGTCAAAGCCTTCTGATGCTCAGCTTGCGTCACCAAGTCTTCGAATCCCGTCAGCGCACGCAGCATCGGCACGTGCACGTCTGGATGATCAACGTAATGCTCAAACGAGTGGACATTGAAATCGTGTAGATCCTCAACTGGCAGGCGCACATTGTGGTAAACAGCCGCCTTAGGAGCCCGCGGACTGAACCAGCCTTCTTCAGGTGGATCAAATGGCATAAAGGCAGTAAACGGATCGAGTGCGTGCGAATAGTTCCCGAAGCGGTAGCACAACCCTTCGTCATCACTCAATGCCGGGCCCATCTCGCTCGGATAGCAAGTCCCGCCTCGGTTCCACAGTGGTCTGACCACGTTCGCTACAGCGAAGTAGTTTTGAGGACGGAAGGTAAGTGGGAGTCCCTGCGGATCGGTCATCATCGCGTGGAAGCTCTCATACATTACCGCCGCCCCAAGGGAATGAGCGATCACCGAATAACGCGGCAAATGATAGGCCGGAAAGCTGTTCAGGTGGCCCAGGACTTGTGATTGGATAGAGCGCCTAACCGACTCAGTCAGCGGCATCAGGTAGCGGTACATGATGACGTCCAGCACATGCGTCTGAAAAAAGCTGTTGCCTGATGTGCTGTTCGCCAAGCTTACTAGTTTGCCGCTAAGTCCGCCCGAAAGGCCAACATCAGTCATTGCCTTGGCTGCCTTGGCGGCATCGTCTTTCCATTGCTGGCGCCAGGACTCAAAGACATCCCCGTAAACGATTTCCTTGAACTCAAAACTCCCGGCGTAGTTGTCGTTCGCCAACGCCTTATATGCACCAAATTTCTGTAGCAAAAGCTGCTTTACCCCGTCTGACCAGCCTCGTTCAAAATTGCCCATCCCATGGACCAGGAATATCTGGTGCTTCGACATATGCCCTCCGTAACAGATTTATCTGCGGTGGCTTTGCGAAATCTCAAAGAATGGCGATTGTGCGCTTGATAAAGCGCAACAAATATCTCTAATCATCACATCAGCTCAGAGAACTGATAAAAACAACAAAAAAAGCCATCCCACAGGATGGCTTCCACAATGCAATTAAAATTAGCCGATGATACGGAGGGAGAAGTCGGTGGCCTTGATGTCTTTGGTCAGGGCGCCGATGGAGATGCGGTGCACGCCGGTTTCGGCAATGGCGCGCACGGTGTCGAAGTTGACGCCGCCGGAGGCTTCCAGCAGCGCGCGGCCGCCGTTCAGCTGCACGGCGGCCCGCATCATGTCGAGGTCGAAGTTGTCGAGCAGGATGGAGACTGCGCCGGCGCTCAAGGCTTCTTCCAGCTGCTCCAGGGTTTCCACTTCGACCTGGATGCTGACTTTCGCGTCGAGGCGCTTGGCCGCTGCCAGGGCGGCGGTAATGCCGCCTGCGGCCGCGATATGGTTTTCCTTGATCAGGATACCGTCATACAGCGCCAGGCGCTGGTTCTGGCCGCCGCCCACGCGTACCGCATACTTCTGTGCCAGGCGCATGCCTGGAACCGTCTTGCGCGTGTCGAGGATGGCTGCCGTGGTGCCGGCGATCACGTCGACATAGCGACGGGTCGCGGTGGCCACGCCCGACATCAGCTGCATGAAGTTCAGCGCCGAGCGTTCGGCCGTCAGGATTGCGCGCGCCGGGCCGACAATGGTGCAGACCGGGGAATCAGCGGCCATCAGGTCGCCTTCCGCATAATGCCATTCGATCCCGATTGCGGGATCCAGCGCTTCCATCACGCCCTCAAACCATGGCGCGCCGCACAGCACGGCCTCTTCGCGCACGATTACGCGCGCGGTGGCACGGCCCTCTTCCGGCACCAGCTTGCCGGTCAGGTCGCCGGTGCCGATATCTTCCATCAGGGCTGCCAGCAGGTTGCGTTCATACGCGCCCGCCAATGCATCGTCGAACGGTGCGAATTTATTTTTCAGAGTGCTCATGCAGGACCGATACCTTGGAACAGTTGCGCTTCTTTCGCCAGGTCTGCGCCTGGGGCGATTTTGGCTTTCTTGGCAGCCGCGAAATCGAGCATGCGGTTGATCGAGCGCTGCGCCAGCCTGCCGATTTCAGGGTCAACGTGGATTTCGTTGTCCATGTTTTCCAGCACGTCTGCCAGGTTGCGCAGGCCGTTCATCGCCATCCACGGGCAGTGCGCGCAGCTCTTGCAGGTGGCGCTATTGCCGGCAGTTGGCGCTTCGATGAAGCTCTTGCCCGGTGCGGCCATGCGCATTTTGTGCAGGATGCCGTTGTCGGTGGCGACGATAAATTCGGTAGCTGGCAGGCTGACTGCGGCAGCGATCAGCTGCGAAGTGGAGCCCACCACGTCGGCCTGCTCGACCACGCCGGCCGGCGACTCAGGGTGCACCAGCACTTTGGCGTTCGGGTGCTCGGCCTTCAGGAGGTCCAGCTCGACGCCCTTGAATTCGTCGTGCACCAGGCAGGAACCCTGCCACAGCAGCATGTCGGCGCCGGTCTGTTTCTGGATGTAGCCGCCCAGGTGCTTGTCCGGTGCCCACAGGATTTTCTTGCCCTGCTCGTGCAGGTGCTTGACGATATCCAGGCCGATCGACGAGGTGACCATCCAGTCGGCGCGCGCTTTCACGGCGGCGCTGGTGTTGGCATACACCACCACGGTGCGGTCCGGGTGCTGGTCGCAGAAAGCGATGAAGTCTTCCGGCGGGCAGCCCAGGTCCAGCGAGCAGGTGGCGTCCAGGTCCGGCATCAGCACGGTCTTTTCCGGGCTCAGTATCTTGGACGTCTCGCCCATGAACTTGACGCCGGCCACCACCAGGGTCTTGGCCGGATGGTCGCGCCCGAAGCGCGCCATTTCCAGCGAATCGGAGACGCAGCCGCCGGTTTCCTCGGCCAGGTCCTGCAGGTCGGCGTCCACGTAGTAATGGGCCACCAGCACGGCGTTACGCTCGCGCAGCAGGGTCTTGATGCGTTCCTTCAGCAGGATTTTCTCGTTGGCCGGCACAGGTGCCGGGGTGCGGGCCCACGCATGGGCCACGCAGCTGCCGCCTTCGACTGGCTTCTCGAATTCGACAGTCTTGATCGGTACAACGGTTGCGTTCATTTACTCGATGCCTTGGCTCTTCAGGTAGTCTTCATAGCCGCCGCGGAAGTCCACGACTTCTTTTTCCTTGATCTCGATGATGCGGGTGGCCAGCGAGGAAACGAACTCGCGGTCGTGCGACACGAAGATCAGGGTGCCGGCGTACTTTTCCAGGGCGATGTTGAGCGACTCGATCGATTCCATGTCCATGTGGTTGGTCGGCTCGTCCAGGAGCAGGACATTGTGGCGGCCCAGCATCAGCTTGCCATACATCATACGGCCTTTTTCACCACCCGACAGGACCTTGACCGATTTCTTGACTTCGTCGCCGCCGAACAGCAGGCGGCCCAGCGATGAGCGCACAGCCTGGTCGTCGTCGCCTTCCTTGGTCCACTGACCCATCCAGTCGGTCAGGTTGATGTCGCTGGCGAATTCCTCGGTCGGATCCTGCGGCATGTAGCCGACGTTGGCGTTTTCCGCCCATTTCACCAGGCCGGTATCAGCATTCAGGCCGGTGATCTCTGCGCCGCCGATGCAGCGCAGCATGGTGGTCTTGCCGGCGCCGTTGGCGCCGATGATGGCAATGCGCTCGCCCGCTTCCACTGCCAGGTCGACGTTCTTGAACAGGGTGCGGTCATAGGTTTTCGAGATGCCCTGGGTCTCCACCGCCAGGCGGTGCAGCTTTTTCTCGCCGTCGAAGCGCACGAAGGGATAGGCGCGCGAGGATGGCTTGATGTCCTCGATCTTGATCTTGTCGATCATCTTGGCGCGCGAGGTGGCCTGGCGCGCCTTGGATTTGTTGGCCGAGAAGCGGCGCACGAAGTCCTGCAGTTCGGCGACCTTGTCCTTGGCCTTGGCATTGTTGGCCAATTGCTGGTTGCGGGCCTGGGTCGAGGCCAGCATGTATTCGTCGTAATTGCCCGGATAGATCTTCAGCGTGCCGTAGTCCATGTCGGCCACGTGGGTGCATACCTGGTTCAGGAAGTGGCGATCGTGGGAGATGATGATCATCGTCGAATCGCGCTGGTTCAGCGTGTCTTCCAGCCAGCGGATGGTATCGATGTCCAGGTTATTGGTCGGTTCGTCCAGCAGCAGGATGTGCGGGTTGGAGAACAGGGCCTGCGCCAGCAGCACGCGCAGCTTCCAGCCCGGCGCCACGGCGCTCATCGGGCCCTGGTGCAGGCTGATGTCGATACCGGCGCC
This sequence comes from Duganella sp. Root198D2, assembly GCF_001428585.1. NCBI lineage: Bacteria > Pseudomonadati > Pseudomonadota > Betaproteobacteria > Burkholderiales > Oxalobacteraceae > Duganella > Duganella sp. Root198D2. The sequence continues at coordinate 300,000 of NZ_LMIC01000023.1, read as the reverse complement.
CATCAGCAGTTCGCCGGCGCGCGCTTCGGCGGTGTAGCCGTCGTATTCGGCGACCTTGCCTTCCAGTTCGGCCGCTTCCATGTAGTCGTCGTCGGTCGCTTCCGGGTTGGCGTAGATGGCGTCGCGCTTGGACATCGCTTCCCACATCTCGGTGTGGCCCATCATGACCACGTCCAGCACGCGCTTTTCTTCGTACGCGAACTGGTCCTGGCGCAGCTTGCCGAGGCGCTCGTTGGCGTCCAGGCTCACATTGCCGGCAGACGGTTCGAGGTCGCCACCGAGGATTTTCATGAAGGTCGACTTGCCGCAGCCGTTCGCTCCGATCAGGCCGTAGCGGTTACCGTCGCCAAACTTGACGGAAATGTTCTCGAACAGCGGCTTGGCGCCGAACTGCATGGTGATGTTAGCGGTAGAAAGCATGCTGGAATAAATGTGGGTAAAAGCGAATCGGGCATTATACCCCGCCCACCATAGGGACGCATAGGAGCGGCCCTCGGTGGTGATGCAAAATAATCATCAAAAACATCACGAGACGCTACGGGATAGTGCCTCTTTCCGATTTCGCGGAAAACTCTTAAACGCTCTTGACCACTCTTGTTTTCTCTTATTTACTCTTATTCGCTCTTAAATTTCCTTACTTTCTTGCGCAGGAACATCGCCGGCTGCCATTCATTGTCATTTGGAAAGCGGACCCAGATGGTCGTCCATGCATTCCTGAACGAGCCGCCCACGGCATTCACGAACTGTACTGGCGAAACACTTCGTCCGGCGTAGCGCAGTGCCAGCTTCGACCAATTTAAGAGCGAATAAGTTCAATCAAGAGGCAATAAGAGTGATTAAGAGCGAATAAGAATTTTCCTGTATTTCGCGAACACCCCTCTATTGCCGCATCCAGTCGCGCAATTCGTAGTACCAATACGTCATTTGTGCAGCCAGCAGCCCGGCCGGGCCGCCGGTGGTCGGCAGGCCCCAGGCTGCGAACTGCTCGACCTTACTGAGTTCGCCCATGAGGGCAGCCGACAGGACATCGCCGGCCAACGATGTCGGCCCCACCCCGTGGCCACCGAACCCCATGCCATACCAGACCCCATTTGGCAGCTTGCCGAGTTGCGGCATCTTGTGGCGGCCATAGCTCATCAAGCCGCTCCAGGCGTAATCGACCCTGGTGCCCGCGAGCTGGGGATAGACTTTCAGCATATCGTCATACAACAGGCGCGCCACCTCCTCCGGACTACGCGATCGAACCGAGATGCGGCCGCCCCACAGCAAGCGGCTGTCCGCCAGTGGACGGTAGTAATCGAAGGCGAAACGTGTGTCGTAAATGGCCGCATCAGTGGCCAATGCCTGCGGCATCCGGCCGCCGAGCGGCTCGGTCACCATGACATACGTCGCAATTGGCAGGATCGCGCCGGCCAGCGCAGGATACAGGCGCTCGAGGTAGCCGCCGCAGCAGACGACAACTTCCTCGCACAGCACTTCGCCAGCCGCCGTCGCGACACGCCAACCCTTGCCTCCGGCGGCCCGCGGCAGCGCCTCGATCGAGACCACACGGCTGTTTTCATGCACACGGATGCCGCCAGCCTGCAGCGTGCGCGCCAGGCCCTGCGCGTACTTCAGCGGATGAAAGTGGAAGGCGTTTTGCTCGTACAGGGCACCGAAATAACGCTCGCTGCGCGCCCGCTGGGCGAAATCGGCCGGCGAAATCCGTTGCCACTCGACGCCCAGGTGGTCGCGCATGAAGTGCTGGCGCTCATCCAGCACGCGCGGATCGTCAAACCAGTTGGCGAGGTAAATGCCGCCATGCGTAGCGTCGCAATCAATGCCGTACTGCGCGATACGACGGCGGATCTGGTCGACAGCGCCAAGCGTGAGCTGGTAGAGCCGCCTGCCCTGCTGCGCGCCAACGGTCGCCAGCAAAGCCTGTTCATCGAGCGAATAGCCGCCGAACACGAAGCCACCATTGCGGCCGGATGCGCCGTGGCCGACCTGTTCGGCTTCCAGCAGGACCACGTCGCGCTCGCCATGCTCCATCAGCGACATCGCCGTCGCCAATCCCGCAAAACCGGCGCCGACGATGCAGATGCGCGCCTGTTGGCGGCCCGCCAGAGGCGCGCAGGCATCGCCGGGCGCGGTAGCGCGGTAGTAGCTCTCCGCGCCGTTCATCACAGCGTTGGATAGCCGCTTGCTGTCAGGTCAAAGCCTTCGCCGTCGGAAACCAGATGCGCCCGCGCCCCGAATGGCAAGGTGCAGCGCGATTCTCCGTGGCCGAACGGCAGGCCGGTCAGCACCGGCACCGGCAGCAGGCTGCGGATATACGCCAGCATCGTGTCGAAGTCGTAACCGTTATCGTGCGGCGACAACCGGTAACCGGAAAAATCGCCCAGCACGATGGCGCGCTGGCGCTCCAGTACGCCGGCAAAATGCAGCTGCAGCAGCATGCGCTCGACACGGTATGGATGTTCGCCGATATCTTCAAGGAACAGGATGCCGCCATCGATCTGCGGCCAGTATGGCGTGCCAATCAGGTGGTTGATCATTGCCAGGTTGCCGCCCCACAACGTGCCTTGCACGTCCAGCTGCGGATTGCCTGCCCCCGTGCCGCGCACGGAATGGGTCGGCCCCTTCAGGCAATCCCAAAACTGTTTCAAGGTGTACGCAACCGGCTCCTCGCGAACCAAGTCCGCGCTCATCGGCCCGGCGAAACTGATGCGGCCTGTCGCCTGGTACAGGCCCATATGGAAAGCCGTGATATCACTGAAACCGACAAACAGCTTCCCGCTGTCGGCCATGCTGCGAAAATCAATGTGCGGCAGGATGCGGCTGATGCCATATTGGCCGCGCAAGGCAATCACGATCTGGCATTCGGGGTCGGCTGCGGCGGCGTTCAGCTGTGCCAGGCGCTCGCCATCCGAGGCAGCGAAGCGCTCGAATTTGCGCTCCGCGTCGTAGTAATTGTGGACGATATAGCCTTGCGACTGGAGGCGGGAAATGCCGCGTGCCAGCGCGGCGTCATCGATGGGGTAGCCGCTGGTTCCGGCAATGGCAATTCCGATATTTTTCACCCGGCCATATTACCCCGGAGATGTTGTTCCAGCAAGGCAAGCAGGCGTCCCACCAAGGCCGGCGGCATATCATGGCCCATGCCTTCAATCAGCTCCAGCCGCGCCCCCGGGATCTGGCGCGCCGTGTCGATGCCGCAGGCGCATGGCACCAGGGGATCGGCATCGCCATGGATCACCAGTGCCGGGCAGCGGATCTTGCGCAGCAGCGCGCTGCGGTCGCCCGAAGCGGCAATCGCCACCAGTTGCCGCGCCACCCCGTCACCACTCACGCTGCGCGCCACTGCCTCACCGGCCATCTGCCGCAGCAAATCGTCCGGCATTGGGAACGCCGGACTGCCAATGGTGCGGAAGGTATCGACCATCTGCTCCACCACGCGCGCCCGGTGGTGCGCACTTGCCGTGCGGCGCAGCAGGATGCGCCGCGCCGCCGGCGTCGGCCCCGGCAGGCCGCGGCGGCCGCTGCTCGACATGATGGAGGTCAGGCTCAGCGTGCGCGTCGGATAGCGCGCCGCCATGATCTGCGACACCATGCCGCCCATCGACACACCGACAATATGCGCTGCCGCCACGCCCAATGCGTCAAGCAGCCCGAGCGCATCGCCAGCCATATCGTTCAAGGTATACGCCGCGCTCTGGGGCCAGCCGAACAGGTGGCGCAGGTAGGCCAGCCACAGGTTGGGCGCGCCAAGATGGTCGAAATGGGAAGACAAGCCGGCATCGCGGTTGTCGTAACGGATCACATGGAAGCCGCGCTGCACCAGCCCGTCGACCAGTTCGCCCGGCCAGGAAATCAGTTGCAGGGCCAGCCCCATGTTCAGCAGCACAGCCGGGCCGGCCGGGTCGCCGCTGGACTCGTAGGTAATCGTAATACCGTTTATATCAACGCTGGACATAGCTCAGCATAGCACCGCCAAAGCGGCGCGTGGCGCGCGCTCAGGCGACGTTGTTTTTGCGCAAAGCGCGCCGTTCGGCGAAGAAATCCTTCAAGACCTGGCCGCAGTCCTCGGCCAGCAGGCCGCCTTCCACCTCGGCGTGGTGGTTCAGCTGTCCGCTCTCGAAAACATTGACCACCGAACCACAGGCGCCGGTCTTGGGATCGGTGGCGCCGTAAATAATGCGCGACAGGCGGGCGTGCATCATGGCGCCGGAACACATTACGCATGGCTCGAGCGTCACATACAGTTCGCAGCCCGGCAGGCGGTAGTTGCCCAGTGCTTCGGCAGCGGCCCGCATCGCCATGATTTCAGCGTGGGCGGTCGGGTCGTGGCGGCCGATCGGCTGGTTGTAGCCGCGGCCAATCACCACGCCGTCCTTGACGACGACGGCGCCGACCGGCACCTCGCCTTCCGCCCAGGCGCGACGCGCTTCAAGCAGCGCCTCGCGCATGTACAACTCATTCGACAATTTCAGCCCAGCAGTTAGGGGTTTCGTGCAGCACCAGCTTGTGCAGGTGCAGGCCGGTGCCGTAACGGTCCTTGAAGGCGGCCTTCAGGATATCCCAGGCCACCGCCGCGAGGTTTTCCACCGTCGGGATACGGTCGATCACCACGGTCTTGTGGCTCGGCAGCGAGGACAGGAAATCCTTCACCGCGGCGTCCTTTTCGTACACCAGGAAGGCGTGGTCCCAGACATCCACCAGATGCTCTTTGGCGATGGTCTTGACGTCCGAAAAGTCCATGATCATGCCATTGTCGGAATTGCCTTCCGAGTCGATCACCTTGCCGGTCAGGGTGATTTCCAAGGTGTAGCGGTGGCCGTGCAGGTTGCGGCATTGGCTCTTGTGGTCCGGAATGCGATGGCCAGCATCGAATTCCAGTTTGCGGGTAATAGTTAACATCGAGTCAGCAATACTTAAGGTATGTTCAACAGTTTATGGGTTTGCAGGCTCAGTTTCCATTTAGGATTGCGCTTGCAGGTCTCGATCGCCAGCGTGGTATTGAAGGCCGCCAGCGGGCCATCCATCGGCTGCACGAAGAAATTCTCGAAATCCAGGCCTTCATAGGCGGCCAGGTCCTGGTCCTTCTGCGGGATCACAACCTTGATTTCATTGCCTTTGCTGACCACCAGCTGCGCGCCCATTTTCGGGCTGACGCAGATCCAGTCCACGCCCGCCGGCACTTCCATGGTGCCGTTGGTTTCGATGGCGATGGTAAAGCCCGCCGCATGCATCGCGTCGATCAGCTGCGCATCGAGCTGCAGCAGCGGTTCGCCGCCGGTGAACACCACATATTTATGGCCATGGCCGGCCGGCCACAGGCTGTCGATTTTCTGCGCCAAGGCCGCCGGCGCGGCGAATTTGCCACCGTTTTCGCCATCGGTGCCCACGAAGTCGGTGTCGCAAAACTGGCAGACGGCGCTGGCGCGGTCTTGTTCGCGGCCGGTCCACAGGTTGCAGCCGGAAAAACGGCAAAACACGGCGGGCCGCCCGGCGTGGGCGCCTTCGCCCTGCAGGGTGTAGAAAATTTCCTTGATGCTATAAGTCACGGGTGAATCCGGTGGTCGGCAACCCTACATTATAGCGCGTTTCACGAAACGAAATGCCTTTGCGCTTCGTCAACATTTGCCTCTTGCGGCGGCGGCACAATCAAGTTCCCGACGCAGTGAACAACAAACAGGGCCGCCGCCAAATGAATAGTCTCCTCCAGAGCTCCCACCTGATGGAAGCCCCCTGCCCGGACCAGCCGCAGGGTTTCGCATTGAAGCTGATGGAACTGCTGGTCATTCCCACTTTTGTCCTTGACCCCCAGGGCCGGGTCATCATCTGGAACCGCGCCTGCGAGCGCCTGACCGGCGTCCCGGCGCACGAGCTGCTTGGCAGCAGCGCGCACTGGTGCGCCTTCTACGCCAACCAGCGCCCGACCCTGGCCGACCTGGTGATCGCCGGCCGTACCGGCGAGATCCTCGACCTGTACGACGGCCAGTCGCGCGGCCCGGCCGGGACCAGGGACAACCTGTGTGCGGAAAACTGGTGCGAAATGCCGCGCAGCGCCGGCCGCCGCTACCTGGCCGCCGATGCCAGCCCGATCTACGACAGCGACGGGCAGCTGGTGGCCGTGGTCGAGACCTTGCGCGACCTGACCGAGGAAAAGCAGACCCAGATCGCGCTGGAGCAGCTGGCTACGCGCGACGGCTTGACCGGGCTGGCCAACCGGCGCTGCTTCGACCATACCTTGCTGGCCGAGTGGCAGCGCGCCCTGCGCCAGGCGCAACCCCTGTCGCTGCTGATGGTCGACGTCGACAACTTCAAGCAGTACAACGACGCCTTCGGCCATGTCGGCGGCGACGATTGCCTGAAGCGCATCGCCAGCGCAGTAGCGAGCGAAATGCGCGCCAACGACCTGGTGGCGCGCTATGGCGGCGAGGAGTTCGCCGTGATCCTGCCCAACCAGTCGCTGAAAGGCGCCGCCATCGTCGCCGAGCGGATCCGCTGCCGCATCGAAGCGCTGCGCCTGCCCAACAGCGGCGCGTCCCAGCGCTACGTCACGGTCAGCATCGGTGCCGCGACCGCGATCGCCTCGCACGAGCAGCAGCCGGCGCAGCTGGTGGCCACGGCCGACGCGGCGCTGTACCGCGCCAAGCATATGGGCCGCAACCGGATCAGCCTGCCCGGCACTTAGCGCGCTGCGCTCCGCCCAGCATGGCGCGGTTGCGGCCGGAGCGCTTGGCTTCATACAGCGCCTTGTCGGCCGCCTCCAGCAAGCTGGCCGGCGTGTCGTCGGTGTCGGGGGGCAGCGAGCACAGGCCGACGCTGATGCTCACATGCGGCGCCACCAGCGAAGCGGCGTGCGGCAGATGCAGTCCCGCCACGTGCTCGCAGATCCATGTGCCGTAGCGCTGCACCTCTTCCTCGCAGCTGTTGGGCAGCAGCACCACGAACTCTTCGCCGCCGTAGCGCGCCACCAGTTCGCCCGGCCGGCGCGTGCACTGGGCCAGTGCCTGCGCCACCGTGCGCAGGCACTCATCGCCCACCTGGTGGCCATAGTGGTCGTTGTACAGCTTGAAATGGTCGACGTCGACCAGCGCCACGCCCAGTGCCGCGCCCTGGCGCCGGTGCCGCGCCACTTCGACCGTGAACTGTTCGTCGAAATAGCGCCGGTTGTGCAGGCCGGTCAGGCCATCTTTGTGCGCCAGCGTATCGAGGCTGGCCAGCGCCGCCTGCAAGCGCAAATGGGTGCGCACGCGCGCCTGCACCACCGGCCCGCTGAGCGGCTTGGTGATGAAGTCCACCGCGCCGGCATCAAGGCAGGCGATCTCGTTTTCCACGCCGCTGCTGGCGGTCACGAAAATCACCGGGCAATGCCGCAGGTCGGGATCGGCCATGATGCGGTCGCATACGGCAAAACCGTCCATGCTCTTCATCTGCAGGTCGAGCAGGATCAGTTGCGGGCGCTGGGCCCGTGCGATTTCCAGCCCCGCCATGCCGTTGGTGGCAAACAGCACCCGCGCCTGCTCGCGCAGCATGGCGCTCATCAGGCGGATGGTGTCGGGGTTGTCGTCGATGATCAGGATGGTGCTTTCCATGCTTCCTCACTCAACACATCAAGCGCGGTACCGAAGTCCAGCGCCTCGATCGCCGTTTCCAATTGCGCCGCAGCGTCGTCGCCGCGCTCGCTGGCCAGTTGCGGCCGCAGCTGGCGGAACTGCTCCAGTGCATCCAGGTCCTGCCGGCGCAGCATTTCGGCCAGGGTATGCATGGCCGCGTGCAAATCCTGCTGCACGCCGGCCGCGCGCGCCGGCTGTTCAAGCTGCAGCCAGCGCGCGCCGGCCTGCAGCGTCGCCGACAGCGCCATCTGCGCCAGTTCGAACTGGCGCCCGGCCTCGGCCCCATCGCCGTTGCGCAGGGCCGCCTCGGCCGCCAGTGTGGCGTCGGCGAAGTTGCGCGCGCCCAGGCTGCCCACACCGCCGCGCAGCGCATGCAGGCCCGCCGCAGCGGCCACCGCATCGCCATCCTGCCAGTGCGCCCGGGCCGCGTCCAGTTCCCCTTGCGACTGGCGTACCACGCGCTCCACCAGTGAAACAATGTTCTGCCGCTGCGGGCCGTGCCCGATCACCGCCAGCAGCTTGCGGATGGCGAACACGCCGGGTTGCTGCTCGGCGTCGCTGTGCGCCGCCGGCGCTGCTGCCGCCTGCTGCAGCAGGGCCGGCGGCGGTGGCGACGGCGCCCGCGCCGCGGCGCCGCCCAGGTGGGCCGCAATCGTGGCCAGCATCTGCGTGTACTCGACCGGCTTGGGAATGAAGCCGTCCATGCCGCATTCCTGGCACCTGGCCTGCTCGGTATCCAGCACACCCGCGCTCATCGCCAGGATCGGCAGGCGCAAGCCCATTTGCGCGCGCAGGATGCGGGTCGCCTCGAAACCGTCCATCACCGGCATCTGCACATCCATCAACACCAGGTCGAACGCCGCCGGCTCGGCGCGCAGCATGTCCACCGCCTGCTGGCCATGCTCGGCCACCGTCACCAGCGCGCCGGTCGGCTCCAGCACGCCGCGCGCCACCACCTGGTTGGTCAGGTTGTCTTCCACCAGCAGGATGCGCGCGCCGCGCAGCACGCTGGCATAGGCTGCCTGCGCCGCCTCCGGCGCCAGTTGCGGCACGGCGCCGCGCTGGCGCAAGCCCTGCAGCAGCAGGCGCAGGGCGCCGGGCATGACCGGTTTGGCCAGCGCTGCCGCTTCGCCCGCCAGCGAATGACGGTCCAGGCTGCGGTTCAGCGCTACCAGGCAGAGGCCGTCAAACGGCGCCGTGCCCTGCGCGTCCAGCAGTACCGAGTCGACCAGCGCCACGTCCCAGTTGGCGGCATCGGCGGCCGGCGCCGCCGCATGCGCCTCCACCACGCAGCCCCAGCCCCGCAATTGCGCCTCCAGGTAATGCAGCGTCGGCACATGGTCATCCACCAGCAGCACGCGCAGGCCGGCCAGCGCGCCGTCTGCGCAACCTTCCAGGCGCTGGCGGCGCGCCACTTGCAGCGGCACGGACACCACGAACTCGCTGCCGCGACCCGCTTCGCTGCTGACCGTGATGGTGCCGCCCATCAGCTGCACCAGCTGCTGCGAAATCGACAGTCCCAGCCCGGTGCCGCCGAAGCGCCGTGCAGTCGAACTGTCGGCCTGTTCGAAAGGATTGAACAGGCGCCCCAGCTGCTCGCCGCTCATGCCAATGCCGCTGTCGCTCACCACCAGCTGCAGGATTTCCATCGAACTGCCCGGCGCACTGCTGCCGATATGCACCCGCACCTCGCCTTCGGCAGTGAACTTGATGGCATTGCCCACCAGGTTGAGCGCCACCTGGCGCAGGCGCTGCAAGTCGCCCACCAGGCTGGGCGGCAGGTCCGCATCCAGCGTCAGCAGCAGGTCGAGGCGCTTGCCCACGCTGGCCGACTGCATCGCCGCCGCCACCGCTTCGGCCAGCTCGTCGACCTGGAACGGCGCGGCCACCACGGCCAGCTTGCCCGCTTCGATCTTGGACAGGTCGAGGATGTCGTTGACCAGGGCCAACAGCGCACTGCCGGAGGCGCGGATCAGGCGCACGTATTCCTGCTGTTCGGCGCTGAGAGGCGTGCGCTCGAGCAGTTGCCCGATGCCCAGCACCGCGTTCATCGGGGTGCGGATCTCGTGGCTCATATTGGCCAGGAAGGCGCTCTTGGCGCGGCTGGCTTCCTGCTGCTGCAGTTCGGCCTTCTTGCGCGCCGTGATGTCCAGCGCCACGATATGGAAGCCGCACACCTCGCCCTGCACATCGGTGTCGGGGATGTAGTCGGTCATGAAGTGGCGCTGCCAGCCGGCGCGCTCGGTATCGGTCTCGAAGTGCACCCGCTCGCCGCGCAGCGCCGCCGCCGCCTGCGGCTCGATCTGCCGGTACAGCTGCTCGCCCAGTACTTCCTTCATGCTGCGCCCGATCATGGCGGCCGGATCGATCCCGAGCAGGGTCTGGTAGCTGCGGTTGGCGAAGCGGAACACCTCGTCCTGGTCGACGTAGCCGATGGCGGCCGGATTATGGTCGGCCACCGTGCGCAGGAAGCGCTCCTTGTCCGCCAGCTCCAGCTGGGCACTGGCCAGCGCCGACAGCTGTTCTGCCGCCGCCTCTTCGCTGCGCCGGCTTTGCGTGGCGTCGGTCACAAACACCGCATACGCTTGCGCGCCATCGAGCGCATGGCGCCGCAGCGTCAGTTCGGCGTCGAAGCGCGTACCGTCGCGGCGCCAGCCCGTCAGGGCCACCGGCTGGCCGACGCTGCCGTCGCCCAGGCCGGCCAGCAGGCCGGCGCTGGCCTGCAACAGCTGGTCGACCGGCTTGCCCAACGCTTGCGCGCGCTGCCAGCCAAAGATTTCGCTGGCACGCCCGTTCCAGTCGCTGACGATGCCGGCTTCGCTCAGCCCGATAAACGCTTCCTGCGTCCCATCGAGCATGGCATGCATGCGCGCTGCCAGGGCCCGCCCGTCGCCCTGCGCCAGCGCCAGTTCTGCACTGCGCTCCTCCAGCTGCAGTTGCAGTGCGCCCTTGTCGCGCTCGAGTTGCTGCAGCAGATCGCGCTGGCGCAGCAGCGCGCCGTTGCACGCCAGGCGCAGGCTTTCCATTTCGCCGAAGCTGCCCGCCAGCGGCGCCACTTCGCGCGCCGTGCCCTGCTCCACCGCGTGCAGCGCCGCCGTGGCCTGCTGCAGCGGCCGCAACAAGGCGCGCGCGGTGCGCCAGCCCAGCAGTGCAAACAGCAGCGCCAGTACCATCCCGCCCAGTGCCAGGGCGGCCTGCAGGCGGCGCACCGGCGCCAGTGCGCTGGCCGTATCCTGGCGCACCAGCACCGTCCAGCCGAGCCCCGGATAGCCGTCGTAGCCGCGCGTGCGCCCATAGCCGACCAGGTAGCTGCGCCCATCGGCCCAGCGTTCTTCCACATAGCCGGAATGCTGCAAGCGCGCCTGCGCCAGCGCGCTGCTTGGCAGGGTCTGCTCGAGCAAGCCGTCCGGGCCCGCCAGCACCTTGCCCTCGCGCGCCACCACCATGGTGTTTTCCGCCAGCAGTTCGCGCGCCCAGTTCCAGTGCAATTGCACCCCCAGCACGCCCGCCGGGCGGCTGGCGCCGTCGTAGTAAGGGAAGGCCAGGTCCAGCACGCGCAGGGGGCGGCCACCGTTGGACGGCAGCAGGCGTCCCAGCAGCGGATCGGCATGCACATCGTGCACATACACTCCGCTGGGCGCCTCGGCCCACCAAGGCTGTTTCGAAACGTCGGCGCCTTCCAGCACGCCGCCGGTGGCGGCGCTGACTTTGCCTGCCGCATCGGCCAGGCCGATCCAGGCATACAGGGGATAGGTGCGCTGCAGGTCTTCCAGCAGGTGGCGCCGCTGCGCCGGCGTGTGCTGCTCTGCCAGCGCACCGGCGCGCCGCGCCAGCAGCTGTATTTCGCGATAGCGCTCGAACATGGCGGCGTCGAGCTGGTCGGCGCTGTCGCCGGCACGCTGCGCCAGGCCCTGGCCGATGCTGTGTTTGAGTTCGCCGGCAGTGCGCCAGCCCAGCAGGGCCGCCGCCAGTAAGGCCAGCAGCAGGACCGAGATTGCCATCAGTCCGGCCAGCACCGTCCCCAGGCCCGCCGGGCCAATCCTGTGTCGCAGGTCAGGACGTTCGGGCAAGGCGTGGTCTGGCATGGCAGCTCCGGTTCTCCGAAGCCCCGAGTATAACCGACTCTCCAGCGCAAAGTTGCCAGAAAGTCTTGCTCAACGTGCCTTCATTAATGCACTTTACGTCCCGAACGCGACTTCTGCGCCTTGGTTTCGCCGTGCTCGCGGCGCTGCTTGTTTACAATGCGCGCTGCGACCTCTTCCTCGCGGCCGGGGTAGCGGTGCTCTTCCTTGAACTCTTGCTTGAGTTCCTTGTATTCGCGCTCCCGCTTCGGGCTGGCTCCTTTTGGCATGACTGGCCTCCTGATGTCCGTTGCTGCCCCCATGCTAGCCAAGCCTTGCCAGGCACAGCGCACGTAACGAGAGCGGCTCCCGGCGTGCCGGCGCTGCACCGCTCAGAACTGCTCGACCCAGGCCGCCAGCTGCGACGGCGTCAGGGCGGCGTCGGCCTGCACCAGGCGGCATTCGACGCCCAGTACATTGCTGGCCATTTGCAGCGACGCGCCGCGCTTGCCCAGCCACAGCAGGCATGCCAGCCAGAACGCGTGTTGCGACGAGACCGGCGCGCTGGTTGGCGTTTCCAGGAATTCGGTGAGCTGGGACGCCTTCAGGAACAGTGCATGGCTGGCATCGACCGCGCGGAAGGTCGGGCCGAAGGCCTCCCCCAGCAGCGCAAAGGCATGCGCCGGGTCGGCATCGGCATAGCGCTGCTCCAGCTCCAGCAGGTGGTCGCGCACGGCGCAGCCGAAGGCGGCGCTGCGGAAGGCCTCCGAGCTGATCAGGTCGGAATGGTCCAGCATCAGCCAGTCCGGTTCCGGCGGCGTCATGCCGGCGCTGAGGGCGCCTGCCAGGTAGCTTTCCACCGGCACGAAGGACGGCCCGGCCGACAGGCTGGCCGCCAGCGTGTACAGGGTGCCGATGCGGCTGGCTACGGCCTGCTTCTGGCGTACCAGCAGCTTTTCGCGCAGCAGTTGCGAATGTTCCTTCTGCAGCTTGGCCAGGGCCAGTGCCTGTTTCAGTTCCATGCGCAGCGCGGCAATATCCCATGGCTTCTGGATATAGCGGTGGATCTGGCCCTGGTTGACCGCGTCCACCGTGTGCTCCAGTTCCGAATAGGCGGTGGTGAGGATGCGCACGATATGCGGGTAGCGGTCCCAGGCGTAGAACAGCAGCTCATTGCCATAGGCGCCGGGCATGCGCTGGTCGGACACCAGCACCGCGATCTCGTCGGCGTGCTCGTCGAGCATACGCTTGCCCTCCTCCACCGACTCGGCCACGTACACGGGCGCCAGCGCGCCGAGGGCGCGCTGGAAATATTTGAGGGCGGTCGCCTCGTCGTCGACGTAGAGGATCGCCGGCGTTTGTTTGGTCGGTTGTTCTGTCATGCTCGTTCCTTCTCTAACTCCGGGAAATTCATGGTGACGGTGGTGGCGCGACCCGGTTCCGACTGCACCCGCAGGTTGCCGCCGAACGATTGCATCACGCGGTTGCAGAAGATCAGGCCCCAGCCGCTGCCGCCTTCGCTGCCGTGCATGGACACCGGGTCCAGCAGCAGGCGGTTCAGCAGCGCCGGCGCAATGCCGGGGCCATTGTCCTGCACGATAATATACGGCCGCTCGGCAACGCCCACGGTGAGCCTGATGCGCGGGCCGGACTGGCCCTGCAGCGCGCGCAGCGCGTTGCTGAGCAGCGAGGACAGCACCAGCGCCACGCAGTTCGGCGAGGCGCGCACATTGAAGTCGGCCTGCACATCGACTTCGATCATCTCGCGCTGGCCGGGCGCCAGCGGATACACGCCCAGCAGGGCCGCGACCATCTGCTGCGCGCTGCCGCTGGCCAGGCGCGCGGTCGGCACCACGCTGGCGCGCTTGACCGATTCGACAAACGAAGCCAGCACCGACAGGCAGTAGCGCGCATTGTCGTTCATGTGCGCCGCGGCGTTGCCGATATCGGCCCGCAGCGGCAAGCCCTTGTCTTCCGCCTGGGCGTTGACGCGGCGCTGGATATTGCGCGCGAAATTGGCGATGGTGGCCAGCGGCGTATTCAGTTCGTGCGCCAGGAAGGCCACCGTCTCCTCGATCGCCAGCAGGCTTTGGCGGCGCATGGCGCGCTCGCGCGCATTTTCACTGGCCAGGCGCAGCGCGTCGCGCACCATATTGGCGTCCAGCGGCTTTTCCAGGATGCGGAAGATGTCGCCGCCGTTGATGGTTTCCAGCAGCACCTCCTTGTCGGCATAGGCCGTGACCAGGATGCGCACCAGGTGCGGGTAATCGCGCTCGACCTGGCGCAGCAGCTCGCCGCCGACGCGGCCCGGCATGCGGTAGTCGGTGACCAGCACGTCGATATCGCTGTCGGGCCTGGCCAGGATCACGAGCGCCTCGTCCACGCTGGGCGCGGTCAGTACCGTGAAGTCGTTCTCCACCGCGCGCGCAAAATACTTGCGCGCCAATTCCTCGTCGTCCACATACAGCACCGTTGCCTGCTGGCTGCGATCGCTCATTTCTCGCCTCCGCTCACGCGCGGCAGGTCAAAGGTAAACCGGGTCCATTCGCCCGGCACGCTTTCGGCCGCCAGTTGGCCGCCGTGGCGCTGGATCACGCTGTAGCAGATCGACAGGCCCAGGCCCAGGCCCTGCCCCACTTCGCGCGTGGTGAAAAACGGTTCGAAGACGCGGCCGATATTCTCCGGCGCGATGCCCGGGCCGTTGTCGCGCACCGTGATCTTCAGGCGCTCGCCGCGCGCTTCCGCATAGACATCGATGGCCGGATCCTGCGTCGCGCCCTTGCGCATGGCCAGCGCCGCATTGCTCAGCAGGTTGATCAGCACGCCGATGATGGCCGCTTCGTCGCCGCGCACCAGGGTATCGGGCTGCAGATGGCGATTGACCTTGATGCCCTTGATCTCGTGGCCTACCAGGCGCACCGACGATTCCAGTGCGCGCTCGAACAGGAATTGTGCGCTCTCGTGGTCGCTGCCGGACTTTCGGTAGGCGAAAGTCTTCAGGTCGGACACGATGTACTGCACGCGCTGCATGCCGGACTTGGCATCGGTCAGGCATTCCAGCAGCACTTCGCTGCCTTTTGCGCCCGGCTCCTCCATCGCGATGTCGATCGCCATCATGCAGAAGTTGACCGGGTTGTTCACCTCGTGCAGCAGGCCCGCAGCCAGCGTACCCAGGGCTGCCATCTTTTCCTGCTGCAGCATCTGGCCCTTGATCTCGGCCAGGCTGCGGTTGTTGGCTTCCAGCTGGGCGTTCTTGTCGGCCAGTTCCGCCTTCAACTGGAACAGGTTGAAGCGCGCCTGCTCGTTGTAATAGGTGCAGACCGCGCTGGCAATGGCGCTGAAGGCCAGCAGCAGCGAATTGACGGCAAAGGCGCCGCCCACCGGCGCCTGGCCGTCATGCACCCAGCAGGCGGCCGCGTACAGCAGGTAGGTGAGCAGGCCCAGCGTCAGGTTCTGCCACATGCGGAAGGCAAACGCGATGGCCGAGGCGAACACGCCCAGGTTCAGGCCCGCATAATAAATCGAGGAGGCGCCTTCGGTCACGGCAATCATCCAGGCAATCATGATCTGCGGCAGCATCAGCCAGGTGAAGCTCATCGCTTCCACATGGCGCGCGCCCCAGGGCTGGCGCATCAGGCCGATAATGCCCAGGATGGCCAGGGACACCAGCACCCGTGCCAGCGTAAAGGACCCCAGGTGGTCGGGATACAGGCTGAAATCGAGGCCGATGCCAAGCAGCACCAGGCCGATCGCGGTCCAGGCGCCGCCGCGGCTGAAGCGCAGCCGGTAGGCGCGCAGGTCCGACTCATAGGCCGCATGCAGGTGTGGGCTCACGTAGGGTGCCGGTCCGGTCATGGCAGCGACGCTTCGGCAAACACATTGACGCCGGTCGCATCGACATAGGTGAGGCGCGCGCGCGATTGCGGCGGCAGCAGTTGTTCCATCTTGGCTTCGTCGCGGTAGATCAGGTACCACTCCAGCAGGTGTTCCATGCCGGGGCGCTCCGGATTGTTGCTGTGGACGTTGGTCACCAGCAGGCGCCCGCCGCTCTTCATGCAGGAAGCGAAATAGTTCAGCAGGCGGTGGCAGACCTTGTCCGACAGGTAGTCGAACAGGCCGGCGCAATACACCACATCGAAGTCGGCCCCCGCTTGCGGACCGTCCACGCGGCGTTTCAGCAGGTTGTGCACGGAGTCCTGCACGAAGCGGATGTCGGGCTGGCGCGCCAGCCCGGCGCTGATGCCGCCCAGTTGGCCGCGCGTCCAGGCCAGGGTTTCTTCGCTGAAGTCGACCAGCTCGAACGACAGCCAGTGCGGCTCGTCGTACTCGCGCAGGAAGCGCTGGATCTCCTGCGCCGGCCCGCAACCCACGTTCAGCACGCGGTAGGGGCGGCCCACGCGCCGCGCCGCGTCGGCCTGGCGCTTCAGGAACCCGACCAGGATTTCGATGCGGTTGCGGTGCGCCACCGCCACCGCCGTCTGCAGGAAGGCGGCGTTGACGATCTGGAAGTAGGTGCTGGGGCCCTGGCGCGGGTCGCCCAGGATCTGGTTCACCATCTCATAGTCGCCGGCATAGCCGAGCGGCTTGCTGAAGGTGCGGAACACGAACGGCGCGCGCAGGATCAGCGGGTGCAGCGCGCCCTGGGCAAAAGCGCGGTGGGCCGCAGCCGCATCGGCCTCGACCAGGGCGGCTTCCTTGTTCAGGTCGTCGAAATAGCGGCGCACGCGCATGATCAGCGGCTCGGCCAGCTCGGCAAAGACGTCGGCGCGCAGGCGGCCGCCCTCTTTCGGCAGCGAATCGGACAGGTCGACCTGCTCCACCCAGCGCGCCACCTCGGCCAGGTAGGCGCGCGACTCGTTGACGGCAATCTGGTAATCGCGCCGGATGCGGAAGCGCTCGTCCCAGTCCGCCACGAACTTGCTCGCTTCGCGGCCCACTGCGCCCGGCAGCATCACCACCTCGCTCAGCTCGCGCCATTCGTCGATCAGCGTCACCGACACCACGGCAGTCAGGCCGGTGTTGACCATGCTGATCACTACCGCCTTGCCGATGTAGGCGCTGGCCGTTCCCATGCGTACCGTCAGCTCGCTTAACACTTCGCTGACCTGCACGATGGAATACGGGTTATACACTTCCATCACCAGCGACTTGCGCTGGAGCGTCACGATGGTGCCGCGGACCGCTTCACCTTGCGTGTTCAGGAAACTGACGACCGGATCGATTTGCGCCTGTGAATACACTTTTATTCGGAACTTAAATGGTTGCCGTGAATTAAATTGAGTGTACTGACTTGTGGCGCAAATCGCAACGTTTCACTATGAAGAATTGGCTGCATAACAGTAAGGCTTATATAAATGATAAGCGTA
The DNA here is from genome assembly GCF_001428585.1 of Duganella sp. Root198D2. NCBI lineage: Bacteria > Pseudomonadati > Pseudomonadota > Betaproteobacteria > Burkholderiales > Oxalobacteraceae > Duganella > Duganella sp. Root198D2. Next base: position 282,969 of record NZ_LMIC01000023.1, on the reverse strand, counting down.
CCCACTTGCCAACAGTACGCTGCCGCACAGACGCGACCATTTCCCGCCGCCAAAATGGGCCCAAGTCTTGGAGAATACGATGGAGCAGTCACGCAAGCAGCCACGCAAGCAGCCGCCCGCCGAACTGGAGCGGGCGGAATTCCACGAACGGTTTGCCCGCAGTTTCACCGATGCACGTTTTGACGGACTGCGCGACGCGGTGGCCGCGCTGGAAGAACTGGCCTGGCGCCAGTATTGCGATCAGCACCGGCCAGGCACAGCACATTAAGCGTTCGCCGCCAGCAGTTCGAGGCGGGCAGCCAGCCGGTCGGCCATCTGCGCCGGCGTGAAGCCGGCATAACGGTTGGCGACGCCGCGCGCCGCCATCAGGGTACGCCCGTCCATCAGCAAACTGCGCACCACGCTGCGCCAATCCACCGCCCCCGGCAGGCGACCGCCGTTGACCGCCACGCCGGCCTGTTCCAGGCGCGCCGCCAGCAGGTAGCGCTCGAGCTGGGTCGGCAACAGCAGCATGGGCACCGCGGCCAGCAGGGAATGCGCGATGCTGCCCTCGCCCGCCTGGCTGACGCAGATGCGCGACTCGGCCAGCGCTGCCGCCAGGTCGACCGGCCCGCGTGCATATGCCAGGCTGGTGGCATGTACCGGCGGCACCGCGCCGGCAGCTACTTCCGGTTGGTAGCAGAGCACCCGGCAGCCTTCCATCACCAGGGCGTGCAGCACCGCGACGTGGGCCGGATGTTCCTGGCGCAGGTAGACGAATACCTTGTGGCCGTGGCCGGGCGGCCACTGCGGCGCTTCGCCAGCCGGCGCCACGAAGGCGGGGCCGTACCACTGTTCGCGCTCGGGCGGGCGCCCATAATGGTCCAGTTCAGGCCAGGCGCACAGGAAATGCTGGCGCCCCAGCAGCGCATCGGCCGCCTGCACATATGGCACGCCGCCATGGTGCACCAGTACCGTATTCATGACTTTCAGGGCATGCATTTCGGCCGCAGCCAGGCGCTGCAGGTCCATCGCTTCCCACGGGCGGAAATTGGGCAAGGGCTGGCCCGGCGGCGGCAAGGTGAAACCGGCACCGATTGCCGCCGAAGGAATGTCCAGGGTGCGCGCCGCCAGCAAGGCCGTGGGCGCAAACTCGGCCACCACCACGTCGGGCTTCAGCAACTGCAGCGCCGAGCGCCAGCCGCGTACCAGGCCGTCCAGTCCCTGCGCTTCGCGGTAGCCGGAACTGAGCATGATTTCGGCCAGGCTGGCCGCATGCTGGGCGGCGCCGTGCAGCCAGAGCGGCGCCTGCAGCATCGTCACCTCGAGTCCGCCCAGCAGGCGCCGGGCCTGGCCCAGGTCGCGCACCGACAGGCTGACCGCATGGCCGCGTGCCAGCAGGGCTTGCGCAATGACCCGCAAGCGTCCTGCATGGGCCAGGTCCCCCCCTAATTCCCAAGCCAGGTGGAAATGAGCCATTCTCAGTTCACCCAGCCAAGTGTCATTGCATTTTTCACATTATTTCCAGTTAAGGCTGTGCCTTGGATTTTAGAACACACTCGCAAACAGGTGTGCAATACTAAGCCATGGCCCTCACCCGACTGCTACCCCAGAGCTTGCGTGCGCGCATGACCTGCGTGGTCATCTTGTTCGTGCTTGCAGCCACCAGCATCGTGACCTGGCTGGCCCTGTCGATGTCGGAACGGGACATGAAAAGCGTGATCGGCCAGCAACAGTTCAGCCTCCTGTCGGTCGCCGCCGCCCATATCGACGAGCAACTGGCCAGCAAACGCCTGCTGCTAAGCTCCATCGCGGACGCGATTCCGGCGACCCAGCGCACGCCCTCCGCGATTCACGCCGCCATCGAGCGCCATGCCTCGGCCTCCGCCGAATTTGCCAACGTGGCGGCGTTCGACAGCAATGGACGCTACCTGGCCAGCCTGCGCACGCCGCAGCAGGACAAGCCCAACGTGGCCGACCGCCCCTATTTCGTCCAGACCCTGGCGCAAAAGCGGGCCATCATATCACCGCCCCTGCGCGGTCGCGTGTCCAATTTGCCCGTCGTCGTATTGACCCATCCCATCATCGACAGCGGCGGCGACGTGCAGGCGGTCCTGGTGGGCAGCATCGACTTGCTGAACTCCGACTTCTTCCACCATTTCAATACCATGAAGCCGGGCAAAACAGGCTTCATGTTCATCATGACCACCGACGGCCTGCTGGTCAATCACCCCAACAAGTCACGCCTGCTGGAGCATATCAACGCGCGCCCCGGCCTTAACCTCGGTACCCAGCGCGCGCTCGATGGCTTTGAAGGGTGGATGGAGGCGAGCAACAAGGATGGCGTGGACGGCATCTATTCCTATAAGCGGCTGAGCGCCACCAACTGGATCGTGGCGGCGCGCTACCCGACTGCCGAAGCATTCGCGCCCATGATCAGCATGCGCCAGCAAGCGGTGCTGGCGGCAACGGTGTTTGCGGCGGTGGCCGGGGTGCTGAGCTGGCTGATGATCAACGCCCTGCTGTCGCCGCTGCAGAAACTGCGCGCCAACCTGCATGCCATCCGCAACCGCGGCGGCGATATCAGCCTGCTGCGCAGCGGCGGCAAGGACGAGATCGGCGAGCTCAGCGAAGCCCTGTATGAACTGACGGCGGAACGCCAGGCCGCGCAGGACCGGCTGGCCGCAAGCGAAAAACGGGCGCGCGTGATCGCCGACAACATCCCGGCCCTGGTGGCCTATATCGACCGCGACCTGCGCTACCATTTCACCAACGAGCATTACGAATTCCTGCTCGGCATCGACCCGCGCACCATGCTCGGCAAGCGTTTCGATGAAGTATTTGGCACCGAAGCCTGCGAACGCTGGAAGGATTGCTTCGATATCGTGCTGGCCGGACGCCGCGTCCACGTCGAGCGCCCCGGCGAGGAACTGGAGCGCCACCTGCACCTGATGGCCGAACTGGTGCCGGACCTGGCGCCCGATGGCAGCGTGCCTGGCTTCTACATGATGTGCACCGACATCACCGAGCGCAAGACTGCCGAACTGGCGCAGGCTGCCAGCGAGAAGCGCCTGCGCCTGATTGCCGACCATTTGCCGGTGATGATCAGCGCCATCGACCGCGAGCACGTCCTGCAGTTCGGCAACGCCACCTACCGCCGCTGGCTCGATACCGATCCCGATACCCTGCCCGGGCGCCCGATGGCCAGCGTAGCCGGCGGCAGCGCCTACCAAGAAGCGCGCCCCTGGCTTGACCGCGCCTTCAGCGGTGAAGTCACGGAATACGAATCGACCGCCCGCCTGCACGGCGAGCCGCGCGTGCTGGAAACCATTTTCGTGCCCGATGTGCGCAAGGACGGCAGCGTACCTTTGGTCTACGCCCTGACCACCGACGTTACCCGCAGCCGCGAGGTGGAAGCGGAATTGCTGCGCCAGGCGCGGCGCGACCCGCTGACCGGCATCCCCAACCGGCGCCAGTTCGAAGACGTGCTGGACCAGGCCATCGAACGCGTGCGGCGCCAGGACAGCCAGATGGCGCTGGCCTACCTCGACATCGACAATTTCAAGCACATCAACGACAGCCTGGGCCACGCCGGCGGGGACGAAGTGTTGAAGGAATTCGCACTGCGCCTGTCCGGCAGCGTGCGCACCACCGATACCGCGGCGCGCCTGGCTGGCGATGAATTCGTGATCGTGTTTGAAAATATCCGCCATGCCGGCGAGGTCCAGCTCCTGGCGGAGAAGGTCATGGCTGCCGTGGCGCACGATTTCACCGTGCTCGACGCGCCACTGCGCGTCACCACCAGCATCGGCATTGCACTGTATGCCGGCGGCACCGAAACGGCGGGCGGCCTGATCGGGCGCGCCGATATGGCGCTGTACGATACCAAACGCCGCGGCCGCAACGGCTTCACCATCGACAATGGCCGCGGCCTGCCGGAAGCGGCGATATCCCAGCCCTAGGCCGCGCGCAGCAACTCAATCAAGCGGCGCCCGGCCGGCCCCGGCGGCAGGTCCTTGCGCCAGCTTGCATACATTGAAAATGCCTGGCCCAGAACCGGACTCGCTTCCAGCGACAGCTCGACCAGCGTGCCGCGCGCCAGCTCGTCTTGCACCATATGGCGCGGCATGCCGCCCCAGCCCAGGCCCGCGCGCAGGAAAGCATGCTTGGCGCCCAGGTCCGCCAGGCGCCAGCCTTGCTGGTTGACCACACCGAATTGACGTCCCGCGGTGAGCGTCGAGCGGTCGCTCAAGATCAGCTGCACATGGCGCGCCGCCTCGCTGCGCGCAATCGGCGCAGGCATGGCGGCCAAAGGGTGGCCGGCCGCCGCCACTGCCACCACCGGCACCTCGAACAGGAAGTCCGTTTCGCACTCTGGCGGCACATCGGGATAAGAACCGATCACGGCTAGCCGGCAGCGCCGCTCCAGCAAGGGCTGCACCACGGCGCCCAGGGCTTCCACATCAAGGCGCAGCGGCGTGCCGGGAAACTCGTGATGGAAGACCCGCACCGCCTCCGTCAGCCGCCCGATCGGGAACATCACGTCGACCGCGACCGACAGTTCCGCTTCCAGTCCCTCGGCTAGGGTACGGGCCCTGGCCTTGAAGCCATCCATGCTGCTGGCCGCGGCGCGCGCGCAATCGAGCAAGGCGCGCCCCTGTTCCGTCAATTGCGGATAGCGGCCGCTGCGGTCAAACAACTGGAAGCCGACTTGCATTTCGAGGTTGGCGAGGGTCTGGCTGACCACCGATTGCGCGCGCCGCAGCTTGCGCCCCGCTGCCGAAAAACTGCCCTCTTCGGCGGCCGCGATGAAAGTACGCAGCTGGTCCATCGACATTGCGTCAAGCATGTGCGATCCTGTGTTTTACCAATGGCGGCCGATTTTACACGACCATGTAAGACTGGTCCGACATGGCGGCGCGCTTCTCTCTGCTTGGAAACACTGCCTTGCAATTGGATACTGGTTGACATGATGACCACACTTCCACTTAGCCGTAGCCCCCAGGCCGCAGCCAGCGGCCCCTCGCAACAGCTGTATATGCTGCTGCGCGAGGCGCCCGACCGCGCCGCCGCAACTGGCTACCTGCAGCGGCGGTTGGCCGAGGCGGCAGCCCTGCCATCATCCTGGAGCGGCGGCCTGCACGGCCTGGAAGAATGGCTGGAACTGCGCAGCCGCAACCGCGCCGAGGAGTTCCGGCAATACCAGCAAGGACGGCAGGAAGGCGCCCCGCGCCGCCACTTTGCGACGCTGGCCCAGGCACGCCGCTTCCTGAGCGTGCAGGCGCCCGGCTTGCTGGTCGAAGGCGCCTGGCTGCATAGTGTGCTCGACCATTGGCGGCAGGCGGCCTATATGCCGCTGGTCAAGCTTTACCTCGATTACCTCGGCAAAGGCATTCCGGCGGCTAATCATGTTGCGCAAGTGCGACAAGTGCTTGCCGTCCAGGCCTGCAGCACCTGGCAAGACCTGGAAGACGGCGGCTTCGTGCAAGGCGCTATCCGGCTCGCGCTGGCCAGCGCGGGCGAACCCTACGTGGCTGAGCTGCTTGGCTATCAGCTCGCCGTCGCGGACCAGCCCGCCGCCCAGCCTTCGCTGCTGCTTGAACTGGCAGAACTCGGCATCGCATTGCCGCCCCCGCCGCCTTCCGACAGCGTCATCCTCAATGTGCTGCGCGCCATGCTCGGCGAGGCGCCTGAAACAGCGGCCCAGTTCATGCAGCAAGTCGAGCTGGGCTATGCCCTCGGTCGCATCGGCCTGCAAACCATGCCGGCGACGCCGGAAGACGGCGCGCCACAGGACCCGCCGGTTGCCAACGGATCCGCCATGCCTGCCATCTTCGCTGCGCCTGCGGCCGGCATTACGGAGGCCGCCGAGGCGCCGCCGGTGCCGGAAGACCCCCGCCCCATCCTGCGCCACCGCTTCGACGGCGACGAGCACGCCTGGGAAACCATCTCCAGCGAGCTTGGCCTGCTGGAAGCCCAGATCGCAGCCTGCGGCGGCAAGGCCGAAGCCATGACCCTGCTCGCCCGCCACATGGGGCCAGCCGTGCATCACCAGCCGCTGGGACTGATGGCAGCCCGCGTCTATTCGCAATTGTTCGCACTTGCCTGAGCCTCGCCCCGGCGGGCCAATGCTTCCGGCATGCCGGTCCTAGCCCGCCAGGGATGCCCTCAGCAATGCCGGTGTCAGCCCGGTCCAGCGCTTGAAGGATCGACGGAAATTGGCTGCATCATGGAAGCCCAGGTAATCCGCTACTGCCTCATTGTCGGCCCGCCGCGATTGGAAAAGGTACAAGGCCACGTGGGTGCGGACCTGGTCCAGCTCCGCCACGAAGTGCGTGCCGTAGCGAGCCAGGTGTCGCTTGAGCGTCGCAGGGCTGACACCGAAAGCCGCACTCGCACTTTCCAGCGTGGGAGCGCAGCGTACTTCGGCCAGCAGGTAGTCGTACAGTGCATCGGCCAAGCTGGGCGCGCGCCCACGCCCGCCTGCGGCAGCCAGGCCGGCCGCGCATGCATCGGCATTCCCGCCCGGCCATGGCTGCGACAGCAACGCAGCATCCAGCAGCATGGCGTCGAGCTGGCAATCGAAACGCAGGTCGCCGCCAAGATGCACCTCATGCTGCTCGATGTGGCGCGGCCGGGCGCGGTTAAAACAGAAGCGCCACGGCAGGCGGCGGCCGCCCAGCCAGCGCGCCAGCGACACCACGGCCGTCATATGCATCTCCACCAGCGCCGCGCGCAGGCCGGGCGCGCCATGGCTGTCGCTCCAGTACAGCACAGCCTGGCCGTCGCCAACGTGCAGGCGTGGGCGCAGCAATGGCGATAGGAACGACGGCCACTCGCACAGGATCGCGAGCGCCTGCCCAAGCGACGCGGCCTGGCGCAGTGCGCCCGACAGAGCGGGATCTGCGCCGGGCAGCATGTGTTGGCCGAGCATAAAGCCGGTGTCCGGGCTATCCAGTTCGCGCAAAGTGTTGCCGAGCAGTTGCAGGCATTGCTGCGGGCTCAGCAGCGTACCCTGTAACGGCGCGCCGCCATCGCCGGGCATGCCTGTGCCACGCGCGATCGGCGCCGGCAGCGCATCGCGTTGCAGTGCGTATTTCAAAAAGTGCCATGGCACGCCTTGCGCGGGAATGGTCGCCTGGTCCGGCAGCGTGTAGCGGATCACGACGCGTAAGCCGCCTGCGACCGCGGCAAAAGGACCTCCCCGGCGCCATCGACTGCGGCGGACAGGCGCGCCAGCAGGCAATCTGCATCGCCTTGCGCCGCATCGCTCGCAAAACGAAGGCTCACCGGCAGTGGACCTTGCGGCCCATGATGGCGCATCGCCGCCACCATGCTGCACAAATGCTGTGCCAGCGCGCGCGCCTGGTCGTCCTTCATGCCGGGCAACAGCAATGCAAATCGGTCACCGGCGTAGCGGCACAGCAGGTCTTCATTGCGCAGGTTAAGCAACAGCATGTGCCCAACCGCCTGCAACACGCGATCGCCCTCGCGCGCGCCATGTTCGCGGTTGATCCGGTGGAAGCCGTCGATGTCCAATAAGACCAGCGCGCATTGGCCGGACGGGTCGCGTTCCTGCTCCAGCCGGATCTGGTGCCGCATGTAGGCAGCATCGGCCAGTTGCGTCACGCGGTCGAATGCGCGGTGCTGGCGGAACAGCCGTTCGCGCTTGGCCAGGTGGTCGTTCAGCATGAACTGCTCGTGGCGCCAGTAATAGATGCCGGCCGTCAGGACCAGCATCCCGAATGGCACCAGGGCCTCCAGCCAGTTGTCCCAGCTTGCTGCCTTGTCGATACGGAAGAATTCATCGAGGCAGTCGGCCCAGGAGCCGAGCATGATGGCGGCCAGCCCGCCGGACAACAATCGCGTGACCAGCCCTCCCGGCCGGCTGCTCAGGGTCATGACGAACCACAGCCCCGCCATGGCCGCCATGCCGCCTTCGGCAACAATGTCCATCCAGCGCCACGCGTTGAACGGTTTGGCCTGGCCCGCGCCGGCATACAGCAGCAGGCACGCAATCACGGCAAGCGCCGCGGCCACCAGGGAATGTCGATGAAGTTTCAGCATAACCGCGCAGCTTAGTCCTGCCGTGTGACCGGCGCATGACAGGCACGGGGTCATTTCAGCTCACCGCCGGGTAACCAGGCTGTCATCCAGGCTTCACATAATCCGCTGCATTCTTCCACTCCAAACAGAATGCAAATGAAAACCCAATTGAGCGCTCTCGCCGCCGGCGTCCTGACACTGGCCAATGCCATCGCCGCCGAGGGTGCGGATGCTTCGCTGGCAGGCGCCAGCGTCGTCATTACCGGCCAGCGCGCAGTGCTGGCCAAGTCCATCGCGGCCCAGGACAAGGCTGACAACATCATCAACGTTTTGAGCAGCGACGATATCGGCAACCTGCCCGACAAGAATGCCGCCGAAGCGCTGGCCCGCCTGCCGGGCGTCTCCGTGCAGCGCGACCAGGGCGAAGGCCGCTATATCACCGTGCGCGGCCTGGGGCCCGACCTGAACGCGGTCACCATCAACGGCGCGCTGGTGCCGTCGCCGGAAGCGAGCCGCCGCGCAGTGGCGCTCGACGTGCTGCCGGCGGGCCTGATCCGCTCGCTCGAAGTCACCAAGACCCTGACGCCGGAACAGGACGCCAGCTCGCTTGGCGGCACCGTCGAAGTCAAGTCGCTGTCCGCCTTCGACCTGCCAGGTTCACTGCTGACCGTGAACGCGGCCGCCTCGCACGACCAGAACACCGGCAAGAACAGCCCCAGTGCAGGCATGTTGTGGGCGAGCCGTTTTGGCGACGGCAAATTTGGTGTGGCGGTAGGCCTGGGCGGAGAAAGACGAAAATTCGGTTCCGATAACGTGGAAACGGGCGGTGCGTGGGACGGCGAACGCCTGTCGGGCTTCGAACTGCGCGACTACCTGCCGGTGCGCGAACGCCGGGCTGCGGCACTGAACCTGGACTACCTGCCGCAAGCCGGCAATAGCTGGTTCCTGCGTACCTTCCTGAGCCGCTTCAGCGATGACGAGGTGCGCGACCGCCTGACCGTCAGCAACGTCAGCGGCGGCACCCTGGCCGAAGGCGTCCCGGCCAGCGCCCGCCTCGAGCGCCGCATCCGCCAGCGCAAATATACGCAGGAAATCCAGTCTGCCGTCCTCGGCACCCAGCAAAAACTCGGCGCCTGGCTGCTCGGCGTCCAGGCCGGCCGCAGCAAGGCTGACGAAGATACGCCGGAGGCGCTGAACGATGGCCGGTTCCGCGGCGCCGCCAATTTCAAAGGCATCAGTTTCACTAACGGCGAACGCCCGGCATTGACTGCGCCGGCCTCCGCCTACGATCCGTCCAGCTACAGCCTGAACGCGATCACGCTGCAGCAGCGCTACTCAAAGGATACCGGGCAGCACCTGAAGTTCGACCTCGGGCATGTCTTCGAACTGGGCGAAATGCACGCGGCGCTGAAATTCGGCGCCAAGGCAAGCCGCCGCGAAAAAACCAGCGACAGCAACCAGTGGAGCTACGGCAGCAAGGCTGTCAGCGGTTCCCTGTCGATGGCATCGTTTGTGCAAGGCCGCCAGCTTGATTACCCGTTCGGCCAGATCGGGGCCGCCATCGATCCGGCCGCGATCCGCGCCCGCGTTGCAGGGCTGGACCGTAATGCCGCCCGCCTCGCAGCCGAATCCGCCATCAACGACTTCGCCCTGAATGAGGATATCGATTCCGCCTACTTCCAGAACACCCTGTCGCAAGGCGACTGGCGCCTGCTGGCGGGCGTGCGCGCCGAGCACACCGCTTTCGACGCCTCCGGCGTGCGCGTCAATGGCAGCGCCATCACGCCGTTGCGGCGCAGCCGGTCCTACACCAGCTGGCTGCCATCGCTGCAACTACGCTACGATCTGGACCGCAGCACCAGCCTGCGCAGCGCCTGGACCAATTCCGTCGTGCGCGCCAACTTCAGCCAGTTGGCGCCCGGCGTCGCGCTGGCCAGCGCGACCGAAGCCACGATCGGCAACCCCGACCTGAACCCGCTCAAATCGCACAATCTTGACCTCGGCGTCGAACGCGTGATCGGCAACGATGGCATGCTGTCGGCCTACCTGTTCTACAAGGACATCAAGGATTTCACCTATACCACCAATCTCGCCGGCAGCGGCCAGTGGGCCGGCTACACCAGTGCCACCACTTACGCCAATGGCGACACGGCCAAGGTGAAGGGTCTCGAGCTGTCATGGCAGCAGCCGCTGCGCATGTTGCCGGCTCCATTCAATGGCCTGCTGGTCGGTGCCAATGGAGCCGTGACCGGCTCGCGCGCCAATATCGCACGTTTCGACAGCAAGGCCGGCGCAATGCTCGGGCGCCGCATCCCGATGCCGGGCCAGTCTGATCGGGTCATGAACCTGATGCTAGGCTACGAAGCCGGCCCGGTCAGCACCCGTATTGCGCTGAACACCAAGTCGCCCTACCTGCTGGAACTGGGTTCGGACCTGCTGAACGGCGCACAGGACCGCATTGTCGATACACAGAAGCAGGTCGACTTTTCCCTGTCCTGGCAGTTGTCCAAAGGCTTGCAACTGGGATTCGATGTCGCCAACCTGGGTAACGAGAAGTACTACGTTTATCAGGGCGTCAAGTCGCACAACGCCCAGTACGAGCAATACGGCCGCACCTATAAGCTGGGCCTGAAAGCGAGCGTGTTCTGATGCGCCGTCTCTCTTGCCTCGCGTTCCTGCTGGCCTGCGCCTTGCCCGCTGCCGCGGCTGACACCATTGCCCTCCCAGGCGGCGCCACCCTGTCGCTCGACAAACAAGGCCTGCATTTGCGCGCCGCGGATGGCGCCGAGCGCGCCCGGATGGCCTTGCGCGGCCGCCATCTCGATTACCGCGCCGGCACCGCGCTGGTCGTCGACGCCAATACCGAGCGCGCAATCGCCGTGGCAGTCGACACTGCCAGCGCCACGCTGGCAGGCAGCGCGGTACTTGACGGCTCCGCCCTTGCTCCCGAAGCCGCCTGCCTCTACCGCGATGGCCAGGGCCTGCTGTACGCATTCCTGGCCGGGAAAGACGGCCAGGCCGAGCAATGGCTGCTGCACGGCCGCCCACAATTGCTGCGCAAGCTTGCCCTGCCTCCGCACAGCGAACAATGCGTGGTGCACGATGCGAGCGCCAGCCTGGTCGTTGCGGAAAAAGGCATGGGCGTCTGGGCCTACAATGCCGACGCAGAAGGCCCCCCTGGGCGCCGCGCGCTGGCGATTGGCGCGGCCTACGGCCTGGCAGCAGCCCGGGAAGGCGTGTCCCTGCTTGGCCGCGACGGAAAGGTCCGCCGCACCATTGCGTTGCACACCGACTTGCCGCCAGCAGTCGTCGTGCAAGCGCAGGTGCAGACCGAAAACATGCCGCGCATGGGCGATGCGGCCGACGATCCGGCGATCTGGATCGATCGCCAGCATCCCGCCGAGGGCCGCGTGCTCGGCACGAACAAGAAGCAGGGGCTGCATGTCTACGACCTGCAAGGCCGCCAGCTGCAAATGCTCGAATCGGGCCGCCTGAACAACGTCGACCTGCGCCAGGGCGTCATGCTGGACGGCCAAGCCTACGACCTCGCCGCTGCCACCCAGCGCGACGAGAACTCGCTGGTGCTGTACACCATCGACGCCGCTGGCATAGTGGCGGAAGCCGCCCGCTTCCCGACCCCATTGGAGAAGATTTACGGCATCTGCCTGTACCAGCCGGCCAGCGGCGGCCTGCAGGCCTTTGTCAACGACAAGGACGGCAGCTACCTGCAATACCGCATCGGGCGCCAGGCCGGATCCTTCACCGCCGCCGAGGTGCGCCGATTCAAGCTGGCGACCCAGCCTGAAGGCTGTGTTGCCGACGACCGCAACGGGCGCCTGTTCGCCGGTGAAGAAAAGCGCGGCGTCTGGAGCATCGACGCCCGCGCAGATGCCAAGGCAGAGCCGAAAATGATCCTGCCGGTCGGCGGCCCGCTGCGCGCTGACGTCGAAGGCATGGCCATCTACCACGGCGCCAGTGCCAGCTACCTGGTCGTCTCCAGCCAGGGCAGCAACAGTTACGTGGTGGCCGACGCCATGCCCCCGCACCGCATCCGCGGCAGCTTCCGCATCGGCATGAACCCCGAAGCAGGCATCGATGGCGCCTCGGAGACCGACGGCCTGGATGTCACCTCCGCCAACCTCGGCGGCCGCTTTGCGCGCGGCATGCTGGTGGTGCAGGACGGGTACAAGCGCCTGCCCGATGGCGCACAAAATTTCAAGTATGTTGCATGGGACGATATCGCCCGCGCGCTGGGCTTGCTGTAGTGGTATGCTCCCCGGTAGTTCAAACCGGGGAGCAGTCGTGTCGATTGTAGAAAAACTATTCAAACTCAAGGAAGCCGGCAGCGACGTGCGCACGGAAGTGGTGGCGGGGATCACCACCTTCCTCACCATGGCCTATATTATCTTCGTCAATCCGGCCATCCTGGGCGACGCCGGCTTGCCGAAAGAAGCAGTGTTTGTCGCCACCTGCCTGGCCGCCGCACTCGGTACGGCCATCATGGCCCTGTACGCCAACTACCCGATCGGCATGGCGCCAGGCATGGGCCTGAATGCCTACTTCGCCTACGCCGTGGTACTCGGCATGGGCATCAAATGGCCGGTTGCATTGGGCGCCGTCTTCATTTCCGGCTGCCTGTTCCTGCTTGTCAGCCTGCTTGGCCTGCGCGAAGCCATCGTCAACGGCATCCCCCGTTCGCTGCGCATCGCCATCACCGTCGGCCTTGGCCTGTTCCTCGGCCTGATCGCCTTGAAGAGCGCCGGCATTGTCATGGCCAATCCAAACACCATGGTCACCGTGGGCGACCTGCATAAGCCTCCTGCACTGCTGGCCGTAGTCGGTTTCCTGCTCATCGTTACGCTGGACCGCCTGAAAGTCAAAGGCGCGATCCTGATAGGCATCATGGCCGTCACTGTGCTGAGCTTCTTCTTCGCCGGGAATCAGTTCCATGGCGTGTTCTCCGCGCCGCCATCGCTGGACGCCACCTTGCTGAAACTGGACGTGCCGGGCGCGCTCGGCGTCGGCGTACTGAATGTGGTGCTGGTGTTCTTCCTGGTCGAACTGTTCGACGCCACCGGTACCCTGATGGGCGTCGCCAGCCGCGCCGGCTTGCTGGTCAGCGGCAAGATGGAACGCTTGAATAAAGCCCTGCTGGCGGACAGCACCGCCATTGTGGCCGGCTCCATCCTCGGCACTTCCAGCACCACCGCATACCTGGAAAGCGCCTCGGGCGTGCAAGCTGGCGGCCGCACCGGCCTCACCGCGCTGGTGGTGGCATTGCTGTTCCTGGCGGCCCTCTTTATTGCCCCGCTGGCGGGCGTGGTGCCTGCCTATGCCACGGCGCCGGCGCTGCTGTTCGTCGCCTGCCTGATGCTGCGCGACCTCGGCGACTTCGACTGGAATGAAACCACCGAATGCATTCCAGCCGCGATTACCGCCCTGCTGATTCCCTTCACTTATTCGATTGCACACGGCATCGCCTTCGGCTTCATCACCTACGCCGCACTCAAACTGCTGACCGGCCGTTTCCGGGAAGTCAAGCCGATCGTGTGGGTCATCGCCATCGTCTTCAGTTTCAAATACGCTTATATCGGCGCGTAGGCGCGCGGCTGCACGCGAATTTTCAGCACGCCGATCAGGTTACACAGGCGCATCCGGGCCAGCACGAGGGCATCTTCGCCCTCGGCTGCCACATCCAGGTCCAGGTTCATGCCGTGCACACCCGGTGCCATGCGCATCGCATGGAGCTGGACGCCGCCGCGGCGCAGCGTCGCCAGCACCGCCTCTGCAGCATCCATGGCGGAGCAGCGGTCGAGGCGCAGGCGGAAGGTTTTCTTTTCGGTATTCATATGAAGATTATCCGGCTGGCAGGCCAGAATAGGCATCCAAACTTTGCCTCGATTTCCATGTAAAATAGAAGAATCTTCTTCATTTATCCGAATTCATGGAACACCTTGATGAAATGGACCGCAAAATCCTGCGCGAACTTCGCCGGGATGGCCGTCTAAGCAATACCAAGCTGGCGGAAACCGTGGGCCTGTCCACCACCCCGTGCTGGAACCGCGTCAAGGCGATGGAGGAGCGCGGCGTGATCGAGGGGTATACTGCGCTGCTCAACCAGCAGGCCCTCGGCCTGCCGGACACCGTCATCATCGAGGTCACACTGGACCGCCACGACGACGACATGCTGCACAAATTCGGCCTCGCGCTGGCCGAGCTTCCGGAAGTGATGGAGGCCTACCTGCTGACCGGCGAATACGACTACCTGATCAAGGTTGCCGTGGCCGGCACGGCGGGTTACGAAGAGTTCCTGCGCCGAAAATTGTATAAACTGCCCGGCATTCGCCACAGCCGCTCGACCTTCGTGTTGCGCTGCCTGAAGCGGGCACATTCTGTAGAGCCCTGATAGAATTCAGTTATGAAATACCTGATCCCCCTGATTTTCGCCTCCGGCCTGGCCGCTGGCAACGCACTGGCAGAAGACAACGAAGTCGATCACACTGGTAACCTGATGCTGTCCGCCGAAATCGGCGCGATTACCACCAGTGGCAATACTGCCGGTACATCCGTCACCGGCAGGTTCGAAGTCCTGCACGATACCCTCCGCTGGAGCAACGAGTACACCGGCAACGGCTACTTCAAGGAAGACCGCGCGCGCGTCAACGGCGAAGAGACCAGGCAGCGTTCGGCTGAACGCTACCAGTTTGGCGCCAAGGCCGGCTACAAACTGCTCGAAGAAAATTCCACCCTGTTTGTCCTGGGCGCCTTCTCCGAAGACCGCTTCGGCGCATACACCCGCAGCGCCAGCGTCGGTGTCGGTCATGGCTTCCGCGTCTACCAGAGCGACAACAAGACCCTGGACATGGAAGCCGGCCCGGGTTTCTTCAAAGCGACACGCGCAAACGGCGAGGAAGATCGCGGCCTGGTGCTGCGTGGCCGCGCAGCTTTCCGCTGGAAGCTCAGCGACAGCGCGACGTTTGCGCAGATGCTGACGGTGGAACGCGCCTCCTGGAACACGCACTCGACTTCCGAAACTTCGCTTAGCGCGCGCATCAACGGTTCGATGCACATGAAGGCCGCTTTCAGCGCCATCAACGACTCCACCGTACCGATCGACAAGCAAAACACCGACACCCAGACATCGGTAACGCTGGTCTACTCTTTCTAAAGCCAGTACAGCAAAGCCAGCCCTGCCAGCGCCTGCGCAACGGCGCAGTGCCACAGCAGGATCGTGTTATCCAGCGTGGCACGGCTGGCCGCCCGCAGTTTCCCCCGTGCCGCAAGGTAGATCGCTGCCGGCGCCAGCACGGACGCATGCAGGCCTTCGTAACACAATAAAGCTGCCACGGAGGCACTCCAGGCATCGCCCGACGGGGCAAGGCCAGCATGCCGGTGCGCTCCCAGGTCTGCCGCAAAAGCACCCAGCAGGCACGTCGCCGCCGCCAATATCGGCCACCATTGCAGCGGCCGGCGCCCGCTCCACCAGGCCAGGACCGAACTGGCCGTGAGCAAGGACGCCTGCAGCCATGGCCACGGCCTGTCCGGCAAGTGCGCGCCCGGCGGCGGACACACCTCCAGTTTCATCGACAAGTGCACCAGCGTGAAGGCCAGCGAAGCGAAAATCGCCACATCCACTACAACCAGCACCCAGGTCGCCCACCAGGAATGCGATGCACGCCCTTGTGCCCCGATCGGCACCGCCACACCTTCTGCGACCAACGCCTGGGCAGCAGCGGGCGGCCGGTCCGCCGCCCACAGCCAGGCCACGAGCGTCGCGATGGCAAGGGCCCCGAACAGCCAGGCGGCGATGGCTAGCTGCAGCGTCAACAACAGGAAGAATGCCGCCGTGCCGAAGGCGCAAAGGAAAGGCAGCCAGCTATCGCCCGGCAGCACCAGCAAATGCCTGGGGCGCGCATCGCGCCAGCCGGTCACCAGCGTCTCGCGCCTGCCGGTCACGCTGCCTGGCAGCCAATGCATGCCTGTCTCCACCTCTTGCTCCAGGAGCGGCTGCCGCCACAGCGGTTCCGCCGAACGCACTTCCGGCTGGCTGCGTGTCGCATATTCATCCTGCGGCAGCCACTCCAGCGAACTCGCTCGCCATGGATTGCCGTGCGCCCGTTGCGGGCGGCGCAGGGTTCGCACCAGGTCGATCAGGAACAGAGCGGCCCCGCCAGCCAGCAGCAAAGCGCCCACTGTGCTGGCCATGTTCAGGCCCGTCCAGCCCATTTCCGTGCCATAGCTGTAGACCCGGCGCGGCATGCCGAGCAGCCCCGATATGTGCATCGGGAAGAACGCCACGTTAGTGCCGCCAAATACCAGGCCAAAGACCCAGCGCGCCCATGGCTCCGACATGCGGTGCCCCTTGAACAAGGGCATCCAGAAATAGGCGGCCGCAAACATGGGGAACACCAGCCCGCCCACCAACACGTAGTGAAGGTGGGCAACGATGAAGTAGCTGTCATGCGCCTGCCAGTCGAACGGCACTGCTGCCACCATCACGCCTGTCAGGCCACCGAGTACGAACACCAGCAGGAAACCGAGAATGAACAGCGTCGGCGCGTTCAGCTGCACCCTGCCCCGCCATAGCGTCGCAATCCAGGCGAACACCTGTACCGCGGTCGGAACCGCAATGGCCATGCTGGCAGCCGACACCAGGGAAGTTTCCAGCTGCCCAAGGCCGGCCGTAAACATGTGGTGCATCCAGAGGGCGAAGCTCAGCGTGCCAACCGCCGCCAGCGAGACAATCACGGCACGGCGCGCGACCAGGGGTGTCTGCACCAGCGCAGGCAGCATCGACGACACCATGCCGGCCGCCGGAAGGAAGATGATGTACACCTCCGGATGCCCGAAGAACCAGAACAGGTGCTGCCACAGCACGGGATCGCCGCCGCGCGCAGGGATGAAGAATGGCCAGTCGTAAGCCCTTTCCAGTTCCAGCAGCGCAGTACCGGCAATCAGTGGCGGGAAAGCGAAAACCACCATCGCGGCCACCACCAGCATCGACCAGGCGAAGACCGGTATCCGCGCCGGTGTCATACCCGGCGTACGGGTGAACAGGATGCCGATGATCAGCTCAATTGCCCCCGCAATCGCGGAGATCTCGATGAAGCCGATGCCGAGCAGCCAGAAGTCTGCATTCAAGCCGGGTGAATATTCCTTGCCGGTGAGCGGCGGATACATGAACCAGCCGCCATCCGGCGCCAGTCCGAAAGCCAGGGTCGCGATGAAGCCGGCGCCGCCAAAGGCATAGGCCCAATAGGCATAGGCCGACAGGCGCGGGAATGGCAAGTCCCGTGCGCCCAGCATGCCAGGCAGCAGGAACACCGCAATGGCCTCCACCATCGGGATGGCGAACAGGAACATCATCACCGTGCCGTGCATGGTGAAGAACTGGTTGTAGGTGCCGGGCGCCAGGAAGTCGTTGCCGGGGACGGCCAGTTGCAGGCGCATGGCCAGCGCCAGGGCGCCAGCAAACAGGAAAAAGCCAAACGCGGTTGCGAGGTACAGGCGGCCGATCCGGGTATTGTTGACGGCGGTCAGCGCGCGCCAGCCGGCCGGTTTGCGCCATGCGCGCTCAAGCGCCTCGTACTCGCCGGGCGGGCGCGGGAGGCTGTTCGGAGTAGCGCGCGCTTCGCTCATTGCAAGGTCTCCAGCCAGCTGGCCAAGGCTTGCAGTTGGTCCGGCGGCAGACGGCTGTGCGGCATGCGGGCACCGGGTTTGGCAGCCTGCGGGTCAGCGATCCAGCCGGTCAATGCGGCGCGGCTCAAGGGCAGCGCACCGGCCGCAATGTGGCTGCGGCTCGCCAGGTGCGTCAGGTCCGGCCCCAGTGTGCCACCCTCGCTTACGCCGCGCACCGTATGGCAGGCATTGCAGCGCGCCGCGAGAAAGACTTCGCGGCCGCGGCGCGCAACAGCTCCCGCCGCCGCGCCGCTTACGGCAGGGGCAGCCTGGCGCGCCAGCCAGCCATCGAAATCCCCGGGTGCGAGCGCCACCGCATCCAGCGCCATGGCGGCATGCTGGATGCCGCAATATTCGGCGCATTGGCCGCGATAACGGCCGGGCGCATCGGCGCGCAGCGTCAGCCCATGGATGCGCCCCGGCACCATATCGACCTTTCCCGCCAGCGCCGGCACCCAGAACGCATGCAGCACGTCCGCCGAAGCAAGCGCAAGATACACCCGCTCGCCTACCGGCAGCCGCAGCTCATTCGCAAGTACCGCCTCCCGGCCAGATACCGTGTCGCGGTAGCGCACCTCCCACCACCACATGTGCGCCGTTACGGTC
This sequence comes from Duganella sp. Root198D2, assembly GCF_001428585.1. Classification (NCBI taxonomy): domain Bacteria; kingdom Pseudomonadati; phylum Pseudomonadota; class Betaproteobacteria; order Burkholderiales; family Oxalobacteraceae; genus Duganella; species Duganella sp. Root198D2. Next base: position 264,660 of record NZ_LMIC01000023.1, on the reverse strand, counting down.
ACCTGGATGCGGGTCCCCGAGAACGGCCAGGAGATAAGCGAGGCCTGCCAGCCCGACCATCCCATGAGCGCCGCCAGCAAGGGCACGGGCACCAACAAACCGCCGCCCACCACCAGCCTGCGCGACCACGACCTGCCGCGCTTGCGAACAACGCTTGCCAGGACCAGCAGCGCAACCAGCAGGAAGATGAGGGTTCCGGCGCCAAACAGCATCCAGCCAAAGCGGCTAAGCAGCGCCGCATCCGGCCCTGCGGGCGACAGGACCGATTGCAGGGCCGGCGTCATTTGAGCGAATAGAGATAAGCCGCGATATGGCGGGCGTCGTCGGCAGACACGCCCATGTCCGGCATCAGGGTCGCGGGATCCATGCTTTGCGGCGCAGAAATCCAGCGCACCAGGTTGGCCTGCTGGTTCGGCCAGCGCCCGGCGATATAGCTGCGCAAGCCGAATTCGGCGAGCGATGGTGCGGCTTTGCCGCGTGCCGCCTCCACATCCGGAATAAAGTGGCAGCTGCCGCACTGGAACTGCGCAAGCAGGGCCTTGCCACGCCGCGGGTCGCCGCCGTCACCGGCTGGCGGGTACGGCTTGCGCGGCTGGCAGGCACACAATGCGAACGGCAGCAAAAGCGCGGCCATGGCGGTGCGCGCCGTCAGCCCCTTTTTCCATAAACGCATAGTGATTGCTTGCACGAATCGTCCCTGCCTTCCCGCTGCCGGCCCCTATAATTCATTCAAGACATCATCGCCCCTTTCCCGATTGTGCGTCGCCTTATTGCTACCGCCGCTGCGAGCTTGTGCCTGGCCCTGCTGGCCGGGGCGCTGGCGGCTGCGCTGGTGCTGCAAGCCGGCTGGTATGACGCTTCGGCGATAAGGCCGCATTTCCAGTTCGTGCACACCCTGATTGAGCGCGGCATGCAGCAGTCGGTGCGCTTCCATGCGCGCGATATCGTTGCGCCGCCGGCGGCTGCGGGAGCCGTAGCACGTGGTGGCGCCGTCTTTCGCCAGCACTGCGAGCAATGCCATGGCGGGCCTGGTATGCCGATGGGCGTGATCGGATTGAGCATGCAGCCGGTGCCGGGGCCTTTGGCCGATGCGGCGCGCCGCTGGAAGGCGCGTGAGATGTACTGGATTACCTCGAATGGGATCAAGATGAGCGGGATGCCTGCCTGGCGCTTCCACCTCGGCGAGCAGGAAGTGTGGGACGTGGTCGCCTTCCTTGGTGCGCTGCCGGCCATCACCCCCGCAGAATATGCCGCCATCGCAAAGCCGGCACCGCTGCCGCGGCCAGGAACGTTGCAGGCGCCGGCCGGCGCGCCGGATCGCGAGCGCGGCAGGCTGGCGCTGACCCAGTTTGCCTGCCAGTCCTGCCATCACATCCCCGGAGTGACCGGCCCGCTCACTTACGTCGGACCCGACCTGGGCGGACTGGCGCACAGGAGCTTCATTGCCGGCAAGCTGCCCGCAACGCAAGAAAACCTGGTGCAATGGATCCGCACGCCGCAGGAGGTCAAACCCGGCACCGCCATGCCGCAGCTTGGGGTGCCGGAGCGCGATGCGCGCGACATGGCGGCCTACCTGCTGCAGCCCGCCAGGTGATTATTGGTCCAGCTGCTTCTGCGTCTGGTACAGGCGCGCATAGATGCCGCCTTTCGCCAGCAGCGCTTGGTGGCTGCCCTGCTCAGTAATCGAGCCGGCCGCCATCACCACGATGCGGTCGGCGTTCTCAATGGTGGACAGGCGGTGCGCGATGACGACCGTAGTCCGGCCTTCCATCAGCTTTTCCAACGCAGCCTGCACCTGCCGTTCGGTCTCGGTATCCAGCGCACTGGTCGCCTCGTCCAGGATCAGGATCGGCGCGTCCTTGTACAAGGCGCGCGCGATGGCCAGGCGCTGGCGCTGGCCGCCTGACAGGCGCGTAGCATTCTCGCCGACCTCGGTCTGGTAGCCCTGCGGCTGGCGCATGATGAAGTCGTGCGCATTTGCCGCACGCGACGCCGCCTCAACCCGCGCCATGTCCGGCGCAGGATCGCCGTAAGCGATATTGGCCGCCAGCGTATCGTTGAACAGCACCACATCCTGGCTCACCAGCGCGATCTTGCTGCGCAGCTCGGGCAGGCTGTATTCGCGCAGGTCCACGCCATCCAGCAGGATGCGGCCGCTGCCAACGTCGTAGAAGCGCGGCAGCAGGCCGGCCAGCGTCGTCTTGCCGCTGCCCGAGCCGCCAACCAGCGCCACCGTTTCGCCGGCTGCAATGTCGAGCGACACGGAACGCAGCGCCGGTGCAGCTTCCGGGTCGTCCACGTTGTAGCGGAAGCCGACGTCGACCAGCTCGATGCGGCCTTTGACGTTTTCGGCGCTGCGCGTACCGGTATCCGCCTCCATCGGCGCATCGATCAAGCCGAATACTGACTCCGCCGCAGCCAGGCCGCGCTGCAGCGGTTCGTTGAGCTTGGTCAGGTTCTTGATCGGGCCCTGCAAGGACATCAGGCAGGTGATGAAGGCAACGAAAGCACCCGGGGTCAGTGCGCCGGCCTGCGCGCGCAGCAAGGCGTAATAGATCACGGCCGACAGCGTGGCGCCGACCATCAGCATGATCAGGCCCGAGTTCATCGCGGCGGTCGAGGCGTGCTTCACCGCCAGTTGGCGGTTCAGCTTCACGACTTCTTCAAAACGCTTTTCCTCGTAAGGCTGGCCGCCGTAAATCTTCACCACCCGCTGGCCGCCGATGCTTTCGTCCAGCACGCGGGTCAGTTCGCCCATTGCCTGCTGGGCGCTGGAGCTGAGGCGGCGCATGCGGCGCGCCGCAATCGTCACCACCAGCGCCACCAGCGGCAGCAGCACGAGGCAGAACAGGGCCAGTTTCCAGTCGATATCGAACAGGTTGCCGAGGAAGCCGACCACCGCCACCGTATCGCGCACGGCGATGGTGAACACGCTCAAGCCGGCCTGGGTCACCTGGGTCGCATCAAACGCAATGCGCGACAAGGTGGTGCCGGTCGAAGACTGGTCGAAATAGCGGTTCGGCAGGCGCAACACGCGCGCGAACATCTTCTCGCGCACATTGGCCTGCACGCGTTGCGTCAGCCACGCCGAGCCGTAGTCGCCAATGAACGTGCTGACCATGCGCAGCAGCGCAAGAGCCATGATCAGGGCCGGGATCGCCCACATGGCAGCAGCGCCGGGGTCGCTCGGCAGGATGCGCTCAAGCCAGCCATGGATGGTCGCCAGCGCGCCGCTCTGCGGCGCGGCGCCAGCCGCGCCCGGCTGCACCGCGTCGACCACGTTCTGCAGCTGGCGGATCAGCAGCACATCGGTCAGCGAAGCCACGCCCACGCCGACCAGGGTCATCAGGGCGGCCCACTTATAGGGGAGGAATTCCTTGAGCAGGCGGACGTAGAGTTGGCGGCTTTGCACTATGGTGTGGGGAGAGATTGGCAAGCCCGAATTGTACCAAAGCAGGAATGCGGGAACCGTGGCAGAATGGCCTGCTCCCCAATGTTAAGGAAAAAACCACATGCGCAACGACACCCAATTCCACGCGCTGCACCAGGATGGCCTCCTGCTGCTCGCCAATTGCTGGGACGGTGGTACCGCCCGCATCGCTGCCCTGGCCGGCGCCAAGGCGCTTGCCACCAGCAGCGCCGCCGTCGCCTGGGGCCACGGCTACGCCGACGGCTCCCAGCTGCCGACCGCCCTGCTGCTGGAAACCGTACGCGACATCGTCCGCGCCAGCGCCCTGCCGCTGACGGTCGATATCGAAGACGGCTATTCTTCCGATCCGGAAGTGGTCGGCCAGTTTGTCGGCCAGCTGGCACAGGCCGGCGTGGTCGGCATCAATATTGAAGATGGCAGCGCAACGCCAGAGCTGCTGGCGCGCAAGATCAACGCGGCACGCGCGGCGGCCAAGGCGGCCGGCATCGACCTGTATATCAATGCCCGTTGCGACGTCTACCTGCGCGGCTTGGCCGAGCCGGGCGCGCGCGTGGCGGAAACGCTGCGCCGGGCGGCCCTGTACCAGGAGGCAGGCGCCAGCGGCCTGTTCGCGCCGGGCGTGAGCGACGAAGGCGAAATGGCCGCCCTTGCCAAAGGCACAACGATGCCGCTCAATGTGCTGGCCCGGCCGAACCTGCCCGCGCCGGCGCGCCTGGCAGAACTGGGCGTACGCCGGCTCAGCGCCGGTTCGGCCCCGGCTGAGGTAATGATGGGCCGCTTGCGGGTGTACATGGAACGCTTTCACCAGACCGGCGCCATCGACGATGAGCAGGCCTTTGATTACGGCCCGCTCAACGCCTTGATGTCTACTGCACGATAGTGGCTGGTTCGCTCCAGTAGAAGTACAGGTCCTTGGTCCGTCCCGGCTGCACTTGCACCTCGCGGCGCTGGACCTGTCCATCGGCAGCCGTTGCCGTCACCCGGTAGCGGCCGGGTTCCAGGTTGACAAACATCAGCGGCCCGGCGTCATGGGCGTTGACGTTGGTGTGCCCCTTCGTGTCGGAGATTTCAACCTGCACGTCGGAACGGTACTCGCCGGTGCCGCGCGTCGCGAAGGTCATGCGCACGTTGTAATCGGGCTTACTGGCCAGCATCTGGCCGCGCTCTTCAAGGCCAACGCCGCCGGTAACGAATTGCGGCTCATCGGCCGCCACTGCTGCGCCAAGGGCGCTGCAAGCCAGGGTGAAGGCGAAAGTTATGTTTCGTACAAGCATGATGCACTCCTTTCCTTTTTCAGGCCTGCCGCCAGTATTCGCCCGTCGCGGCCGGCACGCTATCAGCCATCGTGTCGTATCCATGTCGGGGAAAGCCTACATAACCCTATTTCCGGAGTTGCCAAACTGATAGACTCTTGAACTTTGCTAGCAACAGTTTTAATCAACGTTGCAAAAATAATCATATCCAGCAAGGCACTAGGGGTAATCATGTCGAATTGCGGGGCGAATCTGCGCCCGACCATGCTGGCGGCCGCCGTCTCCAGCATACTTTGCGCGCCGGTACTGGCGCAAAGCCAAACCGAAGAGCCGCTGCCGGAAGTCCTCGTGACGGCCCAGCGTGTCGTTGCGCCCGAATCGCGCACGCCGGTCGCGATGTCGGTGCTGACCGCAGGGCAACTCGACAAGCTCGGCATCGACAATGCCGCCGGCATCGGCAAGCGCCTGCCCAATGTGCACCTGGACGGCGCCCCGGACGGCCTGCGCATCACGATTCGCGGCGTATCGAATTCCGACGTGACCGAAAAAGGCGACCCTTCGGCCGCCTTCATGCAGGACGGTATTTATATCGCCCGCCCGCAAGCCCAGACCCTGGGCTTCCTCGACGTCGACCGCATCGAAGTATTACGCGGCCCGCAAGGTACCCTGTACGGCCGCAATACGACGGCCGGCCTGGTGAACGTGATCAGCAATGCACCGGTCCAGCATTGGGAAGGCGCGGCCAGCCTCGCGCTGGGCAATTTCAACGCGCGTACGGCATCCGGCATGTTGAATGTCCCGCTCAACGACAAGCTGGCGCTGCGCGCCGCAGTCGCGGTCAACAAGCATGCCAGCTACCTGCGCAACGGCCAGGGCACCGGTTACGAACTGGGACAGGACCGCGACGACCGTGCGGCGCGCCTGTCGGCCAAACTGGCGCTGGGTCCTTCGGCCTCGCTGCTGCTGCGCTATGAGCATGCCACGCAAAACGGCAATATCGACAACGTCGTCCCGGACAGCAATTTCTACAAAGGCGTCGGCGCGGGACAGCCGCAATGGTTCGACGCCGGCAGCGATGCGCAGCTTACCAACGCCTTTACGCCCTTCAATACGCGGCTCGAACAAGGCTACAGCCACAAATCGACCGACAGTCTTGGCGCCGAACTGTCATGGAAACTGGGCCCGGCTACGCTGGATTACCTTGGTTCGCACCGCAAGAATGACCACGACTTCCTGGCCAATTTCTATTACCGCGTGCTGCCGACCCTCGCGATCGGCGTGCACGAAAATTTCTGGGGCGACCAGCGCCAGGATTCCCACGAATTGCGCCTGTCGTCCAACGGCAGCGGGCCGCTGAAAGCCCAGGGCGGCGTTTACTACTTTCGCGAAGAGTCGCACCAGCTCTATGTCTTCCGCGACCTGCAGCTGGTGAAGCTGCCGCCGTATTACGTCTTCCCGCATGGTCCGACCGTTTCGCGCAGCAAGGCCGCTTTCGGACAGCTCACTTACAGCGTGACGCCGGCGCTGCGCGCCACTGCCGGCCTGCGCTACACGGATGACGAGAAATCGCGCGTTGGTTCGACCAATTTCCAGCAGGCGCGCGAATTCAACGCCGCCACCGACTTCAAAATGCTGAACGACGCCAAACTGGCCACGCATAAGGCCACCTGGAAGCTTGGCGCCGAGCTCGACCTGGCCCCAGCGACGATGGCCTACGCCAGCGTCGCCACCGGCTACAAGTCCGGCGGCTTCAATGACGGCTGCCTGGCAGGATCAAGCGCGCTGGGCATTCCCTGCCCCGCGGTGATCGCAGTGCCGGCGGAAACCCTGTTCTACCAGCCGGAAACGCTGAAATCCTGGGAAGCCGGCCTTAAAAGCCGTTTCTGGAACAGGCGCGCCAGCCTGAACCTGGCGGTCTTCCATTACGACTACACCAACCTGCAATTGTCCGGCGTGGCCATCGTTGCCGGCGCGCCGCGCTTCGTGACCCGGAACGCCGGCGCCGCCAGCGTCAGGGGGCTCGAACTGGACGGCCAGCTACGTGCGACTTCCGCCGACAGTTTCAGCTATGCCCTGACGCTGCTCGATGCCCATTACGTGAGCTACAAGCCGGATGGCGTGGTGTCATGGGCCGGCCAAGCGCTGGACCGGGCGCCCCATTCGGTCCTCTCTCTTGGCTGGGACCATACTTTCCGCGTGCCTGGCGCAGCGCTTACCTCCAGCATCAATGCACGGCGCAGCGCGGCTTACAACATCAGCGTCTCCAGCCAGCTGCTGCAGTACCGCGTTCCGTCGCGCACCTCCGGCGACCTGTCGCTGGCGTACCGTCCCGATGGCGCCAGCTGGAGCCTCTTGGCGCATGTGAAAAACCTTGGAAACAAGGTGCAGCCTGTCACCATCGACAGCTTCGGCATGGCTGCCCCAAGCGAACCAAGGACGTTTGATATTCGATTCGACTACCATTTTTGACCCGGAGACTTATGAAGTCGCTGCTGAACCAACTACCCCGCCTCACCCTCGTTCTCCTGGCGGGCTTCCTGGTCGCGCTTGCATCGCGCAGCTGGGGTGAGACGACGACGCTGCTGATCGTCAGTTCGATCCTGATGTTTGCCTGCTGCTGGGCGAGCGCGAGCCATTTCCTCGGGCATGCGCCGGCTTTCCGCTTCGTCGTCATCGGCCTGGTGGTGGGCTGGTTCGCCGAGGAGATGGGCGCACGTTATGGCTGGTTCTTCGGTTCGTACACTTACACCGAGGTGCTGGGCCCGAGAATCGGCTCCGTGCCTTTCATCATTCCGCTGATGTGGTTCGCCCTGTGCTACGTCGCTTATGTGATCGCCAACCTGATCGTCTGGCAAACGCCGACCGACGGCGTGCCATCGACCCTGATGACCTTCATCATGGCCTTCCTTGGCGCCATGATCGTCACCGCCTACGACCTGGGCGCCGATCCCTATATGGTATTCACGCTCAAGGCCTGGATCATGACCAGGACCGATGGCGGCTGGTTCGGCGAAACCCTGCAGGGCTTTGTCGGCTGGATGACTGTCGCATTCGTGATCATTTACGGCTTCCGCCTGACGTTGCGCAAGAAGCCGTCGGTTCCAAGCAGCCGCATTACGCCGCTCTACGCACTGGTGCCGCTGCTGATTTACGGCGGCAGCATGGTATTCCAGGCCCTCAAGGGCAATCCGATCGAGACCCGCACCATCGCGCTGTTCGCCATGGGCATTCCAGTCCTGACCGGCCTTTGCGGCTGGATGCGCTGGAAGGAAGGAAAATGAACGCACCCGTTGCGATAGCGCCTACCCTGCGCGCCGATCCGCTCGCCGATGACACCATAGCGGCTATCCTGCATGGCCATGACGGCAGCCAGTGGGACGCCATTGCAATCGTCAATCGCCTGCTCGGCCAGTGGCAAAGCAACGCCATCATCGGCGATTGGCGCGCGCCGGAAAGCACGCCGGCTCCGATTGCCTCGGCACTGGAAGCCTTCCTCGCCGCCGGCTCCAGGCTGCCTGAATGGGCCGATGGCGCCCGCATTGCACGCGCGGAAGAACTGTTCTTCGACATGAGCATGCTGTCCTGCAGCCTGCTGTTCTGCGCCAGCCTGCCCGAATGCTATGTGGTGCCGGACCTGGCGGGCGTGCTGCACGTCGCCGGCCAGCTTGAGGCGCACACCGATTACCGCGTGCGCGCCACTGCAGCCATGATCTTCCCGGTCATGATGCACGGCGGCCTGACCAGCGCGGAAGGCGGCGGCGTGGCGCAGATCCTCAAAGTGCGCCTGATCCACGCCACCATCCGTCACCTGATCTTGCGCGGCAATCCTTCCGACGCCGTGCTGGATGGCGGTGGCGCCGTGGCGCCGATGGATGCGCCTTGCCGCAATGTACACGACACGCTGTATAACCATGGCTGGGATGTCGCGGCCGACGGCCTGCCTTGCAACCAGGAAGAACTGGCCTACACCCTGCTCACCTTCCATTACATCTTCCTGCGCGGCCTGCGCAAGCTTGGCCTTGGCTTGCCGCAGCAGGATGAGGAAGCCTACCTGCACACCTGGAATGTGGTCGGCCATATCCTCGGCATCGAGTCCAGCCTGATGCCGCAGACCATGCAGCAGGCCGAAGCCAGCTTCAACGAAATCCAGGCCCGCGCCAGGCTGTCGCCCTACCTGCCCGATACGCGTCCGGAGCTTGGTGCGGCCTTGATGAAGGCCATGCAGGACCAGATCCCGCTGCGCATCCTGAAGCCGTTCCCGGTCCTGCTCACCCGCTACCTGTGCGGCAAGTCCGCCCGCGCCGACCTGGCGCTCAACCAGCGCGTCAACCTGCTGTCGCGCGCCCTGTTCATCAGCGGCATGCTCGCGGTGCGCGGCGTGGACGCCCTGGTGCGGCTGGTGTTCCCCAACTTTTCGATCTGCCGCATGATTACCCGCGTCTTCGGCTACCAGTTCACCGTGAAATTCCTGATGGACCAGACCCGCCCCCTGAAACTCCCGCCCGCGGTCCTGAACCAGGTCGACCACGCCGTGCGCGGCTGGGGCAAGGATCCCAAGGCTCCGGCCTGGATGAATGCTTTGGAAGCGCGCCTGGCCGGCCGTGGCCCGGCCAAGCCGGCAGGAGACCAGCAGCCATGCTGACGCGTTTTTTCCTGGCGTTGTTCCTGGCGCTGGCGACAACCCTTTGCCAGGCCGACGCCACGGCTACCGCACCGGCCGCACCCCTGGTGCTCGACGAACAAGCCGGTTCGCACGACGCCTGGCCCGCAGCCACGATTTTGAAAGACCCGGGCGGCACCCTGAGCGCGGCCGAAGTGCTGGCCGCCGTTTCCGGATTCAAGAAGCCGCAATCGGCGTATGCCACCCTGGGCGTCAACAAGGGCACCGTCATCTGGGTCCGCATCCCCGTATTCGTACCGGCCGACGCCAGCGGCGAATGGACGCTGAACATCGATTATTCGCAGATCAACCGGGTCGACGTGTTTGCCGCCACCGATGGCGCGCTGCACAGCCACACGGTGACCGGCAACCTGCAGCCGGTAGTCGCCCCGGGCGGCGGCGGCCGCACGCCGGCGGCGGCGCTGCGCCTGACGCCCGGCGCCGACCATGTGGTCCTGCTGCGCGTTGAGAACGTCGGCTCGATGATCCTGCCGATCCACTTTTCCAAAGCCGCGGTATATCACGCTTCGGCGCTTGCCGAGCAGATGCTGCAAGGGATACTGATTGGCCTCAGCCTCTGCCTGCTGCTGTACAGCATGGCCCAGTGGGCCAACCTGCGCGAGCCGCTGTTTGCCAAATATTCGCTGCTGATCGCCGGCACCACCCTGTTCTCCTTCGAATTCTTCGGCCTTGGCAGCCAGTACATCTGGCGCGACAACGTCTGGATGACGCTGCACGCCGGAGGCCTGTTCGCGCTGATGGCGTCCTGCGGCGGCTACCTGTTTGTCGAACAGTCGCTGGCGCGCCCTGGCGTCGACCGCACGTTCTCGATCCTGATGAAGGCCGGCGCCGCGCTCGCCGCCCTGTTCGCCGTCGCCTATTGCCTCGACGTGATCAGCGTCGAAGGCCTGGTCATCATCGTCAGCACCCTTGGCCTGCTGCCGATGCTGCTTGGCTTGCCGGGCGCTTACAAGCGCGCCCGCGCCGGCGATTCGGTCGGCATCTACTTCATGGTGGGCTGGGCGGTCAGCTTCCTGTCGTCCGTCGTCCTGAGCCAGGTGATCAGCGGCAAGCTGGCAGCCAACTTCTGGACCATGCACGCGCTCCAGTTCGGCAACGCCTTCGACATGGTAGTCTTCATGCGCATCCTCGGCCTGCGCACCAAGGCCATGCAGAATGCCATGCTGCGCGCCGAAGCGGCCACCCGCCTGAAGTCGGATTTCCTGGCCAATATGAGCCACGAAATCCGCACCCCGATGAATGCCATTATCGGCATGAGCCGCCTGGCGCTGATGACCGACCCCAGTCCGAAACAGCGCAACTACCTGGCCAAGATCCTCGGCGCGGGCGAGCACCTGCTCGGCATCATCAACGACATCCTCGACTTTTCCAAGATCGAGGCCGGCAAGCTGGCTTTGGAAGCGGTGCCGTTCAGCCTGGATGAAATGCTGGACCACCTGTCCACCCTGACCGCCATCAAGACCGATGCGCGCAAGGTGGAGCTGGTGTTCCGCGTCGAACGCGGCGTGCCGCAAAAACTGGTCGGCGATCCGCTGCGCCTGGGCCAGGTGTTGATCAACCTGACCAACAACGCGGTCAAGTTCACCGAACGCGGCGAGATCGTGGTCGCCGTCAGGGCTGCCGAACGTTCGCCGGATGGCGTGGTGCTGCAATTCAGCGTCAGCGATACCGGCATCGGCATGAGCGAGGAGCAGCTTGCGCGCCTGTTCCAGTCCTTCAACCAGGCGGACAGTTCGATCACCCGCAAATACGGCGGCACGGGCCTGGGCCTGAGCATTTCCCGCCAGCTGGTGGAACTGATGGGCGGCAGCATCAAGGTCTCCAGCACGCCGGGCGTCGGCAGCCGCTTCAGCTTCACTGTCAAACTTGGCGTCGGCGATGCGAGTGCGGAGCCGCTTTCGTCGCCGACCGGGGGCCTGCAGCAGGCCCGCGTCCTGGTGGTGGACGACAGTGCCACCGCGCGCGAAGCGCTGGTGGAAATGCTCGGCACCTTCGCCGTGGCAGCGCACAGCGCGAGCTCCGGCGAACAGTCCCTCAATATGCTGGTGCGCGGCGTCGAAACCGGGATGCCTTACCAGGTGGTGCTGATGGATTACATGATGCCGGGATGGGACGGCGTTGAAACCATCCACCGCATTCATGCCGACCCGCGCTTCGCCGCACCGCCATCGATCCTGATGGTCAGCGCCTGCACCCGCGAAACCGTGCTGCAGGAAGAAGGCGAACTGCCGCTGCAAGGATTCCTGACCAAACCGGTCGGCCCGGCGCTGCTGTATCACAGCCTGCTGCAGGTGCTGCGCCCGGAGATCGCACAGCCCGCTTCCCTGCAGGGCGAGCAGCGCGGCGTGCCGGCCGAGGAACTGGCCAGGCTGCGCGGCGCCCGCGTCCTGCTGGTGGAAGATAATGCCAATAACCGTGAAGTGGCGGTCGATTTCCTGGAAACCGTACGCGTGCACGTCGATGTTGCCGTACACGGCGGCGAGGCTGTGCAGATGGTGCAGCAAGGCGACTACGACCTGGTGCTGATGGACGTGCAGATGCAGGTGGTCGACGGACTGAGCGCCACCCGCCAGATCCGCGCCATCCCGGCGCTGCGCGACCTGCCGATCCTGGCCATGACTGCCCACGCCATGCCGGACGACCAGGCCAAGAGCCTGGAAGCAGGCATGAACGCCCATATCACCAAACCGATCGACCCGGACGTGCTGTTCCGCGCCATGCTGAAATGGATCGATCCGTCGCGCCTGGTGGGGCGCGCCATTCCCGGTGCCCCGGCGGCTGAAAGCGGCGCGGACCCGGTCGCCGTCGCCTATCCGCCGCTGGCAGGCGTGGACTGGCAGTACGCGCTGGCGCGCGCCGACCGCGATCCCGCCATCCTTGCCAAACGCATGCGCAGCTTCTGCAGCGAATATGGCGACGGGCCTGCCTTGCTGACTGCTGCGCTGGCCGACGGCGACTGGGCCCAGGTGGAACGCCTGGCCCACAACCTCAAGTCAAGCGCCACCTATCTTGGCGCCATCGGGCTCGCCCAGCTTTCCGACATCGTGGAAGCCGGTATCCGCGACGGGCGCCCCGAGCGCTGCACCCGGGAGGCGGCAGACATGGCCAAGACGCTGGGAATCATCCTGGCCGGCTTTACCAATGCCCTGCAGCCGGCAGCCGGCGCCGGCGCAAGCCAGGCCGCCGATTTTGGCCGCCTGCTGCGCGAACTCGATGGTTTCCTGCGCGCCGACGACGCCCGCGCCGAAGACTTGCTGACCGAATTGAGCGCCCTGCTCGCAGGTTCCACCCACGCTGCCCTGCTGGCGCGCATCCAGCGTGCGGTGGATGAAATCGAATATCATGATGCCCTGAAACCGCTGGCCGAACTGGCGCAGGCACTCGGCATCGACATGGAAATGAACGCATGAACCAAAAGGTCTTGATCGCGGATGATGACGGAATCAACCGCCAGGTTCTCGCCACCTTGCTGAAACCGGAGTACGTCGTATTGCTCGCCAAGACAGGCGAGCAGGCCATCGAGCGGGCGCAGCGCCACCTGCCCGACCTGCTGATGCTGGACGTGATGTTGCCCGACATGGACGGCTACGAAGTATTGCGCCGCCTGCGCGCCGATCCTGCCACCGCCCAGATTGAAGTCATCTTCATCACCGGCATGGGGCGGCCTGAGGACGAGGCACGCGGCCTCAAGCTGGGCGCCGCCGATTACATCACCAAGCCCTTCAACAGCACGGTTGTGATGGCGCGCGTCGCCACCCACCTGGAAGTGGTGCGCCAGCGCCGCATGCTGGAACACCTGGCGCATATCGATGGCTTGACCGAACTGGCCAACCGCCGCCGCTTCGATGAAGTCTATGAAAGCGAATGGCAGCGCGCCTCACGCCATGCGCACACGATTTCAGTAGCGCTGCTGGACATCGACTGCTTTAAGCAGTACAACGATCATTACGGTCACCCGGCCGGCGACCGCGCCCTGCGGGCCGTGGCCCGCGTCGCACGCAGCGCCATGCGCCGTCCATGCGATGTAGCGGCCCGCTACGGCGGCGAGGAACTGGTGGTCCTGATGCCGGAAACCGATGCCGCGCAAGCCTTGTATGTGGCGGAAGGCATCCGGGAAGCGGTGGCACAGCTCCTGATTCCCCACCAGCAGTCCATCGCCAGCCCGGTCCTGACCGTCAGTATCGGCGGCGCCACCCTGCCCGCGGGAAGCCAGGAAACGGCGCCGGCACTGTTCGATGCCGCCGATGCTGCCCTGTACCGCGCCAAGGAGGCCGGCCGCAACCGCGTCAACTGGAGGATGTGATGGCCAAGCGATTGATGATCGAAGGTCTGGTGCAAGGCGTCGGCTACCGCTACGCGCTTGCGGAACGGGCAACCGCGCTCGGCCTGGCGGGCTGGGTTCGCAACCGCGCCAACGGCGCCGTGGAAGCCAGCGTGCATGGTCCAGCCGACGCCGTGAAAGCCATCATTGAATGGGCGCACCGTGGCCCGGGCGCTGCGCGTGTCAGCCACGTCCATGTCGCGGACGACCCGGAAGCGGCGCCGCCGGGCGCCACCTTCGATATCCGTCCCACGCTCTAGTACGCCAACGCCTAGCCGCTGAACACCCGCAGCAGGAGCCAGCCCGGCAAGGCAAGGTAGAGCGCGAAGTGCCCTGCGCGCTCCAGTCCGTGCCGGATGCCAGGCGCATTTCCAGGCCGCAGCGCTTCCGCCAGCAGGGTTACCGATTCAATTACCGTACGCAGCAAAGCAGCGCCCAGTACCACTCCAATGGCCCAGGCTGCCCACCACATTCCAAAGGCGCCCAGGTAGGCAGCCAGGCCAAAACTGTAGAATTCGCCCAGTGCGCTGCCATACGCAATGTGCTGGTGCAGGTGGAAGGCCGGAAGCGCCAGCGCAAACGGCAGCAGCACGAACTTGGCCAGCGGATGATCGAGCCGCGTTCCCGGCGCCGCTAACGTGCGCCAGCGGCGCGGCTTGGCAGGCATGGGACCGCCGGCGGCCGCCAGACCAGCGGAGAACGCGGCTGGGTCCGGCAGCGCCAGGCCAAAGTTCGAATAGCGTCCAGAGCGCAGCCGCAGCGTCACGCCCGGGCCCGGCACGGGCAAGCGCCAGGGTTCAACTGCAGCCAGCTCGGCCAAAGCGAGTTCAAGCTTCTGCGCCCCGCGTTCCAGCACCAGCCGCCCGTCGACAATTGAAGCCCGCGCCGAAAATGCCATCAGCACGCACCACGCTATCGCTTCCGGCAGCAGGAAGAACAGGGTAAACATGCGCATCTGCGCCAGGGTATTGGTACGCAGCGGCTCGTTCAACAGCAGGGCTGCACACATGGCCAGCAGGCCGGCACGTGAAGTCACGCGAAGAACACCCGCCACGATGCGCGCCGCAGCCGGCAACACGGCCAGCCGCACCGGAAAAGCCGGCCGTGACGCACGCGCCCGTGCTCCTTCAGCATGCGGCCGCCACAACTGGCTGAGTGGCCTTACGGTCAGCACCAGCAACATCGCGCAGCAGGCCAGCCCGACCCAGTCGCCCCACAGCACCATCAGCGTCGGCGCCGGTGAGCGCACCGGCAGGTCGGCAATCACGATACCTGGTTGGCCGACGCCGGTTCCGGCCAGCACCTCGCCGTATTCATCGATCGCGGCGCTGAAACCGTTGGTCGTCACGCGAAACTGCGGCAAGCGCGTTTCAATGCTGCGGAACGCTGCCGCCGCCTGGTGCAGCCGTGCCCCCGGTCCGTCGCCACTGAACCAGGAATCATTCGACATCGTGAAGATGACCTGCCCGCCAAGCCGCGCGCCGGCGATGGCCAGGCCCGGATCGACATCGTCGCGGCAGATCAAGGGCAACACTGGTATTTCGCGGCCGTCGGCAAGACGCAAAGGGAAGACCCGCGCGCCGCTGCCGGGCAGCCAGTTGCCGGCCCATGGCAGCAGGGTTCGTACCGATGGGCGGTCCAGCAATGGCGGCAGGTACTCGGTGAACGGGAACAGCCGCGACTTGCGGTACATGCCCACCAGGCCGCGGCCGGGCTGCACAAAAGCCGCGGCGTTGTACTCGCCCCGCTCATCGCGGTCGTAGGTGCCGAATACCAGCGGCACCGCTGCCGCATTGGCGTATTCGCCGATCTCCCGGTCGAACTCCGCTCCCGCCGCGCTTTTGGGCTTGCCGAATGTAGTGGGATAGGCGGTTTCGGACCACAGCAGCGCCTCCGCGTGCTGGCGCGCGACCGCGTCGTAACCCATCGCGAAGTGCCGGTCCAGCACTGCGCGCACAACCGCGTAAGTGCCCTTCTCCTGCCGCTGCCGTTCGTAATCCGCCATATCCGCCTGGATCAAGCCCATGCGAAGCGGCTTGCCTGCAGCTGCCGGGCTGCCCGACAGCGCCAGCGCGCCGTAGGCGGCGAGGACTGCGGGAACCAGCGCCGCCATCGCCAACGGCCTGGCGAATGCGCGCCATCCCTCACGATAGCGCGCCAGGCTGGCGGCCACGCCCTCATTGGCAAGCAGGAGCAAAAACGTCAAGCCAGCCGTCCCGCCCACATCGGCCGCCTGCCGCAGCAAGCGCGAGGGATACAGGCCATAACCAAGCGTATCGCCCAGCATGCGCGGCACCAGCCATTCCGTCGCGCCCCAGGCCGCGGCCGCCGCCAGCGCGCTCACGGCTCGCCCGTACCAGCGCCGCGCCGCGTAGCGTGCCAGCGCATAAGCAAAGAACTGCGGCTGGAAGAGCGGCGCGGCAAGCAGCAGCAAAGCGAACCCGGTCGCTTCCCCGATCTGCGTATAGCGCCCAAAGGCCGCGCCGAACCACGCAAAGCCGGCTGCCGTGTAAGCCAGCGACATGATCCAGGCGCAGAGCAACGTCCAGCTAAGCGAACTGCGTCCGTCGAGCGCCCGCAGCCATGGTACGAGCAACACAAAACCCAGCACGCAGGCCGCGCCGCCGCGCGCATACAGGGCAGTCATCGCAGCACTGGCGAGAATGCAGGCAAGTATCTTCATTTTCCGGAGCTGTCGATCGGGGGAGGAATCACAATGCGCCGCAAAGGCAGTCCGGGCGGCGCCAGTTCAGGAGGAACGACGCGGTCTTTCGGCATTTCGAGCGGCCGGTTCGATGCATCGTAGAGCTGGAAATCCGGGGCGAACATCAAGATGGGCTCTATGTTCTGGCCGTCGTCGGTCACCTGGTGGTGGCGCACATACCCCGGCGGCAGCGCGAAATCCTTCGGTACCGCCAGCCCTGCGAGCGGCGGGTTCGTGCCGGGCGGGTTGAACGCGCCCAGGCCGGTATGCACGCCCTGCTCGTGCAAGCGTTTGATGACCTCATTCATGGTCGGCTTCTCGCCCCGCATGACGTAACTGCGCAAGTCGCGCGTTGGATCGGCATCGCCTTCAGGCGCAGGCTGCATTTGGCGCCGGGGCGCTTCGCGCGCAACCGGTGGCGCGGCTGTGGCAGCCAAGGCTGGTCGTCCGGCAGCCGCCACATTTGCCGGGGCCGGCGGTTGGCCCGCCCCGGCTGCCGCGTCACCGCGCGCAAAGTACCAAAGAAAGAAAGCCAGGCTGGCCGCGCCAACGGCCAGCAGCAGCGCCGCCGCCAGGTAACCCGGGCTGGGGCGCCAGGAACTCACGGCGTTGGCGAGTTGAAGACCGAGACCGCCCACCCCATGCGTTCATGCCCGAACTGGTTCCAGATCGGGTTCTTGCCCGAACTGAAGGAAGTGTAGCGAGGCGCCCCGCTGCCGGTGGTGCCGCCGAACAGCCCTGCCGTCACAGTGCTGCCGGTGTAAGTCGGGTGGGTATCGTCCGACTGGATGTAGTCGTAGCTGCTGCCCGCCGACACGAAGTGCGTATTGGCGTCGCGCAGGGTCGAACGCAAGGTCGACGTGATGCGCGTGACGTAACTGGCCTGGCTTTCACCCGCCACATAGCGCAGCGCGTCGGAATCGGCAATGCCATCGCCATTGCTGTCGTAATCTGCGCCCATGTACTGGGCGAAGTTGTCAGCGCACTGGAAGCCTTTCTGGCGCGCCGTATCGCACATCATGAAATTCATACGGGCCAGTGCAGGCAGGAACTTCTGCTGCATATTGACGGTGGCGCCGGTGTTCGGATCCTTGCAGGAGCTCTGCACATTGTCGGCCGTGTAGCCCGGATAGTGCAGGTTCGAGATGACCTTCACCTTCACGCCCGAATAGGCGTTGGCATTGATGTAGTCCATGGCTGCGGCAACGTAGGTCTTGCAGCTATTCTCGGCAGCCGTCAGCACCGAGTCATCGCAGGTACCGCTCTGGCCCTTGAAGGCGGAGCGGGCCTGCAGCCCGTCGTTGCCGCACATTTCGAAGGTGACCACGCGCGTATTGCTGGCCTGCATATAAGATCGCTCGGCGACAATTTTATTGTTGTAGACATCGGAGGCCACGGCGCCGGATTTGGCGCGGCGTACGCTTTCGATATCGGCATTCCATGCTGCCGACAGGTATTCCGCATCAACCGTCGGTGCTGAATACTTGGCCGCGCTGGTGATCGAGCCGTTATATCCCGCATAAATTGAATCGCCATAAGCGACAACGCGGTACTTGGTGCTCGTGCCGGCACGGTCGATGGTCCAGGAAACGTTTTGGGTCAGGGTGTTTGCTGCTGCCTGTCCCCCTAGGGTAAACAAGACTACTGCGGCCAAAAGCGTACTGCGGATGCGAGTTTGCATAGAGTGTCTCCGATCATTGAAGTATTTTTCGAATCGACCAGCCAACAACTCATCTTAGCGCCGGCCTGCGCGGCAACAACCCCGTGGCTCGCAGGGACAAGCAAATGGCCTGGAAGGCCTTAGCGCTTGTCGCGCGCTGGCCACGAACCGGCGCCGATGCGGCATAATATGGCATGCTGAAACTGACCTTCCTTGGCACCTCATCCGGCGTGCCAACTATCCGGCGTAACGTAACTGCGCTGGCCTTACATACAACAATGAACCGCGACTGGTGGCTGGTCGATTGTGGCGAAGCCACCCAGCACCAGCTGCTGCGCATCCCGCTCACCGTGCATGACCTGGCGGGGATCTGCGTCACCCACATCCATGGCGACCATAGCTACGGGCTGCCGGGCCTGCTCGCAAGCGCATCCATGAACGGCCGCAAGAAACCGCTTATCCTGATCGCCCCGGCCCCGGTCAAGGCCTGGCTCGATGCCACCATGCTGCATACCGAACTCTTCCTGACGTTCGAGATCATCCACATCGACGTGGCTAGCGAGCAGTCGGTCTACCAGCAGGATGGGCTGACGATCGAACGCTTCCCGCTCTCGCACCGCGCTCCCAGCTTCGGCTTCAAGTTTAGCTTCGAAAAGACTACATGGAAGGTTGATAGTGAGGCGCTGCGCGCGCGCGGCGTGCCGCCCGGTCCGGCCTGGGGCCAGCTCCAGCATGGCAAGGACGTACAAATGGACGACGGTACCGTGCTGGCCGCAGCCCGCTACCGCTCGCAGCACACCGAACGGGCGACCGCGGTCATCGGCGGCGACAACGATACGCCGTCGCTGCTGGCCAAGGCTTGCCAGCATGCCGACGTGCTGGTCCACGAGGCTACCTACACCGAGGCCGTGCTGCAAAAAGTCGGTCCCGGCCCTCAGCACAGCTCGGTGCAGCGCACCGCCAGCTTTGCCGCCGATGCGCAAATACCGAACCTGGTCCTGACCCATTTCAGCGCCCGCTACGACAGCCTGGAAGGCATGGCTGAGGTGGCAGCCGAAGCGCGCCGGCATTACAGCGGCACGCTATTCCTGGCGCAGGATTTCAATACCTATGAACTGAGCAACGGCGCCCTGGCGAAACTGCCCCCAGCGCCGCGCGCAAAATAACGCCATGACAGCAATCACCGAATTCCGCACCGCATCCCCGGCACCTGAATACGACCATCCGCGCGAAGAACGCCGGCTGGAGGGGCATCCACAGCGCACCACCTGGAACCATTTCACCAATGCCAGCGGCGAAGTCCATGCCGGCATCTGGGCCTGCGAAAAAGGCAGCTGGCGCATAGAGTTCGCACCTGGCAAGGATGAGTATTTCCATGTCCTCGAAGGCCGCTGCCGCGTGATTGACGAGCAAGGCCGGGCCGCCGAAGCGGGACCGGGTGACGCGCTGGTGATACCGGGCGGTTTCAAGGGGGTGTTCGAGGTTGTCGAACCGGTTCGCAAGCACTATGTGATCGTAGAGCGCAACACGGGCGACGCATCCTGATGTTTTTTTGCTATTATTCGCTCCTTTTCCCAACAGGAGCATCGAATGAAACTCACTATCCGGGCACTGGCCCTTACTGCCGGCCTTGCCACCGTTTGCCTGACTAGCCACGCCGAGGTGATCCCTCTCAAACTGGCCCCGGGCCTGTGGGAAGAAACCCGCGTCACCCTGATCAACGGCCAGAACGTCGAGGAAGCGATGCGCAAGGGCCGCGAAAAGATGATGGCGCGCCTGACGCCGGAACAACGCAAGCAGATGCAGGAACAGATGGGTCACGGCAGCAACGCTGGCGGAACCCAAACCTGCCTGACACCGGCACAGGTGGCCAAGGGCGTCGACACCGAAGTCATCAAGCGCAAAATGGAACAGTCGTCCCAGGGCTGCAAGCTGGACATCATCTCGGCCAGCAGTTCCGGCGCCAAATTCAAGGCCGCTTGCATGGGACCACAAGGGAACAACTACAACGGCAGCGGCGAATATATCGTCGCCAACAGTAAGGAATGGCGTTTCAAGATGGTCGGCGACGGCAAGGTCACCGGCCCGAATGGCGCCCCCGTGCCGCAAGCGGGCGACTTCCATGCCACCCAGGAAGTGACCGCCCGCTGGAAAGGCAGCGACTGCGGCAGCGTGGCCCCGCAGCAGGAGGGCTAAAAGTTGGATTGACGGGGCTTCATTTGAAAGCCAGTAAACATTGCTCATGTTAAACTTCTGCTTGGCGCCCCTGAGTTGAGAAGAAGGATTTGAATGGCAGTGATGTCGTGGTTTGGCTGGTCCGTGCTGTGCACCCTCCCCCTGGTCTGGCGCCTGGTGAAGGTGTTTGTGCTGAAGAGGGCAACCCTGCTTGGACAAGGCTTCATTCGCCTGGTCCTGGGCACCCTGCTTTTTTTGCTGGCCAACTCGATTGCCGCCTCGCTCAGCCGTCCTGCCGGGATAGGCCTGGTCCTCGCCACGGGGATCGTGGCCGTTCCCTGGCTGTTCGGCTATCGGGCCCTCGAATTCCTGGCTTGGTGCAGCCGCCTCGCGCGCTTGACCAAGCGCCCGGCCGGGCCGGACCGGCGTGCGGCGCCGAGACCTGGCCCCGTCACTGCCGCGACGGCTACCCCGCAGCGCACGAGCGACCGTTTTATCGACAAACGTCCGGCGTGGGAAGCTCCCCCGGACGCACCACCGGCGCGCTTCTTCGGAGCGGATGCCCTGGAGAAGGCGCGCGCCGCTGCGCCCCGTCCGAGCGAAGAATGGGCGGAAGTCGAAAGCCTGCGCCCAACCCCGGCAATGCTGGCCCGGGCCAGGGCCAGGGAAGAATCCGAGACGCGTCCCAAGCAGGCACAAACCATCAGGATCGTGAAGCTGCCGCCGGCGTCCGAGCCGGTCCGCACCATGAAGGCCGCTTCCCCGCTGGCGCCGGGCGTGCAAGCGGCGATGGTACAAGTACAGCTGGTGCAGACAGCTATAGAAGTGCGCACGATTGCCGCTACAATGCCCGAGCCGGCTTGGCTGAGCGACATGGCAGGCGTGCAGTCCACGCTGGAACATGCGCCGCACATCACCGGGCAGCCGATCGAAGTCGAATACACGCCGTTTGCGCCTGTGCCGGATGCTGCGCCGCGATTGGACTGGCATCCGTCCCCTCCAGTCATTCAAATTGAGCCTGTGCCGCTGGTTGCTGTGCCGAACGTGCAGCAGCTGGAACCGTCCATCACGGTTTTCGCCCCGCCTCCCGCCGCGCCAGAGCCCGCGCCGGCATCCGCTCCGCCAGCCCCGCCTGCCGAACCGGCCGCGCACTGCACGGCGTCGGAGTTCGATATCGAAATTCCTGGACTGGACCTGCTGGACGCCTTTTCCGAAGCCAGGTTCGAAGTGTCCTCCACCGAACTGGAGGAGACGGGCCGTCTGATCGAACAGCGCCTGAAGGAATTCAAGGTCCCGGTCACCGTACTTGGCGCCTCCGCCGGTCCTGTCATCACCCGTTTCGAGATCGAGCCGGCGGTGGGCGTGCGCGGCGCGCAGATCGTGGCGCTGGTGAAGGACCTGTCGCGCGCGCTCGCCGTGACTTCGGTGCGCGTGGTCGAGACCATTCCCGGCAAGACCTGCATGGGCCTCGAGCTGCCCAACACCCGCCGCCACATGATCCAGCTCTCCGAGATCCTGGCATCGGATGCCTACCGCGCCTCCCGTTCGCAACTCACGCTGGCGATGGGCAAGGACATCACCGGCGCCCCGGTGGTCACCGACCTGGCGCGCGCGCCGCACATGCTGGTTGCGGGCACCACCGGTTCCGGCAAATCGGTGGCAATCAATGCCATGATCGTATCCCTGCTGTACAAGGCCACGCCAACCGATGTGCGCCTGATCATGATCGATCCGAAGATGCTGGAACTATCGGTCTACGACGGCATCCCGCACCTGCTGGCGCCCGTGGTCACCGACATGAAGCTGGCGGCCAATGCGCTGACCTGGTGTGTCGCCGAAATGGAAAAGCGCTACCGCCTGATGTCCGCCCTGGGTGTGCGCAACCTGGCCGGCTTCAACCAGAAAATCCGCGACGGCAAGGCGGCCGAGAAATACATCACGAATCCGTTCTCGCTCACACCGGACGCACCGGAACCGCTGTCGACGCTGCCGACTATTGTCGTAGTCATCGACGAGCTGGCTGACCTGATGATGGTGGCCGGAAAAAAAATTGAAGAATTGATCGCGCGCCTGGCGCAGAAGGCCCGCGCAGCCGGCATCCACCTGATCCTCGCGACGCAGCGCCCTTCGGTCGATGTGATCACGGGCCTGATCAAGGCCAATATCCCGACCCGCGTTGCCTTCCAGGTGTCGTCCAAGATCGACTCGCGCACCGTGCTTGACCAGATGGGGGCCGAGACCCTGCTGGGCCACGGCGACATGCTGTTCCTGCCGCCAGGCAGCGGCTACCCGCAGCGCGTGCATGGCGCCTTCGTATCCGACGAAGAAGTGCACCGCGTAGTGGACTACCTGAAGCAGTTTGGCGAACCCGAATATGAGGAGGCGATCCTGGCCGGCACGCCAAGCGAAGAGCCGGCAGCCGACCTTCTCGGCGACGTCAGCGCCGGGGAAACCGATCCGCTCTACGACGAAGCGGTGGCCTTCGTCATCCGTACCCGCCGTGCCTCTATTTCTTCGATCCAGCGCCAGTTGCGGATCGGATACAACCGTGCAGCGCGCATGGTGGAAGACATGGAGGCAGCCGGCATCCTTTCCTCCATGTCGACCAACGGCAGCCGCGAGATCCTGCTCCCTGTCTCAGCGGAATGAGCAAGCGGTTGCGGCACGCTGGTGCGGCCGCGGCTCGGGCCGGCACTAGAACTTGATGCCGATCACGTTCATCAGGCGATTCAGGTCTCCTTCTTCCTGCATGACTTCAGCCAGGACTTCCGGCAGGGGCATGCGGCCCCACCGGGCGGCACGGCGCAACAGGAACGGCGTTGGGCTGTGCGGTTCCACCGCCACCAGGTAGTCGGCCAAAGCATCCAGCGTCACATAGGCTTCGTTGCGGTCCCGCCATTGGCCGACGACGATCGGCTCCTGCTTTGGCGCTGGTTCCGGCGCCGTTTCAGCAGCCGGCGCTTGCGGCGCTTCCCCAGCGGCGGCTGCCGCGACACTTTCCCGCTGCTCCGGCTGCAACTGCTGCAGCACGCGCTGGACGGCTTCCAGCGCGCCTTGCAGCTTGCCCAGTTTGGGCGACTGCTCCTGCAATTGATCGTGCAGCATGGCCGACATCGAGTGCAGGTAGTCCAGGCTATGCAAAACGGCGGCCCGCGTGACTGCCATTTGCGCACCTTGCGCCGCACCAGCGGCCAGTACATCGGCGCGGGTCGCCACCGGTTCGCCGCCCGGCGCATCGGCGCCCGCTTCACGCGCCGTCGCCATGCGTTCCCAGTCGGCCAGCGTAGCGCGCGGCGGCTTGAAGCCTTCCAGCATCAACAACGGCGCCTGGACGCGTACGCTGACGCTGAGCGAGTCGTTCAGCCACTCCAGCGACGCCAGCCGCGCATCGCAATCACCGTCGTCCTCGATCAAGGGATGCAGCACCGGCCAATAGCTGCGCAACAGCGCATCCAGCAAACGCAGGCCATGCAGCAAGCCGACGAAGCCGCGCTGGCGCATCCACGCTTCGGCCAGCCAGACGGCAAGCTGCAAGTCTTTTGAGCGCGTGGCGAGCATCGTGCCGCAGCGCTGTGCCACCTGGTCCCAGTCGGCGTATTTCAGCGGCCGGTCCCAATGGCCCATGGGCAGGCTCGGGTCGTCCTCTTCGCGCAGCAGGCGGATCTCGGTAAACGCGGAGTCGTCGCGTGCCGGTGGACCGCATGGCGCGTCTTGCGACACGGGCGCCAGCAACTGGTCCAGCAATTGCTGTTCGGAGGCGCTGACCAGGAAATCGGGGATCGCTTTCATCGCTAAGCCTTTAGGGAAGTGACGGCAAGCAGCTTGCCAAGTTGTTGCACCAGGAATTTGGCCGCCAGCGGAGAGGTGCACTTGTGCAGGTCTACCACCGAAGCGGCGGGCGGAAAGTAGATCCGCTCCGACAGGGCCACCAGCCGGCCGGTATCGAAACCTTCGTCCACCTCGTGCAAGGCGATCACGGCATGGTCGGAACCATCGTCCAGCAGCGCCTGGAAGGGATTCGGGCCCGCATAGCCGGATGGCCAGCCGTCGTCGATGCAGGGATGCAGGTTGAAGAAGCCGAAACGGGGAAAACTGCGCAGGCGGGCATCGATGCGCTGGCCGAAAGTGGCGGCAATGCACAGGTCGGGGCGCCATTCCTCTTCATATTCACGGTAGAAAAGTTCACTCTTGACGCGCCCTTTGTAGACCGGCAGTCCATGTGCACCCGCCAACGTCTCCACCATTGCCGCTTCGCAGGCGCTGTGTGGATAAGCCCAGACGCGGCGCGCGGGGCTGACAAAACTGGCGCCGGCATCGTCGGTGGCAACACCCACCACCATTACCTGCAGCCCGACCGGGCCTTTGAGCAGTTCGGTCAGCACATGAAAACCGCGATAAAAGCTGCCGAACAGCGCGATCCTGGCCGGCCTTGTCATGTCCATGCTGCCCTCACTCGGCCAGGACCGCCTGCGCCGTGCGGCGCGGCGCTTCATTGGCCCGGGCCGGCTCATCCCAGGCGGGCGCCTGCGTCGGCCACGCCAGCGGCCAGGCCAGCGGCGCACGCTTGCCCGGAGCGCTGACCAGCAGGCGCACGAAGACGCGGGCGCGTGTATCAGGCGCGGCCGGTTCGCTGTGCGCCAGCGGGAATTCGAAACGCAGCAAGGGAACCCGGCCGTCGCCGGCACTGGTGTCGCCGTCGCGGTAGGCGCCGATAAGGCTGAACAAGGCCCACGGATCGTCGAAGCGGTAGCTGACCGTGCGCGCCTCCACCGTCATGTTCGGATGGCCGGCTTCCGCCTTCGGGACCACGGTGCCATCGCGCGCCAGGCGCAGGGTCAGCAGCACCGGCATGCCCGGCTCCCAGCGCAAGGCGCGCACCTCGCCCTGCCTTACCGTATTGGCGCCGATCGCCAGGCTCCATTCGATGATCTTGTTTCCTTCCGACTCCGCCGCGACGTTGACGCGGAACTGCGCCGTCACATCCAGGCCGCCGGCCTGGCCTTCTTCCGCCGGGAACAGTGGCGCCAGCACCTCGCGCACGCGGCGCCATTGCAGGTCCGCCTGGCGCACCGCGGCACTGGCCACCGGCGCGCCGGGATCGCGCTCGGCGCGTGCACCTGCGGCGCGCACCCGTTCATACTGGCGCAGCGCCGCCCCTACCTCGTCGACGGCGGCAGCGGGAGTCTCGCTGCCACTGCCGGGCCAGGCCAAAAACGGCAGGCGCTTGCCGAGGTCGCGGTTATAGGCGTCGGCAAAGCGCTCCCATTCCACCTTGTACTGGTGGGCAGACAGCTCGCGGCAGCGGGCTTGCAAAGCGTCCTGCAGGCTGGCCAGGCGTTCGGCGAACAGGTCGGCGCCGCGCCGCTGCGTCGCGCGCCCTGCCAGCTTGTCCAGGCAGTTGCCGGCCTCGATCTCGCTGCCGCCCTGCAGGATGAAATGCTCCAGTGCGATCAGCGAACTGGTCGGGCTTTTCAGGCGGTAGCGCCGCAAGTCGGCGGCGATACCCTGCCAGCGCGCCAGCGCCGGTGCACCGGCTGCAGTGGCGCCGGCCAGCGGCAGCACGCCTTCCACCTGTTTGCCGGCCACCTCGATGAACTCCAGCTGTTGCGCGACGTAGTCCGGCAGGGCGCCTGCATCGCCGCCGGCAAAGGCGTCGGCCAGCGGTCCTTTACCGCCTTTCCACGACAGGAAGCTGCGGTCGCGCGGCTGGAACACTTCGGCCGCCGTAAAGTAGTCGTCCATGCGCTGCAGGCGGGTCAGCGCGTCGCGCGCCAGCGCCGCATCCAGTTCGGCCAGCGCCGCGCGCGCACCCAGTTCCTCAAGGAAGGCGCGCACGCGCAGCGCCGCCGCGCGTTCGGCATCGCTGGCCGCGCCTGGCAAGGCTGCCGGGGCAATACTGGCCGCCTGCGCCAGCGCATTATGCGTGCTCTCGGCCAGCGCCAGGTCGACCAGGGCTGCGCTGGCGGGCTGCAAGGCGGCCGGCAAATGCAGATAGCTGCCGGCTTGAAAGGCTTTGCGCGCCTCGGCCATGCTGGCAGCGCGTTCCAATTGGCCTTTGTCCCAGGCCAGCGTGGCGCCGGGCGGCACCTCCGGCAAGCGTGCAGCGGCGCCCTCTTTCATGTAAGGCTGCGCCAGCAATGCCGATACCGTCTCGTGCAGCAGTTTGCGCTCCGGCGTGAAAGCCCAGTGTCCCTCGCTCCAGGCCAGGCCGGTGCTGCCGCCATCGATTGCCAGCGGGGTCGCCAGCAGCCCGTCCCATGCAGTCTTGAAGGCCGCGAAGCCTTGCGCCGCCCGTTCCTTCAACTTGCGCGCCGGCTCCGGCCCGAGCAGCCCATTGCCGGAAATGCGCGCCAGCAGCGCATCGTGGGTGGCCCCCAGGTTGACTGTGCCTTCGCGCATCCAGCCGCCCTTGGCCGTGGCCAGCATGGCTTTTTCATCGTCCAGGGCGCCCCGCAGCGCTAGCCAGAGCTGCAGCTGCCCCCCCAGTTCGGGGGCGCGGGGCGCGGTCTCCAGCAGGCCGGCCGTGCTGGCCGCAACTGCCTGTTCGGCACGCAGCAGGCCATTGCCCTCGAACAACCGCCGGTAGAGCGCATGGCTGGCCAGCTTCAGCGTGCAATAGGCGGCCTGCTGCATCACTGTAGTGTCCAGCGCCGGCAGTTTCTGCGCGGTGGCGCGAAACATCGCTGCCGTGCGCGGCGGCAGCCCTTGCAGCTGCACGCCGAGCAGGTCGCGCACCGCCAGCGCCAGGTCGTCGCTGGTGGCCGGCGGCGCGCCGGGATCCTGCAGCCGCCGCAGGGCCTGCAGTGCGCCGTCCAGCCGGTCGAGCTGGTCCAGGTACTGCAGCAGGCCAAGGTACTGCGGCAAGTCTTCCAGGTTGAGGGCGCGCGCCGATCCGGCCGACTCGCTCCAGCGCGCCGGCAGGCTGCATTGCGCGCCAGGGATCAGCTGTCCGGCAGGATCGCGCGGCACGCCGGTCAGGACCGAAGCCTGCGCCAATGCTGCGCGGCGCAACGGTTCGAAAGCATGTTCGGCAAAATCCCTGGCCAGGCGCCGCTGCAGCCGCACATGCAGGTCGTCGAATACGGACCAGGAACCGGGCATGAAGACCGAGGAGAAACGGCGCGCCCCCAGCTGTTCCAGGCTGCGCAAGGCGTCGACTGTGCGCTGCTGGCCGGCTTGCGCGCTGGGCGTGTCGGCGGCGCCATCGGCCAGCGCCTGGCGCTGCAGGTACTCGTGTGCCGCGCTGCCTTGCTGCGACAGCTGGATGGTGGCGACCACCAGCCCGACGCTCCACGCCGCCGGCAGCGCCCACAGCGCAAGCTGGCCGGCACGGCTCAGCGCCGGTCGCCGCAGGCGCGAGGCGCCGCGCAGCAGGCCCATCTCAGGAAAGATCTTGCGCTCGAAGATATCGCGCAGGAAGGCCGGCATGCCCGGCGCCTGCTCCAGCGCCGCCGTGCCGCCCTGCTCCGCCGCCCGGGCCTGGCCCGCCGGCATGGCCGCGCTGCAATCGCCGCTCAGGAAGATGCCGCGCAACAGGAACGGCTCATGGTAGGCGCTGGGGCGCATCAGCTCCCCGCAGAACAGCTTCAAGCCGGCACGCAAGCGTTCCAGCTGCGCCGGGAGCAGGAAATAGGCGGAGCTGCCGCCATCGCCGCCCTCCAGCGCACACAGTTCGGCGCAGGCGTCGGCTACGCTGCCGGTCACCTGGTCCATGGCGGCGTCGACCCATGTTTCCCGGAACGGCGCCACTACTTCATACGGCGCGGCCCAGCCCAGCATGCAGCGGCGCAGTACCTCGGGCAAGGCGGCGGCAAAGCTGGCAAAGCCGGGCACCTGCTCGCATTCGGTGATGACCAGGTGCAGCGGGAAGCGCAGGGCCAGCCGGTTTTGCGCCAGCCACAGGCGGCGGTGGATCGCCTTGGCGCGCGCGGCCAGTTCCTGCTGGCCTTGCGCATCGCCGGCCAGCAGGGCCGAACAAGGCAGGGCCAGGACGATGGCGTCGAACGGCCGCTGCGGGCGGTACTTGCGGCACAGCGCAATAAAGTCGTCCCAGATGCCGGTATTGGCGGCAATGTCCGGATCGGGAGAACCGAGCTGGCTGGCCTGCAACTGCGCCACCACGCCCTGGTCGAAGAAATGCCAGCTTACCCCGAGCGCTGCGGCGCGCTGGCTGCTGTCGGCGCTGAGTGCGCTGGGCAGGCCCGATTGCGCCAGCGGCAGCCCGGCGCCGCTGCCTTCATCCAGCACCAGCGTCCAGCATAGCTTGTAACGTTCGGCACGCGTGGCAAGGCTGCCCTCGATCAGCTCGAGCGCGGTGCGGAAAGACTGGCGCAGCGAATCGCTGCCGAGTTTTGCGACGGCGGCGCCGGCAGGCTGGCCGGGCCCGCGCAGCGCGGCGCTGACCACCACCGCCAGCAGGGCCAATACCAGCAGCGTCACCAGCAGCAGGCTGACGATGGCCAGGTTATCGGACAGGAAGTTCAGCATGGCAGCCCCCTTGCCGCCGGTGCGGCGGACCAGGCAACTGCCGGCGCCGCAAGCGCGTCACGCACCGGCCACGATTGCCACAGCCAGAACACCTCGGACAGGCCGAGCAGGATCAGCAGCACCAGTCCCAGCGCCAGGTAGCGCCGGCTCAGGCTCGCCAGGCGCCGCGTGCCCAGGTGCGCCAGCGTACTGGCATAGGGCTGGTCGCTCAGCACCGCGTCGCGCCCGCCCAGCCCCGGCGCACGCTGGTAGGCGAATTGGAACAGTTCGCGGCGGTAAGCGGCCAGCGGGGCCAAGGTCGGTCCGTCGCGATAGCTGCCCTGGAATCCGAGCGCCAGCACGTGCAGGAACATGCGCGCCTGGCTGCGCTGGGCCGGCTCGCGCTCGCGCAGCAGCTGGTCGATGTCGGCAAACACGCGCTGGCCGGCCTGGCTGCTGTGGAACAGCAGCGCCTCCAGCAGCACGTGCTGCCAATACTGGCGGCCGGCCCAATCGGTGTGCAGCAGCACTTCGTCGGCCAGGGCCGCCTTCAGGTAGCGCGCCTGCGCCGCCGCGTCGGCGCCGCTGCGGCCGGCGACCCGGCCCGCCTCGCGCGCCTGTTCCTCGATCAGGGCACAAAGGCGCTGGCTCAGCGCATCGGCGCCGGCGCGGCCGTCCGCTTCGCCCAGGCGCACGGCAGCGGCCACCTCCTGCTGCAGCACGCCGACGAAGGCGCGCAACTGGGCCGAGGCAAAGTCGTCGCCGCCGGCACTGGTGTCGTGGGTAGCCATGTTCAGTCTTTCACGAAGAGCACCACTTCGCGCGGGCGCCCTGCTTGCGAATGTTCCAGCAGGTTGCTAAGCAGCAGGTCCTGGCCGGCGACGATAAACTGCGGCGCGGCTTCAATGGCAAACAGGTTCCAGCCGGCGCCGCCGCGCAAACCCAGTTCCGGTGCGCAGTCGATCGACCAGCGGGCCGCACCCGGCACCCGGCGTTCGGCCAGCGAAGTCGAAACGGTGCGCGAGCCGATCACTGCGCGCTCCATCCAGTCCTGCAGGCCGCGCTCGTCCTGGCCGCGCAAGCCGACGACCAGGCGCGCGCCCAGCCAGGCTTCCTCTATCGGCAAGGCGAATACGCGCCCCTCGTCGCGGAAGGTGTGGCTGCGCCATTCCTGGCTCACCTCGCAGGCCAGGTCCTCCAGGTTGTCCAGCACTTGCTGGAAAGCGCCGTGGCTGTCGGCGTGCACGTACACGGGAGGCACCAGCGGCACGGCGCCGGGGCGCAGCGCGCACAGCGGGCCCAGTTGCGCGCAGAGGGCCAGGTAGAGCGGCAGCGGCTGCACCTGGGGCGCAAAGACGGCCGCTTCCAGCAGCGGCAGGTGCAGCGTCAGGCTGGCCAGGCGCGAGCGCAGTTCCAGCAAGGCCAGCCTTTCTTCCGGCAGCGACGACCCGGCTGCACTCTGGCGCGCCAGGAACAGCGCCTTGCTGCGCATCTGCGCTGCCAGCGCCTTGGCGCGTTCCAGCAGCGGCGCCTGCGGCGCCACCGCCAGCTGCGCCGGCCAGAACGGGGCGCGCCGCACCTCTTCGTTCTCGCGCAGCAGTTGCATCAGCTGCAGCGAAACGTAGGCTGCGCCAGGCACCGTGCCAGCCATCAGCGCCAGGTTCGACGCCATGCGCGGCACCTCTTCCGCCAGTGCCTCCGACACCTCGTCTTCGACCAGGCTGCCGGCGATGCGGCGGAAACGGGCCGGCTGGCCCGCCAGCCGCAGCGAGCGCGCGCTGCCCACCGCCAGGTAGACCGGCACTGCCTGCTGCTCCATGGCGCCGCGGTATGGCGCCAGGTCCAGTTCCAGCGCATGGCCCTGCGCCAGCGCCGCGTTGTAATGCACCGCCATGCCGTCCGGCAGGATAGCCTCGATGGCAGTGATGCGCAGCAGGCCATTGCCCAGCAGCGCTTCGTCAACCTCGAGGCGGCGCACGCCCCAGGCAGCGGGCTGGCCGGCAAGGGTTTGCCAGCCCACCAGGGCGTCGACCCGCGCGCTCTCCTGCTGGAAGTGCTGGGGCGCCAGCAGCATGCCCTCATGCCACTGGATATGTTCGGATAAGCGTGCTTCGGCCATGGCACTTTCCTCCTCTAGTGGGCTGTACCGGGCTGGATGTCGCTCGCGACAAAGCCCTGGGCGTTCAATTGCAGGACGTAGCCGCCGCGGTCAAGCAGCAGGCGCGCGCGGTGTTCGCCCGGCACGGCGTAGTTGGCAAAGGCCAGCGCGGCCCAGGCACGTTCTGCGCCGAAGCGCTTTGGCTCGAGCTGAATCACCTGGCCCGGCGTTATTTCCACCGCCAGCACGGTCAGGGCCTCGGGAAAAGTGCGCTGCAGGTCGGCGCGCGCGGCAAAATAGCGGGCGGCAGGCATCGCGGCCAGCGTCTCGAGCACGCTCTTGTCCTTGACCAGCACCACGTCGACCGCCAGCGCACTATTGCCGTTGGCGTTGTCGGCAGCGGCCAGGGCCAGCGTTTGCCAGCGCGGTGCCTGCGGCCGCGGACCGCCGGCAAGGTTGGCCAGCGTGCTGCAGCCGGCCAGCAGGATAGCCGCCAGCAAGGGGACGGCAGGCTTCGCATGTTTCATGGCGCCTCCTTAAAAAGTAGCCAGCAGGTTCTTGCGCAGTCCGGCGCCCATGCCGGCGCAGAACACCAGCAGGAACGTGCCGCCCAGCAGCAGCAGGCTGAGGACCGCCTCGCGCCGCCCCAGCACCAGCAGCACCGGTGCCGCTGCGGCGCTGCCGCCCGCTGCCGCCGCCGGCATCCGCCCGGGTTCGGTCGACAAGGCAACCAGCGCGGCGGCAGCCAGGTAGGACACCAGGCTGCGCGTGCCTTCACACAGCAATTCCACAGCCACCATCACCGGCAGCAAGGCATCGAGCGGCAGGCCGAAGCGCGCTTGCAGCACCCCAGCCCACAGGGCTGCCTTCGCGCCCGGCAGGCCGCTGGTCGCGAGCGTGAACCAGCAGGACAAGATGGCCATCAGCACGATCTCCTGCGCGCCCAGCGCGTGGCCATAGAGATTGGCTGCATACACCGCCAGTACCGCGTAGAACAGCGCCTCGCCGCTGCGCACGAACACCGGGAACGCGGACGCCAGCAGTTCAACGCTGCCGCGCGCAAAGCCCAGCCTCCCGCTGAGCGCGGCGATGAATTCCGGCAGTGCAGCGGTACCTACCGGCGAGAACAGGCAGACCGTCAGCGGCGCGCGCAAAGCCGACAGCACCGGACCCGGGGCCGACTTGAGGCGCCAGCACAGGGCGGCCAGCGCCAGGCTTGCTGCCAGCAGCGCCGCCACACCCCAGCTGGCGAGGAATCCGCCCAGCAGGCCGGCTTCATTGCCGGCAGCGCCGACGGCTGCCGCCGCCAGCACAAAGGCGATCAGCGGCAAGCCGCGATTGACCAGGCCAATCACCCCTTCCAGGCCGCGATAGACGGCCTCCAGGATATGGCCAAGATGCGCTGCGCGCTCCATTTTTTGCGCGGCGACGGCTGCGCCAAACAGCAGCACGCCCACCAGCACCGATGGCACGGCACCCGCTGCCAGCGCCGCGTACAGGTTGGACGGCACCAGGTCCGGCGCCACGGGCATTGCCGCTTGCGCCGCGTCGGCGCCGCGCAGGCTGACCGGGGCGGCAAGTTCGGCCTGCAGCGTCAAGCGTCCCAGTGCTGCCGCCTGCCCGGGCGCCATGCCGGCGCCGCCGGCCGCCGCGCTGGTCAGCAAGGCTCCCGCCAGGGCGCACAGGAACATGCCGCCCACGCCGGCCGCCAGCAGCAAGGCGAAGCGGCCCCACGGCGCGCCGCCGGCAACGCTGCGCTGCAGGCCGAAATACACCGCCAGGGCCAGGAACGGCAGCGTGGCTGCCTGGACCAGCGACAGGTAGAGCGCTGCCAGCGCCGCCAGCACGGGGCTCGCTCCCGGCCACGCCAGGCCGCACCACGCGCCCAGCAGCATGGCGGCCAACAGGACCGCTGGCTGGTGCAGGATCGCCTGGAGCAGCTTCATGGTGTTTCCCTCACAAACTGAGTGGCCGTGCGCAGATCAGCGATACCGCCGCGCAGCTCACCAGCACGCTGACCGCAGTACGCGCCATTGCGCACAGCGGGTCGACCGCAACGAACAGCACGAACGCGGCCTCGAACGGCAGCGACAGGCAGGCGCATACCGTGCCCATCAGCCCAACTGTCGCCACCCCGCCCATGCCGGACGAAGCGAAACCGGTCAGCGCAGCCACCGCGGCCAGCAGCGCCAGTTCGCCGCCCCCCAGCGTGCGGCCGTACAGCGCCGCGATGAACATGGTGCCGCTGACGAAATACACCACCGGTCCGGCGCGCAGCAAGGCCGTACACAGGGGCACCAGCAATTCGACGCGGGTGCGCGCAAAACCCAGCGGCCCGGCCAACGCCTGCACCATCGCCGGCATGCAGGCGGCGCTGCTGTTCGTGGCCACCCCGAGCGCAAACGGTTCGCGCATGGCTTTCAGGACGGGTTGCAATTCGCCCCCTGCGCGCTGGCGCAGCAGCAGCAGGGCCAGGCAGATCACCAGCACGCTGGCGAACAGGAAGCTCACCACGTAACCGGCCATCGCAGCCATGGCGGCGACGCCGGTATGCGCCACCTGGCCCGCCGTCATGCACACCACTACCAGGGGCAGCGGCAGGTTGATCCAGCGCGTCAAGGTCTGGCAGGCCTCGTACACCGATTGCAGCGCCTGCTGCAGGCCGCCGGCTATGCGTTCCGGCACCTGGCCCACCGACATCCCGAACAGCAGCGCGAAGATCAGCACTTTCAGGGTTTCGCCTTCGGCCAGGGCGGCAAAGATATTCGACGGCACCAGGCGCCGCACGATCTCCTGCGCATTGACCGTTGCCGGCGGCGAATCCGGCTGGCGCAAGGCCATGGCAGTGTTGGTCTGGTCGGCGGCGCCGCCGACGATCTGCCCCAGTTCAAGCCGGGTGGCATCGGACAGGTTGTCGCCCGGATGCATGGCCAGCGTGCCCGCCGTGGCCAGCATCGCCGCCGCCAAGGCAAGCAGCACGAAAACCGCCACCACGCGCTGGGCGATCCTGCTGGTCCCGCCTTCGCGGTACAAAGTCTGCAAGCTCAGGACCACGGCCGAGATCATGAACGGCAGCACCACCATGGTCAGCAAATTGACGTAAATGGCGCCAACCAGCGCCAGGCGCTGCCCGATAGCCGGCGCCGACCAGCCGATCGTCCCGCCCAACAGCACGCAAGCGAGAACCACCAGCGGATTGGTGGCGAGGGACTGCACGCGGCGCCATGCCGCGGCCGGCGGCGCTCCTGCCGGTTGTACCAGGGAGCTCATGGTTTCATTCTCCGCTCTTCAGGCTTGCGCCGGCTGGCCTGCATCGCAATCACCTCGTTGCCGAAGGACAGCAAGGTGCCGTCGCGCACGCCAACCATCACGCTCAGCGCGGTTTGCGCGTCGGTAAACGTCACGGTACGCAGGCTCAGGGCCAGGCGCGGGTCCTGCTCCAGCACCTCGCGCACGGCCAGCTCGTCGCGATAGGCCGCCAGCACTTCGCCATGGCGCACCGCCTCGACCAGCGCCTGCCAGCTTGGATATGGCTGCAATTTTGCTGCCGGGAAGTCGCGCCGGGCAAACTCCACCCATGACGTATTGGCAATCACGCCCAGCGGTCCTTCGAAGCTGCGCAGTGCTTCCTTGAGCGGCTGCTTGCCGTATTTTTCGGCGAAGCGCACCCGGTGAATCAGCATCGCGTGGCCCAGCATCCGGTAAGGCGTGGAGAACGCCACCATCTGGCTGCGCCGCAGTGTACGGCCGAGGCGGCTGATACCCAGGTCGGCCTGGCCGTTGCCGACCATTTCCACCACCGCATCGACAGTGGCTGAAGTGCGGTCGAAGCGGACTTTCACGCCAAGTTCACCGGCGATTGCCTGCGCCAGGTCGATATCGATGCCGCGCAGGACGCCATCCTTCTGCGCGTAGAACGGCGGACTGTCGGTCTGGTACATGGCCACAACCAGTTCGCCGCGCTCGACGATGCGCGCGATTTCGGGCGCCAGCAGGCGGCCGTCGGCGGTCCGTACCAGCGGCGATGCCGCCGCTGGCGCCGCATTGGCAGCCAGCGCTGCCGGCGCGACCAGCAGGCAAGCCACTATCGCCAGCCAGGCCAGGCGCGCGTTCATGGCGACTCCTGCCCGGCCGCTGGCGGCGTCGCCGCTTCGACGTTTTTGAATGCCTGCGGCGCAGCAGCCAGCACTTGCGGCGGCTCCGCGGTCTGCGCCGACATGCGCAGGCCGACCTGGAAACCCAGCGCAAACAGCAGCACCAGCAAGGCCAACACGCCGCACAGGCCGACCGCCAGCAAACGGGGAGTAAGGCTCAATCGGTATTCCATCATCGCACCTGTCAGTTGGAATTGCAGCTCAGGGGACCGCCACCGTCGCCTGCCCCGGCATGCATACTTCGATCACGCCGCCGGCCATGCACATCAGCTTGGAGGCATTGTTCAGTGCCGGCAGCTTGCCCAGCAAAACAGTGGGCGAACCCGGCATCCACGGTGCGCTGGTCATCGGCACGCACGGCATTGGCGTCAGCACGCCCAGGGCCGCCGCCGTGGCAGCCGCCACCTGCGGGTTGCCCAGCGAGGTGCACATGCCGAACGGCAGTATGTTCACCATCGGCTTGCAGTCCATTACATTCGCGTCCGGCATGGTCGACATGACCTGGCTGGCCGGAGGCACCATCAGCGTGCCGGGCGCCATCCCGAACGAGCATTTGAGCATCGCTCCAGCGCATACTTGTTGTCCCATCATTCGCCCCTCAAAAGTCGTTTGATGCGCTCCATCAAGGCCGGCGCCGCCTCGGCATTGCCCAGGCGCCCCCCCTGCGCATTGAAGCGCACCGGTATTCCCACCGGCACGCCGTCGTGGTACAGCACTTCCTCCATCAGCGCCCCGTTCGGCCAGTAGCGGCGCAGCGAACCATGCAGGAGGTTGGCGCGGTAGCTGCAGCGTTGCACCACCTGGCCCTCGGCGTCGAGGTCGACCGACTCGCCCTCCAGCAAACCGCCCCGGTACACCGAATTGCGTACCTGCCTGCCTTCGTGGAAGAAGGCCGCGGGTCCTTCAATCTGGCCGGACTGCAGCGACAGGCGCGCCGTGACCTGGCCCGCCTCGTCATACGACAGCGACGGTCCGCAGGCAATGCCTTCGGCCATGGTCTGTGCCATCACGCGCCGGCCATGCACATAAGTCTCCACCACGCCATGCGCCAGGCCGCGCTGGAAGGCGCTGCGCTGCACCAGTGCGCCGTCGGCGTCGTACAGCGTCATTGGACCGTGCAGCTTGCCGTTCTCGAAATTGGCCTGCATTGCGAGCTGGCCGCCGGGCCAGAACTGTTCCAGCGGCCCATGCAGCACACCGCTGGCCATGGCGCTGCGCAGCAGCACATTGCCGTCGGCATCGTGCTCCTCGACCACGGTCGGCGCCGGGCTTTCGTTCACTGCCTGCAGTTGCGCTTCCATTCAGTTCACCTTCGCCATCGCGCCTTTGAGCGTCAGCACCGCGCCCGCTTCCACGGTCTGGGTGGCATCGGCCTTGCTGTTGATGATCGGCGCCTTCTGGTCGATCTGCAGGCCGGCCTGCAGCAGCAAGGCCTTGCCGGCCTTGCTGCTCAAGTCCGTACCGGCTTCGCACTGCAGCGCGGTGCCTGCCTTATTGCTCAATTCCGTGCCCGCCTTGGCCGACAGTGCTTTCGCCGCCTCCAGCGCCAGGCTGTCGTCCGATACCAGCTTGATGCCGCCTTTGACCGAGATGGTCAGGCTGCCATCCACCGTGAGCTGGTAGTCGCCTTTGACGGTATGGGTGAAAGCTGCCTGGTTCGCATGGCTCTCGGCCCCTGTCACAGCCAGCTCCCGCGTACCGGCCACCTGGCGCAACTCCTTGCCTTTTTTCAGCACAATGGTGCGGTCGCCCTCTTCCAGCGTGCGCAGCTCGGCGCCCTTTTTTACCGTGGTCGTCAGCGCGTTCTCGATCTCCACGTCCATATCCTTCTGCGCATGCAGGTAGAGCTGCTCGGCGTCCTTCTTGTCCTCGAAGCGCAGTTCGTTGCCGGCGCTGCCCTGCTTCGACGACAGGGTGCGCAGGATGGATTGGGTCTGGTTGGCGGGCAGCGTCGCCGGCGGCATGTTGTTGCCGTTATAGACGCTCCCGGTCACAAGCGGGCGGTCAGGGTCGCCGTTCACATAGCTGATCACCACTTCATGCCCGACGCGAGGCAGGAAGAAGGCGCCGACGCCCTTGCCCGCCGTGGCCTGCGCCACCCGTATCCACGGCGCCCGCTTGTCGTCGGCAGCCGCGCGGTCCCAAGGGAAGCGCACCTTCACGCGTCCATGCTTATCGGTCCAGATTTCTTCCCCCGATGGCCCAACCACCACGGCCGTTTCGCAGCCCGCGACACGGGGAATCGGCGCCTGGCGCGGCGGACGGAATGGCACCGGGGCCGGAAATGCTTCAAAGGCATTGCTGTACAAGTCGCCGCGTACCGTATGTTGTACCCGGCGCAGCACGAAGCAGGCATTCAAGGCAGCGACGAAGTGCCCGGCCAGCGTAAAACGGGTGCCGGCACTGAACGGGTAGCAGAAGCTGTCGCCGTGCAGTACTTCGGAGGCGCACTGGCTCTCCTCCACCTGCAGTTGAGCCAGGGCCCGGCCTGCGTCGACCGTCGCATGCCCGGTGGCGAATTCGTAGCTGGCGCCAACACCGCCCGTGGCGGAGAAATCGCCCTCCAGCGAAGTATCCGGCGTATCGAAATCGTAATCGCTGACTGTCGCCTGCTGCAGCACGATGCGGTGCTCGTGGGCAAAGCGCGAGACCGCATCGACCGGCCGCAGCATGCCCGTTTCAGGCCAGAAGCGCACCTTGGCGCCACCGCTGCAGTCGGCAAACTGGCTGGAAGTATCGGCCAGCACCATGGTGTGCCCGCTGGCGCCAAAGGTGAAGAAGTAGCAGATGCCGGCCTGCTCCATCAGGCGCGAAACGAAGTCGAAAGCGGTTTCGTCGTATTGCACGCAATACTCACGCTTCGCGTAGCTTTTGCTGAGCCGGGAGTCGAATGCCACGCCAAAGGCAGTCAGCACATCCTTGATAATGGCATCGACGCCGAGATTGGAGAAAATCTTGCGGTCGCGCGACAGCGTCAGCTTCCACAGCGTCGGCACCAGTTCCGCCTCGTAGAGCGAAAAATCCTTATCCTGGCCGCTCTGTACGAAACGCATGACCATGCCGCTGATATGGCGCGTGCCGCCCGACCCGCCGATGCTCACCGTCATTTCCTTGCCGACGGCCGTTGCCGCACGCAGGCTGGTGCTGGAAGAGCGCATATGCAGGGTGAACTTGAACAGCTCCGACAAGCCTTCGCTGCCCGCCAGGCTATCCAGCAGCAGGTCGTTGGCGCCGAACGGCGACGTCAGGTGCATCAGGCCGCCGGCCTGTTGAAAACCGGTGTTCATGCCACCCTCCCGATCGGACTATCGCGGAAAATGTAGGAAAATTGCGTGCCCGCCATTGCCATGTGCACCCCCGAAAATGCCGAGGCGGTGGCGATGCGTTCCAGGACCTGGCTGGCAAGCTGCGGCAGCACGGTCTGGGTCAGTATGAAATCGATATTGCGCGCACCGCTGTCGACCTCCGTGCAGCGCGCTGCGATGGCAGCCGTTACCGCATCGTCCCAGCTGAAACGCGCATGATGGTGGGCGGCAAAGCGTTCGGCCAGCCGGGCCAGCTTCATGTCGACAATCAGGCCGATGCCGGCATCGTCCAGCGGGTAGTACGGGACCAGCACCACCCGTCCAAGGAAGGCAGGGCTGAACTGGCGCAGCAAGGCCGGCCGCAGCTGCTCCACCAGGGCGGCGGGATCGGGCGCCACGCCATTCTGGCAGGCACGCGTGATCACATCCTGCGCTGCATTCGATGTGAGCAGGATCATGCAATGCCTGAAGTCGATCGGCACGCCCTCGCCATCTTCCATGGTGCCCTTGTCGAACACCTGGAAGAACAGTTCCAGCACGTCCGGGTGCGCCTTTTCCATCTCGTCCAGCAGCACCACGCTGTAGGGCCTGCGGCGCACCGCCTCGGTCAGCACGCCACCCTTGCCATAGCCGACGTAGCCGGGCGGCGCCCCCTTCAGGCTGGAGATGGTGTGCGCCTCCTGGAATTCCGACATATTGATGGTGATCATATTGCGCTCGCCGCCATACAGCAGCTCCGCCAGGGCACAGGCGGTCTCCGTCTTGCCAACGCCGCTTGGCCCGACCAGCATGAACACCCCGGCCGGCTTGCCAGGATCGTCGAGCTCCGCGCGCGAGGTGCGCACCCGGCGCGCGATAGCGTCCAGCGCCTGGTCCTGGCCGACGATGCGCTCGCACAGGCGCTCGTTCAGTTCCAGCACCGTGTGCACTTCGTCGGCCAGCATCCTGCCCACAGGGATCCCGGTCCAGCCGGCAATTACACCGGCCACCATGGCCGAATCGACACAGACCGGCACCAGCGGTTCATCGTCGCGGATAGCCTCCAGCCCTTTTTGCAAGCGTTGCAACCGGGCGGCCTGCGCCAGCTGTTCTTCATCCCCGCTGCCCCCGGCATCGGCACAGGCAGCGATCTCGCGCCGCAGCGCCAGTATCTCCTCGACCGCGTGCCGCTCCTCGCCCACCTTGGCCAGGACGCTTGCATGGCGCGCGGCGAGGCGTTCCAGCGCGCCTGCCAGTTGTGCCGCCGCGGCGGCATCGCCTTCGCCGCGCCCGAGCTCCTGGCGTGCCAGGCGCAACCCTTCCTGTGCCAGCACTATCTCGTGCTGAAGCGCTTCCAGCGCCGGCGGCGTGCCCGCCTGCGCGATGGCCACCCGCGCGCAGGCCGTATCCAGCACGCTGATCGCCTTGTCCGGCAACTGCCGTCCGGCGATGTAGCGCTGCGACAGGCGCACCGCATCGCGCACTGCTTCGTCCAGGATTTCCACCTTGTGATGCCGCTCGAGCGTAGCGACCATGCCGCGCAACATGCCGACCGCCGCTTCCGGTACCGGCTCATCCACTTTCACCACCTGGAAGCGCCGTGCCAGCGCAGGATCGCGCTCGACATGCTTCTTGTATTCGGCCCAGGTGGTCGCCGCAATCGTGCGCAGTTCGCCGCGCGCCAGGGCCGGCTTGAGCAGGTTGGCGGCA
This sequence comes from Duganella sp. Root198D2, assembly GCF_001428585.1. NCBI lineage: Bacteria > Pseudomonadati > Pseudomonadota > Betaproteobacteria > Burkholderiales > Oxalobacteraceae > Duganella > Duganella sp. Root198D2. The sequence goes on along the minus strand of NZ_LMIC01000023.1, from coordinate 224,724 downwards.
TCGCCCTGCCCCTCGCTGCCGCCGGCACCGATCAACTGGTGCGCCTCGTCGATAAACAGGATCACAGGAGAGGCGGCGGCGCGCACCTCCGCGATCACCGACTTCAGGCGCTGTTCGAATTCACCGCGCACGCCGGCGCCCGCCTGCAGCAGCGCCAGGTCGAGCGCGCATACGCGCACATCGGCCAGTACGCCCGGCACGTTGCCGTCGGCGACGCGCTGGGCAAAGCCTTCCACCACCGCTGTCTTGCCCACGCCTGCCTCGCCGGTGAGGATGGGATTATTCTGGCGCCGCCGCAGCAGGATATCGATGATCTGGCGGATTTCGTCATTGCGGCCGCGCACCGGATCGATGCGGCCCGCGCGCGCCAGCGCCGTCATATCGACCGTGTACAGGTCCAGTGCGGGCGTCGTTGCACTTGGCAGCGAGGCTGCTCCGCCCTGTCCTGCGCCGCCGGCGCTGCCAGCCAGCAGCGTGGCCAGCTCGGTCTTCAGGCGTTCGCGCGGGATCTCGAGCAAGGCTGGTGCAGTTTCGATCAGCATGCCGCGCAGGCTGTCCAATTCCAGCATGGCCAGCAGCACCACGCCGGAGCGGATCTGCTGCGTGCCCAGCAGCATGGATCCAGTCAGCCAGGCTTCACGGAACAAGGGGGCAAAATGCGGCGAAAGCGCCGGCGTACGGCCATTGCCGCGCTTGAAGCCATCCAGGCAGTCCTGCACCTGGCGCCGCACGGCGTCGCCGCCCACGCCATAGTGCCGCAGCAGCAGCAGCAGGTCGGAGGCGCCGCCATCGATCAGCGCCGCCAGGAAGTGCTCCACCTCGACGTTGAAATGGGTCTGCTGGACACACAGTTCGGCAGCGGCATCCATCGCCCGCCGGCATTCCGGGTCGAGGCGTGTCAACAGGCTGCGGATATCGACTTCCATGCCTCAGCTCCCCGGTGCCGGCAGCACGAAACGTGCTGCCTGGTATTCGCATTCCCGGCGCCCCGGGGCGGCACGGCCGCACAGCCATGCACTGCGCCCCAGCCGCGGCGCAAGGGCATCTGCCTGCCGGGCCCCGAGGCGGGATTTCGGGGAAGTTGCCAGCTTCAGCTCCAGCGTCACCTTCATATCGCGCTGCAGGTGCCGCGCCACCAGCCAGGCCAGCAGCCCGCACTGCCGCCCACCGGGCAGCAGCTCTGCGAACCGCTCGTGCGCCAACGCCGGGGCACCAAGCGCGATACCGGCGCACTGGTCCCAGGCGCGCGCACCAAGGCTGCCGCCTCCACCCAGGCGTTGCGCCAGGTGGCCGCCGCCCAGTCCCTGCAGGCGCGCACGGTCGCTAACTGCCAGCGGGTGCCAGCCTCCGACGAATTGCTGCCCTTCGAACTGGACGCCGAGGCGATCGCGTAACAACGCCAGCAAGCTGGCCAGCGAACGCGGTGCGGCCCCCTGCAGGCCCGCATGGCGCAACCATGCCAGTTCGCCGCCCGGCCCGTGGGCGCCTTCCGCCAGGCCAAGCCCCGACAGTGCATCCAGGCTGTGCGGAAGCGGCGCCGGGCTGGCGATGCCCTGCAGCGGCAGGTGGTGCTTGCAACGGGCGCGGTACCAGAATCCGATCAGGCGCTGGTTGAAGATGTCCAGGAAATCCAGCCCGGCGCCGTCACGCGCTCGGCGGCGCGCCAGCAGCAGCTCGGTGAACGCCGCTGCCAGCGGTCCCTGCGCGCCGGCCAGGGACAAGGCTGGTGTGCGCAAGGTCAACGGCGGTCCGGGCCTGGCACTCTCGTCCAGGCTGGCGATATCGCTCGGCGCAAAAGCCATCCCGACCTGCGCCGCCAGCCGCAGTGCTTCATTGGCGCCGATACCGCGGCCAACCCGTGCGCGCGCCGGCTCGCTGCGCTCCAGCAGGCTGATGGCCTGGAACAGGTTGAAGTCATGCGGCGCTGCCCGCAGCTGTGAGATCAGGTCAGGCATTGCCGCCCCGCCATCGCAGGCCACTGCTTCCAGGTCTCGCCGGTGCGCTGCACGGACAGGCGCACGAAAGAATTGGCCGTGGTGTACATCGCAAAGAAGCGCGCCAGTACGCCCGCCAGCACCAGCGGCGAAGTACCGTCGAATGCAGCGGCATCGAATTCCAGCGTGACGTCGGTGCCGCGGCAATGCCCGCGCCAAGATTCGCTGCCCAGGCGTGCCGTAGCTGGCTGGGCGTGCAGGCGCTTGATGCCGCGCACCTGCAACTGGTCGCGCGCACTGCTGCCGGCGAACAGCGACAGCATTTCGCGCAGTGTGGCAGCCCCGTTCGAGCCGTCGGCCAGCGAGCGGTGATTCAGGCGCAGCAGCCCCACCAGGGCCCACAACGCATCATTGCCAAGTGCCGGCTGGCGCTGAGCGCTGGGCTGGTAGACGGCGCGGACCGAGGTCGAAGCGGCGACTCCATCGCCCCGGAAACGCGTGCCGGGTGCGACCTGCTCGGCCAGCAGCCGGTTGGTGCATAGCAGGCTGGCGTAGACTACAAATTCGCCAAGTTCCGCGCGCACATCGCCACGATCGACAAAACCGAGGTAAACGTCGCTGCCGTTGATACCCTTGCGCAGGCTGGCTTCGCGCCGCATGCTCCAGCATACCTCCGCGCCGCCTGCGCCGGGCTCGGCATCAGCGAACGCGCTAGGGATTTCCAGGCTGCGCTCCCCGCGCGGGTCGGCCGCACTGACCGAGACGATCGAATGCACTTCCAGCACCGCGTCGCGGCGACGATCCGGGATCAACAGGTACTCATAGTGGCGCCGGTCAAGCACTATCGGCTCGCTGGTAACAGGGAACAGGTTCAGAGCCGGCACACATCCCAGAAGCACGTTCTCGGGACGCAATTGAGACAAGACTGCCGCGCTGCGGGTGAACACCAGGCGGACCGAAAAGCCGGTTCCCCGGCCGAGGCGCCCGCGCAAACCGGATAAGTCGAAGAACTGGAATTTACGCGGGAACGCGAAGTACTCCTGCAACAGGCAGTATGCGGGATGGACGTGCGCCGGCCGCGCCAGCAGCGCTTCATCCTCGGCGAAGCCCACATCCACCAAATGGTGCGCAGACATGCGGTAAACGCCCGCACTGCCGACCACCTCGATATATTCCAATGCACTGATCAGCAGTTCGTGCAGCGGCATTGTAATCAGCAGGTCGCCCGACAAATGCAGGCGCAGCGTATCGAGCTCCAGCTCCGCCACGTCGACACCGCCTTCGCACAGCAGGTCGAGGCGCAAGGTTCGCGCGTCCTCCTGCATGATGGCGCCAATCCTCAGCGGCCACAGGATCGTGTTCCATCCCACCTGGAAGCGGCATTGTTCTCCCGTCGCGGCGGTCGCCGACAGCATTGTGCCGCGCTTCACCGGCATTCCCGCCGTGACCTTGCCCTCGCTCGGGTCGAGCGCCATCTGCATGACCGTCATGGCAGGAACAGGCTGGGTCAGGCTCGGACACAGGTTGTCGAGCATGGCGGCAGCCACGGTCGGAAAGTCGCGCTCCAGTTCGCGATGTACGCGCGCATTCAGGTAGGCCACCGACTGGATCAGGTGTTCGGTATGCGGATCGGCCGCTTCGTCACCGGTCAACACCAGCCGATGTGCGACCTTCGGGTAGCGCGCCGCGAAGTCAGCCGACTGAACGCGCAGGTAGGCGAGTTCGCGGCGGTAGTACTCCAGCAGGTCGTCCTGCGCGCGCATGGCAGGCTTCTCCCTCGGGTTCATGCTGCCGGCTCCAGCGAGGCCGCACGGCCGTCGAGCAGGCAGTCGAAATGCACCTGGCGCTGCTGCAGCCCAAGCGTCACGGCACCACCGATCCGGATACGCGCAGCGACCGGCTTGCCGGGATCGCGTTCCACCTTCACGACCACCTGCGACAGGCGCGGCTCGTACAACGCCACTGCACGCGCCACCACCCGTTCCCATTGCGCCAGGTCGGCCGCCGACTGCGGCGAAAGGCGCAAGGTGTCGGGCAGGCCGTAATGCAGGGAGCTCGCCTGGTCGCCGAGGAATTGCTCGATCGTCAGGCCGTTGCGGGAGTTGAATAGCCGGGACAGATCGGTCAGCACCGACTGCTGCAAACCGTCGGCGTCAAGCAAGCGGCCGTCACCTGCCGCATCGGATATTCCCGCGAGGCGGTCGAACAACGGTGAAACGGAATTCGCTGGCATGAGCTTCATGGGGGCACCAATTCAAGGCTGCATCGGTCAAAAGGGCTTGAAGTGATGTTAGGGTTGGCCCGGTACGTTACACAAGTATCACGTGGGTAACATCGGAGTTTACAAGCCGGAATTTGCGGAGGTTGCTACCAGCCTGCAGGCCCCGGATTCGGAACAGCGGCTCGTGTTCCTCCTCCGGCTAACGCCGCGGGCGAATTCCCTGAAGATTGGAAGAATTGTTGAGTTGGTAGCATATGTAGCCCACGATTTGTCTCCGCATGAGACCGTACTCAGACTTGCCAGTCCAGCGAGGTATGCACTGCGATCACCTTGAGCAAAGGCTGGCGGAAATGTTGTTGAGCCCGTCCGCCTTGAAGTTGGCGACGATGCTTTCGTGACCGCTGCGATCGGGTAATGAATTTTTTGGGAGTCAAAACACGGCGCTGCATCTCTCGATCCTGCCGAAAGATGCAGGCCATCCGCGGATCCTGGTTAATCCGCCTTCATCGTCTCCAGGTTCCAGTTCCAGGTACCGGTACCTTTGGACGTCGAATCGGTTTTCTGCTGCGTGAAATCGGCCTTGATCTTGGTGAAATTCACCGAGAACGAGTCGTTCGGGATACCGCCGCCGCCGCTGCAGCTCATTTGCGAGACCATGGCGTTATCCATCACATAGGTCATGAAGTTCATGTAGGCGCCATTCTCCACCCGGCCGATGTTCAGCTTGGCCGGGCCGATCTTCGTACCTTTCACGCAAGCCTTGAACAACTCGGTGGTGGACAGGTCGGAAGACTTTGAAAAAGACATTTCCGACAGCACGGCACGGCCCAGGGTCCGTTCGGTATTGCCGGCGTCGCTGCCCATCGGCAGGTAGGCGTTGTGCGAGAACGAATGGACGATGATCTTGTCCGTAAAGCCGGTGATGGTGCAGTTGCCCTTGATGTCGGCACCCAGGTCGAGAATCAGTACGTCTGACATAGCAAGCTCCGTAAAGTGAATGCGGCGGCAGCGACTGGCGCATGCCGCGCGCAGGATCGATGGTCAATCAGGCAGCCGCGGCGGGCAGTTGCGCCACCAGCCGGATCGAGGTAGTCAGCTCCTCCATCTGGAAGTGCGGCCGCAGGAATACCGTGGCCGAATAGGCCCCCGGCTTGCCGGGCACCTCGGTAACGTCGACGCGACCTTCCGACAGCGGGAAGCGCGCCTTCTCGCCCTGCGAAGCGTTCGGGCTCAGGAGGACATAGTCGCTCAGCCAGTTGTTGAGGAAGTTCTCCACGCTGCCGCGGGTCTGGAAGCTGCCGATCTTGTCGCGCATGATCACCTTGATATAGTGCGCAAAGCGCGAGGCGGCCAATACATACGGCAGGCGTGAAGACAGCGCCGCATTGGCGTTGGCGGCATCCTTGTTGTACAGCTTCGGCTTGTTGACCGACTGCCCGCCGAAGAAGGCGGCCATGTCCGAACCCTTGGAGTTGACCACGGCGATGAAGCCAAGGTCGTTCAATTCCTTCTCGCGGCGGTCGGTGATCGTTACCTCGGTCGGGCACTTCAGCGCGATGTCGCCTTCGTCGGTCTTGAAGGTGTGCGCCGTCAGGCCCGTAATCTTGCCGCCGCCTTCCACGCCGCGGATTGCCGTGGTCCAGCTATGTTTGGCGAAAGCATCGGTGATGCGCAGGCCTAGCTGGTAAGCGGAGTTCGCCCACAGGTATTTGTTGTGGTCCTTGCCGTCCACATCTTCTTCGAAGGCGAACTGTTCGACCGGATTGGTCTTTGCGCCGTAAGGCAGGCGAGCGGCGTAGCGCGGCAGCACCAGGGCGATATAGCGCGAGTCTTCCGTGTCGCGGAAGCCGCGCCAGGAGACCAGCTCATCGCTTTCGAAAATCTTCGCCATGTCGCGCGGCACGCCCAGTTCGGTGAACGAACCCATGTCGAACAGCGAAGGCGCTGCAGCGGCAATGAACGGCGCGTGCGCAGCCGCGGCGACTTTTGATAAGCGTTCCAGTAGCGCGATGTCCTGCGGATGGCGGCCGAAGTAGTAGTCGCCGATGAACAGCGAGTAAGGGTTGCCGCCAAACGTACCGTATTCTTCTTCGTAGACTTTCTTGAACAGTACGCTCATATCGTGATCGACCGCGCCTTCCAGGTCCTTCAACAATTCCTTCTTCGTCACGTTGAGCAAGCGCAGCTTGAGCATGGTGCCTGTCTCGGTACCGAACACCATGTCGTGCAGGCCGCGCCACGATCCTTCGAGCGCCTGGAAACGCTCGTCGTGCAGGATGGCATTGACCTGGTCGCTCAGGATCTTGTCGATCTGTGCGACGCGTTCATTGATCATGGCAACGACGCCCGCGTCGGGCGCCTTCTTCATGCCTTCGTCCAGTACCTGGGTGGCGAACTGGCCAAGAAGTTGGCGTGCGTACTGGCTTTGCGATGGCTCGACGGCCATTTTTCCTTCTTGGACGATGCGATCCAACAGGCTCGATTCCTGGTTGGTCGTACTGGCACCGGCCTGGACTTCCTCTTGATTGCTGGCCATTTTGGACTCTCTCTGAATGGTAGGGAAAACAGCGCGCTGGCGCTATCAGGACTGGACTTCTTCGGCTTTTTCTTCCGCTGCAGGTTCGCCCGCGGAAGCAGCACCGCTTTCGGCCTTCAGCGCCTTCAGTTCTTCCGTGTTTTCGACAATCTTCTCGAGCAGCGTATCCAGTTCATCGTTGCCATCGAGTTTGCCGAGCAGGTCGCGTAATTGCTGGCGCACCACCAGCAGCTTCGCCAGGCGTGGCACTTGTTGTGCAATGGACTCCGGATGGAAATGATCGATCTCGCTGAACTTCAATTCGATCTTCAGGTTGCCGTCTTTCTTGTAGGTGTCCGGCACCGACAGGTCGAGGCGCGGGGCAATCTTCGCCATCACTTCCTTGAAGTTGTCGCGGTCGATTTCCACCAGGCGGCGCTGCTTCAGCTTCGGCAACGGCACCAGTGGCTGGCCCGACAGATCGGCCAGCAAGCCCACCACTAAAGGCAGTTCCTTCTTCTCGACCGCGTCGCCGATTTCCACATCGTAGGTAATTTGCACGCGCGGGGGACGGTTCCGTCCCACCCATTTTTGCAAGCTGTCTGACATCACGCCCTCACTGGAAATGTTATAGGGGACAAACCGGGTGTTTCGGTTTTGAGATTAGGACTGCGCGCTCGCGTAACACAAGTATCAGCGCAGTATCAAGCGATATTGGCCCAATTCTGCGTCGCAACTTTTGAGGGCAATCGTGTTAGCATGCGGCTTCGTCCCTCCAGCGATCTTCCGACATGCCCGACGCTAGTGTTGCAGCAGCAGGATTGAAAGGAACAAGAAGCCCCTTCCGCTTTGGTGCATGGCTGATCGACCCATCCACCAACTCGATTGAGGGCACGCAAGGCAAGCGCCAGATGGAGCCGCGCACGATGGATGTATTGCTTGCTTTGTGCAATGCACGCGGCGCGGTGGTCAGCGCAGAAGAATTGCTGGAGCAGTGCTGGGGCAACGTCGTCAACAGCGACAGCTCCCTGCACAAGAACGTCGCTCAGTTGCGGCGCCTGCTCGGCGACGATGCAAAATCCCCCGAATACATCGAGACCATCCGCATGCGCGGCTATCGCGCGGTGGCCCCGATCGACTTTGAATCGGTAGGCGCCAGGAGCTGGCAAGCTGGTTCGCCGTTCCGTGGCCTGATGGCCTTCGACGAAGCACATGCGGATGTCTTCTTCGGCCGCGACGAAGCAACCCGCAACCTGCTTGAAACAGTGATGGAACAGGCCAGGCACGGTTTTTCCCTGACGATGGTGCTCGGCCCCAGCGGCGTTGGCAAGACGTCGCTGATCCAGGCCGGCCTGCTTCCAGCCTTATCGGACCTGGCATCAGGTCACGAAGTCGGCGTATTGGCTGCGACTGGCTTCGACCTGGTGGAACTGGGCGAGCAAACCCTGTTCACCGGCCTGGCCGGCGCCCTGCTCGACCTGCAGTGGGGCGAGGACTGCGCCTTCCCTGGCGAGAACGCTATTTCCTTGGGCATCCGGCTGCAGCAGTCCTGCGACTCGGTGATAGCAGGAATGGAAGCTGCGCTCGAAGCGCACTCCCAGCTCCACAAGCGACTGCGATTCGCCATTTTCATCGACCGCTTCGAAGCCTTTTTCAACGAAGGCCGCATCGCCGAGACTGAGCGCCGCGCCTTCCTGTCGGTGCTGGGGCAACTGGCACGCAGCCATGCCGCACTCCTGGTGATCGCCTGCCGTAACGACTTCTATCCCAGCATCGCCAAATACGCCTTGCTAACCGAAGGCAAGCGGCACGGCGGCCACTTCGACCTTGGCGCCCCTGGCTTCAGCGACATCGCGCAAATCATCCGCCGGCCGGCGGCGGCGGCCAAACTCAGTTTCGGTATCGACCCGTTGACCAATGCGCGGCTCGACGACGTGTTATGCGAGAGCGCGACAGACAGTCCGGACGCCCTGCCCCTGCTGCAGTATTGCCTGCAGGAGCTGTACCGCCTGCGCACGGAGCAAGGAGTGCTCAGCTTCGAGGCCTTCCACCAGCTGGGCGATCTTGAGGGTGCAATCGGCCAGCGCGCCGAACAGGTGGTACTGGAGCTCGACGACGCCCAGCGCGCGACCATCCCGCACATCATGTCGCTGCTGATTGTGCTCTCGCTCGACGGCGACACTGCGACCAGCCAGCGTGCCCCGTGGTCGGCGCTGCGCAGCACAGCCGCGCAGGAAGCGGTGCGCGCGCTGGTCGAAGCGCGCCTGTTCGTCAGCGACCTGGCCGACGGCAATCCAGTCTTCGGTATCGCGCACGACGCCATCCTGCGCCGCTGGCCGCGCATGACCGACTGGATAGCGGCGCACCGTGTTGCCCTGCGCACGCGCGGCCGCCTGGCGCAGCAGGCGACACGCTGGCGCGACGAAGGGCGGCCAGCCGACTTGCTGCTCCCGCACGGAAAACTGCTGGATGAAGCACGCGACCTGCAGCACGCCGGCGTGCTCTCGCTGTCCGAAAATGAGTCGGAGCTGATTCGCGCGTCGCACCAGCGTGCACGCCAGCGCGAGCGCCTCCGCGTGCTGGCGATGTCGGCAATTGTCGCCCTGGCTCTACTGGCCACGGGCCTTGGACTCAGCGCCATGGCCGCCAAACGTTCGGCGGAGCTGCGCCGCAACGAGGCGGAAAGCCTGATGGACTTCATGCTCGGCGACTTTGCCGACAAGCTGCGTCCGCTGGGCCGCCTGGACTTGCTGGAAAGCGTCAGCGGCAAGGCAATGCAATACCTGCGCGGCTCGGATGGCGAGGACCTGAGCCCCAATGCCCTTACCTTGCGTGCCAAGGGCTTGCAGGTAATCGGCGAGGTTGGCCGTTCGCGCGGCGATTCCAAAGTAGCCATTGATGCGCTAAACCAGGCCAATGTGATCCTGACACGCCAGCACCAGGCTGCGCCCAAGGACATCCAGGTGCTCAAGAGCCTGGGAGCCAACGCCTACTGGGTCGGCCAGATGCACAAGGACCGCAACGACTGGCAAGCGGCGGGAGAAGCGTGGCGGGACTATCTCACCTATTCCGACATGCTGCACCAGATCGAGCCGCAAAATACCGAATGGCTGATCGAGCAGTCGTATGCCCACAATAATCTCGGTAACCTGGCCTTCAAACGCGGCAAGCCAGCATTGGCGGTTCCTGAATTTGTGGAATCAATTGAGCTGAAACGCAAGGTATTGGCCATCAGACCAGACCTGTACCCGATCGTCGTCGAGCTGGCGAGCAGCTACTCCTGGCTGGCTTCGGCCAAGGAAGCCTCGGGCGAGCTGCAGGAAGCGCAACGCCTGTATGCGCAGGAGATGCAATTGATCACCCGGTTGCGTGAACGCTTCCCGAGCGAGACCATGTGGGTGCACAGGCATGCCTTGGCCCTCCAGCACCGTGCCAGCATCGGCCTGGCGCTTGGCATGGATAAGGAAGCCCTGCGCGATTATGAGGAAGCAAGGAGCCTGCTCATGCAGGTGACGGCGCAGGATCCGAACAACCGCGCCTGGCAAGTGGAGCTGGCGAGCCTGGACCTCGAACTGCTGCGCATCACCGCACGCCATTCCCCGCCCGATGGATTGCTGCCCAAGGTAGCGGACTCACACCGCCGGTTGCAGGCAATCCTGGCTCTCGACCCCAGGAATTCGGACTGGAAGCGCCGCGAAGCCACCGCGCGCACACGGCTCGCGACGCTGCTGTTTGCCAGTGGCAAGGCGACCGCGGCGGAAGAGGAAGTCAAACGTTCGGTCGCGAACCTCGAGGCGATTTACGCCAGCAATCCGTCGAACCTCAATGGCAGGCTGGCATTGATCGAAGCCTTGCAGCTGCAGGCTTCGCTCCAGCAACAGCAGAAAAACACACAGGCTTCGGTTGCAACTTGTTCGCACATCCGCGAACTGATCGCAGGTGAAGCGGCAGAGTCAATGAACCATCAAATCCTTGATCCATGGGTGCGGGTGAATGCATGCTTGCAGAATCAAGTCATCTTCCAGAAAGGAGCAAAACAACTTAAAGAGATAGGCTACCGTGATAGTTCGTACTTCCAATTTGTTTCTAGCCATTAGAAGGGAAATACATGCAGCCAATTGACAGACCAACTGTTCAACGACTCATCGTTGTCAGTATCTTTGGTATCGAGAACGATGCCAATGCAACGTACACATACACCGAACCGGTTTCCGGCATATTCCACGATCGGTCCGACCGGTGCGACATGCAGATCAACCGCCCGACAATATGCAACTTCGTGCTGGACGACGATGCATCGGTAAATGGCTGGACCATTACCAAAATCTCGCCCAAGCCTGAAAATGCCGAGTCGCTGCCGTTTGAGAACGGAGCTTACGGCTTGTCGATCGCCACCTACAATGACCACGGCAACCATTCCGAAGTGTTCAATTACTACATACACTTCTACAATTCGGTGACTGAGGCCAGGTTCAAGGAAGACCCTCAGGAAGCTAACATCCCGCCTTGATAGTCGGCGAGATAGTGCCGTAGTTCGTCACAGATCGCCGCGGCCAGCTCCTCCTGTAATGACATGCAGAGCTCGCCGCAGCGATCAAATTGCGAAAGCCAGGCGATGCTGCCGGCCACAGGCTCCACCAGCCTGATTGAAGCACGCACATGCTTGTCTTCCACGCGTACGCTCCCTTCCAGCCTCGGAGCCTGGCTGGCATTGCCGGCTTCGCACATCGTGCCGGCGGCGCTGAATTGCACACCATTGCCAAGCGACTGGAACAACCTGGAGCCGAGTTCCTCGTCAAGTCCGCAAACAAAATTGCTGCTTGCACCGGGGCCGGTCAGGTTTCGTAACGGAGCAAGCTGGATTCGCTTGTAGCGCAGGAGCTTCGGCACCGCTCCGGAATGCGAGATGACAGGAACGTAGCTCCCCATCGGGATCGAAATATGGATCGCCGCCGCATGCTCCGTGGCCGCATAGTAGGTTGCCAGCCGAGTTCGCAGGCGCCCGATCTGCACCCGCACTTGCGGATCGAGCGTTGTATCGTATGTGCTCGCATCGCGATCGAATAGGTCCAAACCGATCGCATATTCGTTGATCTCGTGCTCATGTCCACCCAGCTTCTTCTCAAGCAGGAAAGTCAGCAGGCGGCACATGCGGGGCGCTTTCGCGAAGGTCGGGCTGGCCAGCAACTGTTCAACCTCGCGCCAGAGGTCATCGTTTGACAGGGCGACTCCATTCTCTTGCAGTGGCTGCATCAATCGTGCGTTCATTTCCGTTCCCAGTCAGGAGTGATCGAATTGCACTTGCGGCGTGCTGCAGCTACTCTAACCAGGCGCCCTGCTTATTGCCTTACGACGATCTTACGGCTGAAAATTGTTGCGTTCTTCGCCTTTCAGCGATGGTTTGATAAAAATCAAAGCGGCTTGGGAAGGTGGCCAAAGCCGGGCATTCGTTGTACCTGCAAAAAATCAGCGCGCAATGCTTGCGACTTCCGAATCGCTTAACGCCGTACCGTAAATGCGCAAGTCATCCATTGAGCCCTTATACGGCGTATCCCACCAGTTGACGCCCAGCGCAAACACGCCTGTGTTTGTCGTAAACACATTCGGGAAGTTCGCCCCGCTGAAGCGCTTCGTCCCGTTGACATACACGCTGACAGCCCCATTCTTGACCGTGAATGCCACGTGCGACCATTGCCCGACGGGGATGTTCATCCCCAGCCCCGCGTCATACCAGGCCGTCCCGGACCACAGCATGCTCGCCCCGCCGGCAAAGTCATGGCCTTTCGGCAGGAAGCTGATCCACGACTCGGCATTGCGGGCGCCAAAGAAAGTGGTCGAGAAAGCAGCCAGCTGCGCAGGCTTGAGCCACATCGCCACCGTGTAGGCGTTATTCGATATGAGCCCATCCGGCAAGCGCACGCCGGTTGCTCCGTTGAAGACGGCAGCACTTCCTTTCATGCCCGCTTCGTAAATCAGGCTGCCACCGGCAACATCGATTTTGCTAGCGACGACTGTGCCCGCGCCGAAAGTTCCGGTCGAATCGCCCAGGTTGCCGTCAAACGTGTAGTGCGCAAGCATGCCGCGCAGCTTGCGCACTGTGACAGCGAACGTTTTGACAACGCGCGCGTGTCCCTTCGTGATAGTGGCCGTAAGTGTTACGTTCACGTCGCTTGCAGGACTGCTGACCTGTCCGGTACTGCTTAACACCGAAGGATTGGAAGAAGCCCAGGAGATGACCGAATCGCGCGCGGCACTGGTCGGCAATGCGATATCTCCCGTGACCGCATTGGTATTGCCCAGACTGAGTTCGCCGTATACCGCCTGCACGACCTGCATGTCGCTGCGGGCCGGCAAGCGGCTGCCCATGATGGACACGCCGTCGCGCGACGTCGCACTGAACGCCACGGTATAGCTCTTGGAAGTCTCATCCCATTGGTTCAGGAAGACGCCTTTGAATGGCGGCGAGCCGGCCAGGTTGATCTCGGCCTGGTTGCCGCCCTGGAGCGTCCAGGTGCCCGATGCAGCCCCGCTGATCGTGCCATTCGCATTAAGCGTGACCAGCTTCGACTTCTTGATGCTGGCGGAAATGTCCTTTCCATGGTTGACGAACATATAGTCGCCAAAGACGAACCCGCGCGGTATAGGCGCCAGCGTTTCGTTGGTATTGCGATACGGCGCCAGCACCGGCCATCCGTCAGCGTTCATGAACATCTGGTGCACGCGAATCTCATGCTGCTCGCCGCGCTCCGGGAAACGGCTATGGAAAACCAGGAAATGTTTGCGGGTGGCCGCGTCGTAATACGCCGAATTGTGGCCGGCCGATACATAGCCGGTGCCGACACCGGTCCCAGCGTCACCAATTCTTCGCTCAAACAGGAAGTTCCCCATGATTTTCACGCCATAAGGGGAAATCGAGGCATCGTCAAACAGGGGCTTCGCCGGGTCCGCCTTGACGTTCGCCATGTTCAGCCCTTGGGCGTCGACATAAGGACCATCCGGGTTCGTGGAGCGTGCCACGCGCATATTGTAGCCACCTGCGGCGTCCAGCCCGCCAAATGAACTGAACAGGTAGTAGTACTGCGTTGCAGGGCTGTACATCACGTAGGCGCCTTCGATTCGGCTGTGATTACCACCCATCAGGCGCTTCCCATAACCCTGCCCCGGCAGGGGCATGCCGTCCGCTGGATTCATCTGCATGATGAAGATACCGCCGGAGTAGGAACCGTACACCATCCACAGCCGGCCGCCATTATCGAAGAACACGTTTGGATCGACTGTGTTCGGATGTTTGAGCGCGTCGTAAACAGTGCCGTCGTAGCTTGCCTGGCCCCACATGCCCGACTTCAGGATGATGCCCTTGTTCACATAAGGGCCCTCGATCTTGTCAGCCACCGCCACACCCAGCGCCGAGCGTGGCGAATCACCCTTGCAGGCGTTGTAATACATATAGTACCGGCCATCTGCCAGCCGGATCACGTCCGGCGCCCACAAGGTATTCGTTTGGGCCCAGTTGAAGGTCTCCGCCAGTTCCGTAAACACGTTGCCGGAACCGTTCAGGAACAGCTTATTGGTCGCGCTGACGGAACTGGTGACTTGTGTCCAGTTCATCAGGTCCGTGGATTTGGCCGATGCCAGGTGGGAGCCGAACACATAGTAGGTGCCGCCAGTCCTGATCACGGAAGGATCATGTACCGACGCGTTCTGGAAAGCCACCGGGGCATAGGGAACACCAGCCGTTGCATCAAGGGACAATATGGAGCAGGCCAATACGGCGGCAGCCCATAACAGCGAGAAGGGTTTGGTCACGTTCGTCTCCAATTATGTTTTTACGCAAGTTAGCGCGCAAGAACCGGGGTGTCCAATGACCTTTTCCTCTGCATTGATAGCGAAACAAATATGTCATGAAACTGTAACCTTGCTTCGCTATGATTGGACAATTTGCATGAGCAACCGAACCTACAACGTGCTGTTCCTCAGCACACAGAATACTGCCCGCAGCATCATGGCAGAGGCAATGCTGAATGCCGTTGGCGGCGGCCGTTTCCGCGCCTTCAGCGCAGGCAGCCAGCCCGCCGGCAAGCTGAATCTGTTCGCCGTTGAACAAATCAGGGCCCTCGACGATTCGCTGAATGGCCTGCGCAGCAAATCCCTGGATGAATTTTCGGAGCCCGGCGCACCGGAGATGGATTTCGTGATCACCATGTGCGACGTGGCGGCGGGCGAACCATGCCCGGTCTGGCCGGGCCAGCCAGCATCGGCGAACTGGAACTTCCGCGACCCGGCTGCCAGGCAAGGGCCGGTGGATGGGATCCGCCAGGAGTTCTTCACGGTCTGCCGCGAAATCAAGACGCGGCTGGAGATCTTCCGCAACCTCCCTGCGGAGGCATTGGACGAAATGGCGCTGCAACGCAAAATAGCGAGGATTGCCGGCGTCCAGCTTTAAAAAAAGACAGCCACATCGGGCTGCCTTCGGCTTACGTACAACAACGGTCTTACTGATTCTTTGGCACGGCCGGCAATTGTTCTGCCCACTGGCGCGCGGATACATCCAGCACCTGGCGTCGCTCAGCTGCGACCAGCGGCAGCAGGCGCGCCTTTGTGGAACGGACGGAAGCACAGCCTGCATTGCGGTCGCGCCGCCCGAACTGGCGCTTCAGCACGCAGTCGTATTCATAGACCGCAGCCGCATCCGCATAAGCTCCTTCCAGTTGCTCCGGCAGCTCGGCCGCATAACGCATCACCTGTTGCGCGGCCGCACCCTTGTAACCAACATCGAAAGCGCCGGCCTGGTGGCCGTACTTGACTGCCTGGTTCAGCGCGCGCCATGCGGCAGCATGCTTGCGGATGTCGGTGATGATGGGTGGCAGTTGCGATTCCGAGCTGCCGTCCGCAGAAGTCATCGTCACACCCCAACCGGAACTTCCGGTAAGTACTTCTTCATGACAGGCCAGGCGATTGTTCGCTTCCGCCGCGCGCAGGCGGATCGCGTCGCGGTTACCGCTTTCAGCTTCCTTATGGTTTTCTTTCATCCAGCTTTTGTAGGCAGCATTGGACTTCTTTCCAAGCAGGACGTCGCAGTCATCCAGTTCCAGATCGGCAGCGTGAACGCTGGCGCAACCAAGGGTGGCCAGGAGCAGCGTGCAAAACAAATTCTTCATTTCTTTCCTATCGTGTTTTTCAAGTTCCATCCGCCCGTCGCGGCCACTGCGCATCGCGCAATGCCTCCCCGTGCAGCCTTGCGCAATCATAATGCACGAGCATATATTTACGGCAACACGATTGCCCGTCAGAACGCACTCTTGACCACACCCCCATCGACACGCAATGCTGCGCCGGTCGTTGCCGACGAAAGCGGGCTCGCCACATAGGCGACCAGCGACGCCACCTCCTGCGGCGTGGCGAAGCGCTTGATCAAGGACGTAGGCCGCACATGGTCGAAGAACTCCGCCTCCACCTGCTCGAAACTCTTTTCGGCGGAACGCGCCATGCCTTCCACGAAGTCGCCGACGCCGCGCGACTTCGTCGGTCCGGGCAAGATACTGTTGACCGTGATGCCGGTCCCCGCAACCGATTCCGCCAGCCCGCGCGACACCGCTAGTTGCGCCGTCTTGGTCATGCCGTAGTGGATCATCTCGGTGGGGATCTGGATCCCGCTTTCGCTGGAGATGAAAATGATGCGTCCCCAGTTGGCCCGCTTCATATCCGGCAGCACCAGGCGGGCAAGGCGCACCCCGCTCAGGACATTGATGTCGAAGAAGCGCTGCCAATCCTCATCCGGAATGTCCTCAAAGGCCTTCGCCTCAAAGATGCCAAGGTTGTTGACCAGGATGCTGATGCCGGGATGGCGCCGCACCACTTCCTGTGCGGCATCGGGCTGGCTCAGGTCACCAGCAAAGCCGAGGACCGTTCCACGCGTTTCGGAGCGCATGCGCTCCACCGCCTCATCGACCCCGGCCTGCGACCTGCCGTTGACGATAACATTCGCACCTTCCTGCGCCAGGGCGTATGCGATGGCATTGCCAATTCCTGCCGTACTACCGCTAATCAATGCAAGCTTGCCTTCGAGTTGCAGATCCATGGTGTTCCTCCTCTAGTTTTCCCAATAGCCGCGACGCAAGGCGATCGTCACCGCATGGGTGCGATCGCGCGCATCAAGTTTTTGCAGGATGGTCTTCATATGCGCTTTGATGGTGTCTTCCCTCACCCCCAGGCACTGGCCAACACGCTGGTTGGAATTGCCATCGGCGACATGGCGCAACACTTCCAGCTCCCGCTTGCTCAGCGAATCCTGCTGGAAGCAGCTGGCCAGGCTGGAGGCGACTTGCTGCGGTAGCTGTCGCTGTCCCGCATGCACGGCAGCTATATAGCTGCCTAATTCGCTCCGGGCCAGGTTTTTCAGGATATAGCCGCTCGCGCCCGCTTTCAAGGCGCGTGCTACCTGCACGTTGCCGGCGTATGTACTCAGGACAATGACGCGTGCCTGCGCGTCTAAGCTGCAGATCGCCGCAGTTGCCTCTATCCCATCGCGGCGCGGCATCTGCAGGTCCATCAGCGTGATGTCGGGGCGAACGCGCTTGTACTGTTCGATGGCTTCATCGCCGTCGGCGGCTTCTGCTACAACCGAAAATGCCGGATCTGCGGACAGCACAGCAGCAATCCCGCTGCGCATCAGGGGGTGATCGTCTGCGACCAGAATCCTGATCGTCCTGCCGCGTTCGCTTTCCATAACAGCGCTCCTTTTTTCACCTGCATGAGGGTATCACCTGAAAATGCCGTTTTGATCACCCTTTCGGGTATAGGCCAGCGCCGCCGGCAGCGTTAACTGCCACTGAGTGCCATGGCCGGCACTACTTAGTACTGTAAGCTTGGCGCCGATCCGGGCCGAACGCTCAGCCATACCACGCATTCCCCAGTGATCCTGGCGCCCGCCCTCGCTCAGCACTTCCACTGGTATGCCTACGCCGTCATCGCGTACGACGCAACGGAATTCCCGCATACCGTATTGAAATTCGACCTCGATCCGGCCTGCGCCGGCGTGCCTGTAGGCGTTGGCGATGGCCTCGATCACAATCGCCAGGACGTCTTGGTAAATGGCACCGTCGATCAGGCGAAGCACGCCACTCATTTTCATCCGGATCGCGCCGGCTTCACCAACTCGCAAGCGGGCCGCTGCAGCCAGCACCGCATCGGGGAAGCTGAGCCTGTGGTCATCCGCCCCCCGCAACTCGCGAATCCGTTCGCGGCCTTCATCCACCACGTCGTCTGCTTGCTGTAACGCAGTCTCAAGTTGGATCCGCAAAATATCTTTCGCCGGCAATTTCGTAACGGCTGCATGGATATGCAGGATCAAGCTTTGCACCGATTGCAGCAAGGTGTCATGCAACTCCCTGGCAATTCGCTCACGCTCATGCATCCGTGCCTGCAGGCGATAGGCCATTTGCCTGGCCAAGCGGTTAACATGCCAGCGATATGCAATGTAGGCACCTGACAGAAGCAGCGCTACGCATAGCACCTTGAACCACCATGTTTGCGCCATGGTCGGGACGATCGTGAAGCGTGCCACCGTGTGCTGATCGCCCCACTTGCCGTTGTAGTCTGAGGCAGCAAGGCGGAACTGATAATCACCCGGCGCAAGGTTGCTGTAATAGGCACTGCGACGGGTGCCGACATCCTGCCATTCCTTATCCACCCCATCCAGCCAATAACGAAACCGCACCCTTTCCGGCATGGCCAGCAAAGGGACGGTGTAGTCGACCTGCAAGGACGTCACGCCTGGTGCAAATTGAACATCTCCCTGCAAGGCCTTGCCTTCACCCGGAGCGCCGATTGTCTTGATGATCGGGGGCAAGGCGGGCGATTGCGGCAGTTGTTCCTCCGGATCCAGCCGGAACAAGCCGGTCGACCTGACTATCCACAAGCGCAAATCCGACGAGAGCACCAGCGAAGGCGATGGGGTAATGCGCGGCGCACTGCCCTCCAGCCCATCCGACTGATCCAGCCTTTCGAAATGCACGCGGTATGCCGGTTCCCGCCGCGCCTTGGCGACCTCTCCACCCGCAATCCGGAACAGGCCTGCCGTGGCATTCAGCCATAGATCGCCATTTTCCATTTCGACTATGCCAGAAATGCCGTCGAAGGACTCGCCATTGATGCCGCTGACCTGCTTGAACCGGCCGGCCTCGAACAGCGCTAGTCCGTTGTCCCCGCCCGCCCACACGTGCTTGCCATGCAAATGCAGCGACATTACCAGTCCAATCGCAAGGCCCTCGGCTGCTCCGTAGCTTTGCCATTTGCCATCCTCGGCGTGCACTACGCGGCCCGGAAAGTATCCAAGCCATAAGCCTGCGGCATCGGAGCGCGCCATTACATTGACTTCACCATTTTCCCCGGTTTTCCCCCAGCCGCCGCTGGAATCCAGGCGGTACAGGCCCATCTGCTGAATCGCCGCAAGCAACTCTCCGTTTCGGTCAGCCGCCACACTTGTTATTACCCGTTCGCCAATGCTGGCCGGCAGTTCGATTCGGCGATTGTCCGCACCCTGGATACGCCGCAGCGCGCCATATGACGCGCCCCACAACGTACCATCGCTGCTACGAGTGAAGCTGGTCAGCATATCCGCCCAGCCCTCACGCCTGGCAGGCCACAACGGCGTAATCCTCGGATCGCCAGCATCGCCTGCAGCAATGTGAAAGCCGCCCACCCACGCACCGCCGTTGTCGTCGGCCAGGATGGCGGCGCCAATGGCCGACTCAGGCACTTCGATTCTTGCAAAGCGCCTGCCGCGGAAACGATCGATTCCTGTAGACGTGGCGGCCCATACATTGCCCTCCCTATCCTCGAATATCGCACCTACGGCAGGGCCGCTCAGGCCTTGCGGTGGCGTAGTCAGGTACGCCCGATCCCGCGTACGGTATTCAAGTCCGTCCTTATGTCCTACCCACAGGTTCCCCCGGTGGTCAATTAGCAGGCTCGTAGGGTCGCCCAAGCGCTCCCACAACGAGGGATAACTATCTTGTCCAGGGCCTGACAAACGATTGAAACGGGCGCGGGCGGCATTCCAACTTACTACGGCGCCGTCCGCCAGGTTGAACAGGACGCCAGTGCCGCTATCGATTGGAGCCTTGCCGAAATGCGTATTGCCCGGCCGGAGGAAGTAGACTCCGCTATCGCCTTGCGCCCACAATACGCCATCCCGGTCGCGCATCAGGGTTTTGTACGTATCAGCGGGGAGCCGCCACGAAGTGGGAGACGCATGCCAACGATCGTTTTCCAGGTAATACATCCCCTGAGCGGTCGCCGCCCATGTCCGGCCGTTGCCATCTTGCTCAATGCCCCATACCGCGCGCTTCGGCAGGCCGTCCGGTTCGCTGTAATTCCGGATGCGTCCATGTTCAATCCTTGCGGCGCCGCCGGTGCGATAGCCTATCCATAAAGAGCCATCGACGAACGCGTTGACCAGGCTGACGTTCCTGGTCAATAAGGGCGTGTTGGCCGGTGTGAACTGTTCAAACCGGATTCCGTCAAAGCGATGCAGTCCGGCCGGGCCGCCAAGCCACAGCCAGCCGTCCTTCGACTGGGTCATCGACAGGACCATGGCCGGGGCGCCATCGCGCGCAGTCCAGCTGGTGTGGTGCAGGTTGATCTGGGCCCCTGGCCAGCTGCGGGCTTGAGACGACGCGCAGCAAAAAAGAAGCACCAGCACCGAAACCAAGCTTCTATAACTCAGCAATGAACTCTCCATAGCGTGCGCGATCGGCAATGTATTGTCGTTTCTGAACTTTCTTGCAATGACGAACATTGTATAGAAACAAACTACCCGATAGTGGGTATGCCGCTTGTACAGGCATGGATATTCTGGTGGTTCAACCACTGGAGATCATCATGCTACGAACTATGGGCAATTTGCTTTACATGGGCTTACTCTTGTTTTGCAGCGTCGCCGGACACGCTCACGCGCAAACACCCAAGAGTAATTTTGCGGACGTAAATGGCGTTCGCATCCACTATCTGGCAGCCGGCAAAGGCGATCCGGTGATCCTGCTGCATGGCTACACCCAGTCCAGCCATATGTGGTTGCCGCTGATCGCCCAGCTATCGAAAGAGCATTTGGTGATTGCTCCCGACTTGCGCGGATTCGGGCAATCCGGCCTGCCGCAAGGTCCCTATACCAAATCGGTCATGGCGCAGGACGTGCACGCACTGGCGGTCAGCCTTGGCATCAAATCGGCCAAGGTGGTCGGGCACGATATTGGCCTGATGGTTGCTTACGCCTATGCCGCGCAGTACCCGCAAGAGGTCAGCAAGATTGCCTTGATGGATGCCTTCCTGCCTGGTGTGGGCAATTGGAAGGACGTCTGGCTATTGCGCGACTTGTGGCATTTCCATTTTTATGGCGAGACGCCGCTGGCCCTGGTCAAAGGGCGTGAACGCACTTACTTCGAACATTTCTGGAACGATTTCGCGGCGGATAAAACGAAATCTCTGAGCGAGGCTGATCGCAGATTCTACGCTGCTGAATACGCACAACCGGGCCATATGGCGGCGGGCTTCGAAGTCTTCCGGGCTTTTGCCCAGGACGCGGAAGAATTTGCGACCTATATGAAAACGCCGCTGACCATGCCGATGCTGGTGCTGACCGGGGAAAAAGCATCGGGTCAATTCCTGATACAGCAGGCCCGCCTGGTCGATAACAACGTCGAAGGCGTGGTGATCAAGAACAGCGGACACTGGCTGATGGAGGAAGCGACAGCCGATGTACTCCCCAGGCTGGTCCAGTTCCTGAAGTAAGGCGAATCTGACGATTCCACACCCCTCTTTTCTCTTGAAAGACGGGTGCTGCGCTGCGCGCCACGGATATAATCACAAGCGCGCACCAGAATCTACAGAAAAACCTATGAGCGATACCGTATTACCTTTCAGGGCCACCACCGATGAAGCCTGCGCCTGGCTGGCGCAGCAGACCGGCTCCCCGTGGACCCTCGCCCGCCTGCTGGAGAACGGCCTGAAACCGGTGATCTGGCTCGATTACGATGCGGCGTACCCGGAGTTGTTCGGCGATGCCAACGGCGGCTATGCGGCGCCAATCTTCTTCCAGGACGATATCGCACGGCTGGTAGCCGGTAGCGACGATGTCCTGATCACGTTCACGAAAGATGCCTATCAATTGCCGGCACGATTGCCTGCCCCGGGATTTCGGCGCTCACTCGACGAATTGCGTTTCCCCAAGAAGGACCTGCAGCGCCTCGCGGGGAAGCTGAAGCACGAGAACCGTCCGACGCCCCCACAGGGTGAGGCCGCAAGTACAAGCGAATCGCAGTATGGCATCGGCAAGGCCGAAGTATTGACCGCTTTTTCTGCTTTCGTGCGACTGGACCTGGCGCGCGAACTGGATACGGCGCTTGGGATCTTCGGTGACGACGGCGCCCGCGTCAAAGCCAGCGCCCGCAAATCGAAACGTAACGCGGTATGGAATCCAGTCACCCTGGCGCTTGGACTGCACGACGTTTACCGTGTTCCGCTCGGACCGTTAAAGCGCGCATTCAAGGCGCACGACTTCCTCTATGCCTGGGAGAATGATTGGGAAGAATCCCTTCGTTTGCTGGGCAAATGAGTTTTCACTACGGCGCATCCGATCAAATGGTGTATGCTGCCGGCATGACTCAAGACACCGATATCCAGCTCAGCGGCCCTTTCAAAGCAGTGGACGGCAATGGCCGCACCGTCGACATCAAGTCCCTGCGCATCTTCGATGAAGGTTATGGCGTGGTCGACCTTTATGCCGACCTGGCGGCACCGGCCAGCGACGGCTTGCACAAGGATCATAAGCTGCTTGCCGAAATCAGCGCACGCTTGCGTACTCTGGGCTACAGCGGCCCTGATCTGACGCCGGGCGATCCGGTCATTCAGGAAAAGCGCCTGATCGTGCTCGATACGCCGGACGAATTCCTGCCCTTCGCAGTGCGTAAGGGCTTCAAGGACCTGAGTTCGGAATTCGACGAATAATAGTCATGAAGCCCTTGGCCATTTTGCTTGCATCGATCCTGCTTGCAGCCTGCGGCCAGAAGACGGCAACATCGCACGCGAAGCAATCGGAAACGCCGGGCAAGGGCAATACGATGAACTGCGTTGCCGGCGATATCAAGCTGGCTGGCACCGGTGAACCGGAAGTCGGGCTGGCCAGTTTCGGCATCCAGGGCAATACCATCACCGGCTTCGGCCTAAGCCTGGACGTGGAGCATGACGGCAAGGCATACCAGGTTTCCAGCTCACTGATGCCGCTGCCAATGGAAACCGGCACCTTCCACTTCCCATCGCTGACCGAGCCGGGGATGACGCTGGCTTCTTTCAACGTCAGGACCTCTGATCGTGATCTGCTCAAGGGGTACAACGGCGGCACCTATAGCCAGCAGTACTCAGCGGTTGAGAATGATCCGGAGGCGAAGCTTAAAATCCAGGTCGACAAAATGACTGTCTCGGACGCTCCGCTGCCAGGGTTCAAGCGCGTCCACGCAGTCGGCCAGTTCGAGTTCAATGCGGCCGCCCTGCCCGCCTCGTCCCCCAGCGATGATTGCGTCAAAAATGGCATCGCGCGTTCAATCATCGGCGCCAACTCCGGCAAGCGCACGCTGCCGCTCTTCGATGCCGCCATCTGCGGTGCTGAAAAGAAGCACGTCCAGTGCGACTTCGACGTTGTAGCCGACCTGGTAAAGCTCCAGTAGCAGGCCGCAGCGCGGCCTCTCGCAGCGACGCTTTGATACTGCATTGATACTTGAAACAGCGCTGGCAATCAGCTAAAACTGGGCAGGATGGATAACGGCGCCAGGCGCCATCTTCGGCTCGGAGGCATCATGGCACGCTATTTGAAGCTGCGCAACGGCAACGTCTTTGTGGATGGCTTCCACCTGCTCGCCCTGATCGAGAAGCTGATTCATGAAACCAGGCTGGCTCCGGATCTCGCTGGCACCGGCGCGGCCAACGATCCCTACGTCATGGACAGTGCATCGGATTGGATCACACGCTGGAAAGCATCGACACACGAAGCTGTCATTTACTATAAGCTGGCCGGCCGCCTGATTACGAAGAACAAGCGCGTCTATATTGGCGATGCCGGCCCAGCCTATCTGCAAGGCGCGAGCATCCTGGAGGCAGCATGCAAGTCGTTTCGCAGCCTTTACGGCCGCTTGCCACGCTTGCGCACTGAGACAGGATTTTTGATGACGATTCGCTTGGGCATCGAAGAAACGCAGCCGGGCGTCAATTCCAGGCAGGTACTGCGCCAGGTTACGGCCAGCGGAACGCCGCCCGCGAACTGGACCGCGGTCGTCCTCAGCAAAGTGGTGGAAGCCGCGGCAAAGATAAGCGGCGGCGCATCTAACGACTCGATGGAGTTCTTTCATGCAGAGGACAGGGCCAGGCTGCAGGGCTGGATGGTGAAAAACTCGCATCGCGATCCCGAATACCAACTGCTGGCTCAACGTATGGTGGACCCGGGATTGATCTACGATCAAAGCCGGCAGGCGCTGGCAGCCGGGCGCGGGGTGCCGCGCGCGATTTCCTGGAACGATATTACCCGTTCCCCAGTTATCGCCGGCGCAATCCGCAAGTTAATGAAGGGGGAAAAGCTAGCGTTGGGCAAGGACTATTCGCGCATGCAGTTTCTATTGCCGGTCACGACGATGGCAATATTCCATGCCGAACCCGCGCGAAACGCCCGCGCCTGGCCAATCAACTTGATGGTGCTTGACCTGGCCGAAGCCAGCACACCCAATTTCACCTGGGGTGCCATCCTGTGGCACCCCCTGGCCATCCCGCGTGATGCCACCACGGGAGTTGGCATGCCCGTTCCGCCTCAAACCGTGATCCACGGCCCGATCGGCAATGGGCGCGCCATGGGACAGATCGACAATACGCTCAAGCTGCACCTGGTCGGCGGCATTTTGCCGGCAAGCCCCACCAAGGGCGGCGAGATCGGCGGAAAGCAACTCTTCAAGCCCGCCAAGCCACTCACTGCGCAAGCAATTCTCCACAATGCGAAGCAAGGTCACGGCGACATGCACAATTCGCCATACGATTTCATCCACCAGAAAGAAGTCGACGTCGTACTGCGGTGGCTCACGAAGTTTCCGATCATCGCGGGCGCCTGGGAAGTCGCGGACCCTGCCGACGGCGGCGCTGTCCTGTTGAACAGCCAGGCGATACTAAGCCGCATCATGCCGAACGATCAGGTCGTGTCCAACTCCTTGCGCTGGATGGGCACGATCCTTTCAAATCGCATCGAAAGCCTGGACCGAATGTAGCCCGCGGCTTGTCGCCCGGCCTCGCCCTTATTTCATCTCATCGAGGGCCGGACCAATCTGCGAAACGAGCAGCGCCCTTTGCTTGGCACGCACCCTGACGCCGTTGCCAATTCGCTTGGCATCGACCAGAGCGTCGGCCGAGAAGTGCTCCTTGACATAGGCTTCCATCCGGTCCGCATCGGCGGCGTCGACCGAGCTGGCGACAATGGCCGAATACATGCGGTTGCCCGCCACCGAATCCTGGTTCTTCAGCAGCGCCTCGCGATTCGCAACCGCGAAGGTCCAGGCCTGCCCGACGTGTTCCGCCGAGGCCACGCTCGGTAACACCATGCTGGTCAGCTGGATCGGCAGGTCGGGCAACAGTGCGATTTGCAGCGTGCGCTCGGACAGCTTGGGGTCGATCGCCATCGCCAGCGAGCGCGCGAAGCGGTTGCGCTCTTCCACCGACTGCGCCTTCAGTGCCAGTCCTTTCAGCGCATCGTAGGTCGTCTCGTCCGCATAGCGTCCCACCACCGACATCACGAAGCCCAGCGAGGAAGGCGGCAAGCTGGCCGGATCCGCCAGGTAACGCTGGAAACGCGCACGGGCTTCGGCGATCACCTTCTCGTCGCCGGTACGGGCCAATACGCCGGCCAGCGCAGTGCGCAGCTGGCGGTCCTCGACCGATTCGCCCGGCTTCTCTTCCCAGCCCAAGGCCTGGAACTTCGGCAGCACCAGCGTGGCGATGTAGCGGCCAAGCTTGGCGCGTTCCGGCGTACCCTGCGCCAGGTTATACAGGTTGCCCAGGTTGTTCAGCATTGCGCCCCAGACGGCAAGGCGCGGCTCGTCCTTGAACTGGCTGGCCAATGACAGGTAGCGCGAAAGGGGGATGCGTTCACTCACCACCATGGCCCAGGCGTCGCCCAGCAGCTTGACGCGGCTGGCGTCCGGCAGCCCGGTGGCCATCGCAGCCAGCGCATTGAAACTGGCATCGTCGTACTGCACGCGATAATAGCCGACACTGTCAGGGTCGACGATCAATTGGCCGTCGCAGCCGGGACGGGTCACGGTGCTGCTGGCGCCCGACAGCATGGTGTACTCCACCTTGCCGCCGACGGTGCCGAGCGCAACCGGGATATGCCACTGGCGCGTCGGCACGGGGCTGCCGTCCAACACGAAAGGCTGCTGCGTCAGCGTGACCTTGCGCTGGCCGTTCTCGCAGCTTTGCGCCACTTTTACAACGGGCACGCCTGCCTGGGTGGTCCAGTCTGAAGCCAGCATGGCAACCGGTTTGCCGGACGCCTTCTCCAGTGCCGCCCACAGGTCGGCGCTCGTCGTGTTGGAGTATTTGTGCTTGGCCATGTAGGCCCGGATACCTTCGCGGAACGCATCCTCGCCCAGGTACGCCTCCAGCATGTGCAGGAAGGCCTGGCCCTTGCCGTAAGTGATCGCATCGAACACGCTGTTGGCCTGTTCTTCGTTCTCGACCTTGGTCTGGATCGGATGCGTGGTCGCGCGCGCATCCAGGTTCATCACGCTCTCGCGGTCCACCATCGCGTCGAGCTGCATACGCCATTCAGGATGGAAACGGGCGGTCGCCTTGGTGCCCATCCAGGAAGCAAAGCCTTCGTTGAGCCAGAGGTTGTCCCACCAGGCCATGGTGACCAGGTTGCCGAACCACTGGTGTGCCATCTCGTGCGCCGTGACGGCGTATACGGTCTGCTTTGTGGTCTCGGGGTTCTTCTTCGCGTCGTACAGCAAGGTCGCTTCGTTGTAGACGATGCCGCCCCAGTTCTCCATCGCGCCGTTCATGCCGGGGATGGCGATCTGGTCCAGCTTTGCCAGCGGGTAAGGCACGCCGAAATAATTGTTGTAGTAATGCAGGAGTTCTTTGGAGGAGTCCAGCGCGAACTGGGTCGAACCCTCCTTTCCGATGGTGGATACAACGCCGATCTCAACCCCGTCCTGCGCGGCCACATTGCGCGCCATTTCACCAGCGACCAGCACGAAAAGGTAACTCGGCATCTTTGGCGTGACACCGAAGGATACGCGCTGCAGGCCGCCAGGCAGGGTTTCCTGCTTTTCAGCCGGCGTGTTCGAGAAGGCTTTGAAGCTGGCCGGCACGTCCACGGTCAGCTTGAACCTGGCGCGGAACGAAGGTTCGTCCCAGGTAGGCAGCAAGCGGCGTGCATCGGTCGGCTCCATGGTGGTTGCCAGCAGGGACTTGTCGTCCGCGCCGCTCTTGTACTTCAGGTAGAACAGGCCGCGCGGTTCACGATTGACCACGCCGCGAAACTTGAGCGCAAGCGTGTATTTGCCCGGCAGCAGCGGCTTGGCCAGCTTGAAGCTGAGCGTTTGAGCCTTTTTGTCGAGCACCGGGTCCAGCCTGGTTTCCGGCAATCCCTTGCCGCTCAGGGCGGCGGCGTCGATCTCCATGTTCAGGGCATTGAGCATGATGCTGGAAGTGGCCTGCTTCACCTCGACATCAATCGTTTCGGAGCCGCTGAATGTGTTGTTCGCAACATCCGGCACCAGGTGCGCCGTATATTGGAGCGGAATCACGTCCTTGGGCAGCTTGCCCGGGGTGGCGGCGAACTTGAACGGCGATTCGGCATGGGCGCCCATGGCGGACAGCGACAAGGCAAGGACGGTCAGGGGAATTCTCATGGATTCTCTCTTCTAAAGCGGCTCGGATTGGCCAGCTTGAATTTTATGAGCGGTGGCAGGTTGCTGTCCTTCGCTTGCGACGAATGGTCGAATTCCTGCCTCGAATTGCCAAATATGCTACTTCAACCGCTTACATTTACTTACCCGTGAAACACTTTTTGCGTCACCGCCTTGCCTTTCCCAGCCGTTTAGTGAGCAAGCGCCAATGATGGCGAATTCACGAAAGAAGAAAATGGAAAACAGCGCCCGCACCAAAATTCATCCAATGATTATCGCCGCAGCCGCCTCGGTTGCGCTCGTGAGCCTGGTTGGAGCCGCATCCATCGCCGGCCTGCTGCCGAACTCCCAAGCGACCACCATGCCAAGTGCGGCAGCCGCCCCGATAGCCGCCGTCGCAACGCCGGCAGCCGTTGCGGTCTCGGCGCCGGCGCCTGAACCCGAAGCACGCAAGGTAGTGGAGCACAGGACGCCGGCGCGCCGTAACTACCCGCCGGCGCAGCAGGTGGCGGCCGCTGAACCGCAAGCGCAAGCGCCAGCACCGGCCACGGTCGCTGCGCCACAGAATAGTGCTTTAGGCATCGGCATCGGCGCGGTGGTGGGTGGTTTGATCGGCAACCAGGTTGGCGGCGGCAATGGCCGCAAGGTGGCTACCGTGGTCGGTGCGATTGGCGGCGGTTATGTTGGCAACGAAATCGCCAAGCGCAACCAGCAGCAACCGCAGCCGCCGGCACAGCCGCAACAGTAACAAGGCCGATCAGATATGCAGCGCATGCCCCAACGCCCGCAGCGCTGCTTCCTGGATCGCTTCGCCCAAGGTGGGATGCGCGTGGATCGTCCCCGCCACGTCTTCCAGCGTCGCCCCCATCTCGATGGATTGGGCGAACGCCGCGGATAGCTCCGACACGGCCTTGCCCACTGCCTGCCAGCCGACGATCAGGTGATTGTCGCGGCGCGCTACCACCCGGACGAAACCGTCCTTTGATTCGAGTGACATGGCGCGCCCGTTGGCGGCAAACGGGAACACGGCCTCGATGAAGTCGATCCCCTGCACTCGTGCCTGCTGGGGCGTGGCGCCGGCCACCACGACTTCCGGATCGGTAAAGCACACCGCCGCAATAGCGGCAGGGCTGAAATGGCGGCGCTTGCCGCTAATGACCTCGGCCACCATTTCGCCCTGTGCCATGGCGCGATGCGCCAGCATCGGTTCGCCGGTCACGTCGCCGATCGCCCACACATCGCGCATCGAGGTGCGGCACTGGTCGTCGACCTTGATGAAGTGGCCATCCATGTCGATGCGCAGCTTTTCCAGGCCGAAGCCGCGTGTATTCGGACGGCGCCCGACTGCGACCAGCACCTGGTCCGCCGCCAATGCCGACTCTTCGCCGGCGGCATTTCGAATGCGCACCGCCACGCCCCCTTGCTCCAGCCCGAGCACCGAGCACCCAAGATGGGTCTCGACATCCAGTCCCTTGAGTGCAATGGCCACCGGACGGATCAATTCCGTATCGTAGGCGGGCAGGATCCGCTCCTGTGCCTCCACCACGGCAACCTGCGCCCCCAGCTTGGCATAAGCAATACCCAGTTCGAGACCGATGTACCCTGCTCCCACCACCACCAGTTTGCCCGGCACGGTCTTGGGCGACAGTGCTTCCGTTGCACTGATCACTTTCCCGCCAAACGGCATGAAGGGCAATTCGGTAGCATGCGAACCGGTGGCCAGCAGCAGGTGTTCGCAGCCGATACGCTGCGGGCTTTCGCCGTCGCGAACCACTTCGACCGTCTTGCCATCGACGATATTGGCCCATCCCTTGACGACGCGCACCCCGCTTTTCTTCAGCAATGCCGCCACGCCGCCGGTCAGGCGAGCGACGATGCCGTCTTTCCACAGCACGGTCTGGCCAATGTCGATGCGCGGCGCCTGCACCGAAATCCCGAGCGCCGATCCGCTCGCGAAATGGCTGGCTTTCTCAAATTCCTCCGCCGCATGGATCAGCGCTTTCGATGGAATGCAGCCGACATTGAGGCATGTGCCGCCAAGTTCCGCAGCTTCGACCAGCGTGGTCGGAATACCCAGCTGCCCGGCGCGAATGGCCGCAATATAGCCGCCGGGACCGCCGCCGATTACCAGCAGCGTAGTGGTGTGTTGATTCATTGATTACTCCACAAAGAGCATGGCTGGGCATTCGAGCAGGCCGCGGATGGTTTGCACGAACTGGGCGGCATCCATTCCGTCGACCACGCGGTGGTCGAATGAGGACGACAGGTTCATCATCTTGCGGATTACTACCGCCCCCTGCCGTACCATGGGCCGCTCCACGATCTTGTTGACGCCGATGATGGCCACTTCCGGATGGTTGATCACGGGGGTGGTGACGATCCCGCCCAGCGCACCGAGGCTGGAAATGGTGATGGTCGAACCGGACAGCTCGTCGCGCGTGGCCTTGCCGGTACGCGCAGCATCGGCAAGGCGCCCGATCTCTGCGGCACAGGACCACATATCGCGCGCCTCGGCGTGGCGCAGCACCGATACCATCAGCCCCGAATCGGTCTGCGTCGCAACCCCGAGATGGACGGCACCGTACTGCGTGACCACGCCCGCGTCGTCATCGAAGCGTGCGTTCATCTGTGGAAACTGGCGCAGCGCAACCACCAGGGCGCGCGCCAGCAACGGCAGCACCGTCAGTTTTCCGCGATCCTTGCCCCATTGCTCGTTCATGCGGAGGCGCAGGTTCTCCAGCTCGGTGACATCGACCTCCTCGACATAGGAGAAGTGAGGGATGCGGCGCTTCGATTCCTGCATTTTCTGCGCGATCTTGCGGCGCAGCCCTATCAGGGGAATCGCCTGTTCCGTGTGGATCTCGCGATAACCGCGCGCGACAGCGGCTGGTCCACCCTGGACGCCGCGCGCAGCATAAGAGTCGAGGTCCGCGTGCTGGATGCGGCCGGCTGGACCGCTGCCATGCACGAACTGCAGTTCAACACCCATGTCCCAGGCCCTCTTGCGCACTGCCGGCGAAGCGAGCGGACGTTCGCCGGGCTCACGCGCAACGCGGGTCGACGCAGGCGTGGACGCGTGCGCTGCCGGCGGCGCCGCGGCCTTGGCTGCAGCAGGCGCAGGAGCAACCGCCGCCGGCACAGGCGCAGCAGCGGCAACCGGCGCCGGTGGCGCAGCCTGCCCCGGTGCTGCAGCTGCAGCGGAAGCGGCAGCGGCAGCGCTTGCAGCCTGCGGTTTCAGGTTGCCCGCACCCTCCACTTCAATATGAATCAGGTCCGCCCCAACAGCCATCACCTGCCCCGCCGCGCAACCCAGCATGGCCACGGTGCCGTGCACCGGCGACGGGATCTCGATGGTGGCCTTGTCGGTCATGACATCAGCCAGGATCATGTCCTCCGTAACGGCGTCGCCCACCTTGACATGCCACATGACCAGCTCAACTTCTGCAATGCCCTCGCCAATATCAGGCATCTTGATGACGTGAATACCCATCTTTATGCCTCCACCGTACGTTTGAACGCCGCGCCAACACGCGCCGGCCCAGGGAAATACGCCCACTCCTGCGCGTGCGGATAAGGCGTGTCCCAGCCCGTCACACGTTCGATCGGCGCTTCCAGGTGGTAGAAGCAATGTTCCTGCACCAGCGACACCAGTTCGGCGCCGAAGCCGCAAGTACGGGTGGCTTCGTGCACCACCACGCAACGGCCGGTCTTCCTGACCGACTCGACGATGGTCTCAAGGTCCAGCGGCCACAGGCTGCGCAGGTCGATGATCTCGGCATCGATGCCGGTCTCCCGCGCGGCGGCCTCGCATACCCACACCATGGTGCCGTAGGCAAGTACGGTGAGTTGCTTGCCCGGCCGGAAAATGGCCGCCTTGTCCAGCGGGACGGTGTAATAGCCTTCGGGCACTTCGCCCAAAGGATTCTGCGACCAGGGCACCACCGGCTTATCGTGGTGGCCGTCAAACGGGCCGTTGTATAAGCGCTTCGGTTCGAGGAAGATCACCGGGTCGTCGTTCTCGATCGAAGAAATCAGCAGTCCCTTGGCGTCGTAAGGATTCGACGGCATCACCGTGCGCAAGCCGCAGACGTGGGCGAAGACCGCCTCCGGGCTTTGGCTGTGCGTCTGGCCACCGTAAATGCCGCCACCGCATGGCGTACGGATGGTGATCGGCGCGGTAAAGTCACCGGCCGAACGGAAGCGCAGTCGCGCCGCCTCCGACACGATCTGGTCGTAAGCCGGGTAGATATAGTCGGCAAACTGGATTTCGATACATGGCCGAAGGCCGTACGCCCCCATGCCAATGGCCACGCCGACGATGCCGCCTTCGGAAATCGGTGTATCGAACACGCGCGATTTGCCGTATTTCTTTTGCAGGCCCTCGGTGCAGCGGAACACGCCGCCAAAGTAGCCAACGTCCTGGCCGAAGACCACGACATTTTCATCCTTCTCCATCATCACATCCATCGCCGAACGCAGCGCCTGGATCATGGTCATGGAAGTTTTTACTGTGTTTTCCGCCATCTCAGATCCCCAGTTGCTGACGTTGCACGCGCAAGTGTTCCGGCAATTCCTTATAGATGCCGTCGAACATTTCCGCGGGACTGAAGGTATGGCCGCTGGCCATGGTGCCGTACTGCTCGGCCTCCTTCTGCGCCGCCAGGACTTCCGCCTCCAGCCGTTTCTGGGTTTCCTCGTGCTCCTGCTCGGACCAGGCGCCGGCCTTGATCAGGTACTGCTTCAGGCGTGCGATCGGATCCCCAAGGGGGAAATGCGACCAGTCGTCGCCGGGTCGGTACTTTGATGGGTCGTCGGAGGTAGAATGCGGGCCCGCGCGATAGGTAACCCATTCGATCAGGCAGGGGCCGAGGTTGCGGCGCGCCCGCTCGGCGGCCCAGCGCGACGCCGCGTACACCGCCAGGAAGTCATTGCCGTCGACACGCAGCGACGCGATACCGCAGCCTACGCCACGCGCAGCGAATGTGGTGTCCTCGCCGCCGGCAATGGCCTGGAAGGTCGAGATGGCCCACTGGTTGTTGACCACATTGAGGATCACCGGGGCGCGATACACGTGGGCGAAAGTCAGTGCGGTGTCGAAGTCCGCCTCCGCCGTGGCGCCGTCACCGATCCATGCCGATGCAATCTTGGTATCGCCCTTGATCGCAGACGCCATGCCCCAGCCCACTGCCTGGATATATTGCGTCGCGAGGTTGCCGGAAATCGAAAAGAAGCCCGCCTTCTTCACCGAGTACATGACGGGCAACTGGCGGCCTTTGAGCGGATCGCGCTCATTCGACATCAGCTGGCAGATCATGTCCACCATCGGGTAGTCGCGCACCACCAGGATGCTTTGCTGGCGATAGGTGGGAAAACACATGTCGTCCACATTGAGCGCCAGCGCTTGCGCGGTGCCGATGGCCTCCTCGCCAAGGCTCTGCATATAGAAAGACATCTTCTTCTGGCGCTGCGCCATCAGCATGCGGCTATCGAAGATGCGCGTCTTCATCATGGCGCGCATGCCTTTGCGCACGGTTTCGATATCGATTTCGGGGACCCAGGGCCCGACTGCGTTGCCTTCGGCGTCGATCACGCTGATCAGGGAGTATGCGAGATCGCGCGTGTCCATGGGAGCCACGTCAACCTCGGGACGGCGCACGGCGCCGGCCGGCGAAAGCCGGAGATAGGTAAAATCAGTTGCACAGCCTGGACGTCCCGTCGGTTCGGGCACGTGCAGGCGAAGTGGTTCGCCCTTGCTCATTCAGATTCCTTCAATTGCGATGGTGACGCAGGACCAATCCTGGCGGGCCCGCAGCGGGTAGCGGCAGCCGGCCTGGATTGTGGAACCGCCCGCTGCGGATCGCAAAACGGGCACGAAAAACATTTCCTCAAAAGCAATGGTAGGGTAGCACGCTTTGCAATGCCGAAGGGTCACAATTAAAGTTTCACTAATGAATTTCCGTTAAGTGGGAATGAGCTCAATTTCCACTCTCTCCAACTGGCAACCAGCCAGCCGCTACGCGGCGCCGGCATCCGGCCGGAGCCTCAATCCGGTCGTCGCCAGGCTCGACGCGGCGGCCGGCACGTCGCCGCCGTCAACCATCGTCGCACTGAGCCCGGAAGCGCTCGCCGCTGCCGCCGCCCCGGTTTCGACGGGTCAGCGCTACCATGAGCTGGGTGCGGATATCCTGAAGCAGCTCGGCACCGGTTCGGTGATTCCGCCCGACCATGCGAAATTGCCCGACACCGTCGACAACAGATTCGGGCTGAGCGTCACGACACGAAGTGGCGCCAAGCTTGAACTGACGCTGGCCAATGTGGATGACGAAATGATCTTCCAGGTCAGTTCAAGCGCCGAGTTGAAGGATGATGAGCGCCAAGCCCTTGCCGGGCTGGCGGACGCATTCCAGGCCGCCATTGACGGAATGGCCGAACCGAATCCGCAAGTACGGTTAGGCGGCCTGACCCGGTTCGATCACCAGTTTGTGCAGTCCATCGACTTCCATGCCGAAGTGAAGACAGCCGACGCCACCACGCAAACCCTGGATTTCAGCATTGACGACGCGCGGCGCAAAGTGAGCATAGGCGGGCCCGATGGCAAGGCTGAAGTGAATGTGGATACGGGCGCCGTGGAGCACGTCGGCACCAGGCAGCAGCAGGCAAAGGCCATCAACAATTACCTTGCCCAATTCGACCAGGCAGTGTCGCGCGGTCACGGCGACAAGAGGTTGATGGCCATGTTCAAGGACGCTTTCTCGGACATGAATCGAACCGCTACCAGCGAGGAGCGCAAGGATGCGCTTGCTGCGGATTCCCGCTGGCAGCTGAACTCCGACCGCAGCACCCTCACCGGCCTTTCCGATTTCAGTGCTTCCGTCACCCAGACACCAACATCGAGCAATCCGCGCAAGCCGCTGGAACAGGATAATTTCTCCTACGATGTTTCGCAGTCGACCACGGTGAAGACCCCAACGCTCAACGAGCGCGCCATCAGCCAATCGCAGCAATCACACCTGGGGGCCCAATTCCATACCGCCATCGAAAAATCCAGTGCGCCCTTTTTCGACGGAACGCCGCAGACCCAGAACTATGAATACCATCAGATTGACGACAGCGCGCGCAGCAATGTCTCGCTGAACTTCAGGGACGGAAAGTTGAACAAGGCGACGTTGGAACAGATGGCAAATCAGTCGGAGCGGGTGCAGACGTTCCTGCTCGGCAAGCTGACAAAGGACAAAACCACCCCGAGCCAGCAGTCACTGGTGCGCGACCTGCTGCCTTCCCTTACCACCTATGAGCGCTACAAAACCGAAGAGGCGCTGAACGACAATATTTTCTTGCTCGGCTCCCCTGGTGAACTCGTGGCGCGCAACGAGCAGTTCTGACTGTTAGGCGAGCGAACAAATGCTGGTCGAGATGTTCGGCAAGCCCCGTTTGCGCAATTGACTCCATGATGTCCTGCAGTACCAGGTACCCTGCGCCGGAACAGCGCCAGCCCAGGCCAGGTTCGGAAATGAACGCCAGCGGTTTCCCGGACCCGAGTCGCGGGCAGTGCGCCGCAGCGGGTCGTGAAAATGCCGATAGCCGTCGGGAAGATAATGCGCCGCGGGCGCAGCCAGCTCGAGCCGGCCGGCCTGCGCCATCTTGCTGCCCGCATTGGCCATCCTTCTCAGCAAAGGCAGGAATTTGACGAACCTGGCGGCATCGTCGCTTACTTCGTCGAACCATACTTGCGCACAAGGTGTGGACCTTGTGCGCCCGCTGGCCGGAAGCGCGAAATTTCAGGATGGGCCATGCGGCCGGTAACGCGCCAGGATCGATTGGATGGTGCCACGCGCCTTAAGCGTCGCAATCGCCTGGTTCAGGTCCTTGATAGCAAGCTTGCCATGCGCGGGGATTGCACAGTAAGTATCAAAGTCCGTGATCTTCAGGTCGTAGGGAGCCAGGCGCTCCCGTTCAGGATGCACCTTGCGCTGCCAGTCGAAATAAATGCGGTTCGTGAAAATAAAGTCAAAGCGCCCAAGCAGCAGCTTCTCCAGGTTCTGGCTATCGTTGGCAGCGTTATCACGCGCGATCGCCGGCTGCAAGCGCTCGACTTCCGGGTAGCGGTACCCCCGGACAGTACCGACGCGCAGCCCTGCGATGGCATCCAGGGACGCTGGCAAAGGTCTTTCGCGGCGCATGGCAACAATCATCCGATTCGAGATGATCGCGTCGGACCAGAGGAAGGTCTGGTTGTCGAGCCACTCGGGCCGCAGGTCGCATAGCAAGTCGGCGTGCCCGCGCAAGAGTGCGCCTTCAACCCTGGTGCGTGGCAAGATCAGGTAGCGCGGCTGGAGATGCAACTGTTCACCCAATGCATCCCCGAACTCCTTGAGTATCCCGCCTTTCAATTCCTCGGCACGAATGTCGGTCATTGGCATGCCGCTGCCGTTCGAGATGGCCATCACCAGCTCCGCCGCATAGATGGTCTTTGGGATGAGAGTGATGGCAAACAACAGACGGAGTGAAAAGGACATCTTGATAGCGTTCCGGATGGCAAGCGCTACCATTCCTCAAATAGCGCCACGCCTCATCAGGGTGATGAAATCGATTATTGCACAGGATGGAGAGGCGCTGCATATCGGACGCTCCGGAACGGGCCGGGCGGGGTAACATACTGCAGCGCAGCAAAAACCGGCGGAGTCCTGATGGCAAAAGCAAATCCAGTATCCCAATTGCTGCGCAGCCTGGCACGCGCCGGTAAAGCACAGCAGCGTTTAGTCACCAAACTCGTCGCTGCCTCAGCGCCCAAAGCCGTAAAACGGACTGGCTCATCGTCCAGGAAGGTGCCAATCCGTTCGCACGAACGTAAGGATGTCCATCCCGCCCCGGGTAACTGGCAAGCCGGCCAGTTTGCATATCCGCTGCAATCCCGAAGCCATCTCGCACGGATGAACTATTGGCTGTATACGCCTGAACAGATCCCCGAAACTGTAGTCCGCCATGGCTGGCCCCTGATTGTGATGCTGCACGGTTGCCATCAAAGCGCTACCCAGCTCGCCAAAGGGACGCGAATGAATCACCTGGCAGAGGGCAAGGGATATGCAGTGCTGTACCCGCAGCAACCGCTCAGCATGCAGGCACAGCGCTGCTGGCGTTGGTATTCCTCGTCGGTACAGCAAGGCAGCGATGAAGCCGCTGCCTTGGCGGGACTGATTGAAAAGATCTGCACACAGTACCCAATCAACCGCAGCCGGATCTACGCCTGCGGCATTTCCGCCGGCGCCGGAATGGCCGCCATACTGGCGCTCAATCATCCTGAGTTGATTGCAGCGGTCGGCCTGCATTCGAGCCCGGTCTTTGGCGCCGCAAGCAATGCGGTGGATGGCCTGCGCGTGATGCGGCACGGTTCGGCAACGCCCGCCGAAGGCCCGATCGAACGCATCCTGGAGCATCGCAGGCGGCCTTCGCTGACTGGAGTTGCCCTGCCGATGCCGCTCATGCCGGTCCTGACCATCCAGGGCGACGACGATAAAGTGGTCCATCCGGTAAATCAGCAACAGCTCATACGCCAGTGGCTGCGATTGAATGGCATGCCCCATGACACAGGAGCGCAGCGTATAACGATCAAGCCATCCCTGCGCGGCGGCAGCCGGAACGCACACGAAATTCACGACTACCTGCTTGGCAATAAACCCGTGGTACGTTCAGTGCGCATTAGCGGCCTTGGCCACGCGTGGAGCGGAGGCGATCCATCGGAACGGTTCAATGCGAAAGCAGGTCCCGATGCTGGCCGATTGATCATTGATTTTTTCGGCAAGCATCGCCGCTAGGGCCCCTCGCCCATTGGAACAGGAATCGCCCCACCTTTTCTTCAATTTCCGATTCCACCGTCTTTAACCGCAAGATAGGGATCGCGTATTTTTTAAGGATGCTGTCCTTAAGGGCGTCAAGCTCGGCCTGGTGCGGCAAGTCATGCGAGCCGCCATCGACCTCGATCACGCCGAGAGGTGCCTTGCCGACCTTAAAATAGAGCACGAAGTCACAGCTCGCGCGATTCCGAATGAATTCCTTTTCGCGCGGAGTCAACGGCAGCCGGCTCGACGCCACCAGCTGAATCAGCGGCACCTGGCTGTGGAATTTCATCGTCTGGTGCGCTTCGTGCTTCAAGGCATGGCGCAGAATGGCTGCTACGATACGTTCGGACTTGAACTTTGAATCGCTATCGCGCAATTTATCATTGAGCCTCTCAAGGGACTGGTCATACTCTTCATATAGCAGGTCGAAGGCCGATACGACCGGAGCACGATAGACTTGATCAACGTCGGCATAATATTCCATGTAACGCAAAAGCGCAGCCACGTGCCCGGTACCTCCGCTGAAAACGCCGTCGCCAGTGACAAGCGTAAATCTTTCCCTGGCTCGCGACACAGCGACATTGACCAGGTGAGGATCGTCCACAAAGGCCAGCTTCTCCGAACCGCTGGTCTTTTTGTCCAGCACCGTGGAGAAGACGATCTCATCGCACTCCCGGCCTTGGAATTTGTGCACAGTTTCCTTCACAAAGTCCGATGGCAACAGCCCGCGCGATAGCGAAACTTGTGCCTTAAATGGCGCGATGAAGCCCCGGCTGTTTGCACCATCCCAGTCACTCGGTCCACTCCAATCGAGTGTTTCGAGGAATGAGTCCAGCTCACGACGATTGGCATTCCTGCGTTCATGATTTCCCTTGGCGGTCACAATCAGCCTCAGCGGCTTCTCGCCAGAGTCCAGGGTCATCGGTACAAGCTGATTGTCGTAGAACTGCTGGTTGCAGAACTGGATGATCCTTGGATGGCAACGATAGTGCTCCTTCAGCAGCGTCATTGGCATGGCGCTTCCAAATACCCCGATGCACGAATCGAGCAGGCTATATCTGTCGCAATCGTAAAACTCTGCTGGTGCGGCAAGCCCCGTTTTTGCAGGGATATGCGGCAACTGTTTCCTGTCACCGACGATGATCAGGTTTCTGGCGCAGCCAAGCGCCAGGATTCCTGGAACAATGTCCTGTTGCGACGCCTCATCGATAATGACGTAATCGAGTATCGTCCCCGGCGCGAGGGAATTGACAATCGAGTGTGTGCTGCTGCCGAGTACAGGGAATCGTTTCAGGAAAGCGTCAAAATCCTTGCGGTAGGTCTTTGCGTCGAACTCCACAGGAGGCTGCGGCGTTCGAGCCAGTTGCTGTTTCAGATATAACATCGACCCGGCGCTCAGCTCCTCCAGCAGCGCCTCGAAATTGCCCCTATCGAGCGCCTGTTGGCAGTCATCGAGTTCCGCCCCCTTCATCCGGAGCAGCTCTTCGTAGAAGTGCCGCTGGAGCGCGTAAATTACCGCCTTGCGCTTTTCCAGATTATCAAAGGGCTTCATGCGCAGGATTCTGAAATTGAGCAGGAGTTCGATCCTGTCTTTAATCCTGAGGCGCTTGTCTTCGAGGCAGGCCAGGTAGGCCATCAAATCCGTCGACTTTCCTGGAGAGAGCTTGTACTTCGTCACAGACAGCGGCGCCATCACCTCGTTTTCTTCCTGCCATTGCTGCAGGTACCGGAGTTCGATATTGATTTCATCGATCTCCGCCGTCAGCCGCGCTACCCTGCCCCGGGCCTGGAGAAGCCCGCTCAACTTGCGCAGGCAGATCTGGATTTGCTCCATACTCGGCGCCGCGGCAGGATCGCAGCTGTGGACCGGGGCAAGCGACTTGAAGAACTCATGGCGATTTTCCTGGCTCCCCAGCCTGGCAACCAGCCAGTCCAGGTCAACCTTGGCAAGCTTCTCGTAGACGTTGTCGACCGCGGCGTTGTTGTTGGACAGGATCGCAACGGTCTTTCCTCGCAACA
Source organism: Duganella sp. Root198D2 (assembly GCF_001428585.1). NCBI lineage: Bacteria > Pseudomonadati > Pseudomonadota > Betaproteobacteria > Burkholderiales > Oxalobacteraceae > Duganella > Duganella sp. Root198D2. Next base: position 185,260 of record NZ_LMIC01000023.1, on the reverse strand, counting down.
CAATATTTGCGACGATGTTCAGGATTGTCTGCGTCTTGCCAGTACCTGGCGGACCTTCAACCAGACTTGCCTGGGACGTGAAGGCCTGCTCTACCGCCTGCAACTGGCTCTCGTTCACACCAAATGGATATATCAGTTCCCCGTCCGGTTGCCGCGATCGCCACTGCCCCGAACAATACGCGTCAAGTACGCTGTCTTCATGTGCAGGCAGCTTCTCAAGTTGACGCAGGATATTCTCGGTGATTGGCCTGTCCGCTGGCGCAGACATCGCGATCCTGGCTTGCGCGACGTCCGCCAGGTAGCGGAATACTGGCCCCTCCTTGACGGAGGATACTGAACTAAGGGTAATACCCGACGCATTCCAGACGTAGTCGTTGGGGTTTCCGGCGTACCGTACCACCGCATAGCGTCCGCCGTAAATTTCGGCGCTGTCGATCGCATTGAACACGCTTCCACCCGCGCGCGACAGCAATCTCGCATCCACTTTGACGGTCGGTTGAATCCGGCATTTACCAAGCGGGTAATGAAACGACTTTCCCGAATGAAAATAGCAGGTAAGAACGAGCTTCTTCTCCTTGGTATCCCGCCAAATCTTCCAATCCTTCACTTGCCGGGTTCTATCGACATCATCCACAAATATCGAAACCATACCCGCCTAATCCCGTACTTGCGGCAACCAGCCGGCCGTGTGCGCGACGGCGCCTTGGCGTGAACGTTCCGGGGCGGGCTGGGTAAGCAATTGCTTGAATCTCCTGTGAAATGAAGTGCCGGGCGTGCGACCGCGCCCCGTACACTATAGGCCTTCCTTCCCGGGAGATTCTCTTGAAATGTCACCGCCGCATATTGATGATAGTTCGCGTAAAAAAGCCCCTGCGAAATTCAGGGGCGGCAGCTTAATGGTTATGGCGCGGTAAATCGTGGCCAACCCCACGGTAGGATACGGCCAATTCCAGGCAGGCCCCGGATTGCAACTGGCCGACGGTAGCGCGGTACAGCTCCTGCCACGGCGTCTGGCTGGGAGGGACCGGTGCCGGAGCCAGCTTTTTCCGCTCGGCGAACTCCTCGTCGCCGATCAGCACATCGCAGCGCCCCTCGTTCAGGTCGACGCGGATAATGTCGCCGGTGCGCAGCCATGCCAGGTTGCCGCCGGCCGCGCTTTCCGGCGATGCGTTCAGGATCGATGGGCTGTCCGAAGTACCGGACTGGCGGCCGTCGCCCAGCGTCGGCAAAGCGCTGATACCCTGTTTCAGCAAGGTATCCGGCGGCTGCATATTGACCACCTCGGCCGAGCCCGGCCAGCCGATCGGGCCGGAGCCGCGAATGACCAGCATGGTGCGCGCATCAATCTCGAGCGCCGGATCGTTGATGCGGGCATGGTAGTCGTCCGAGCCGTCGAACACTACTGCGCGGCATTCGAACACGCCTTCATGTCCCGGTGCAGACAGGTAGCGCTGGCGAAAGTCCGCCGAGATTACACTGGTCTTCATGATGGCGAAATCGAACAGGTTGCCTTTCAGGACCAGGAACCCGGCCTGCTTCTTCAGCGGCTGTTCAAACGGATAGATCATTTCACGGTCGGAAGTGGCGCGGCCTTCCAGGTTGGCGGCCATGCTGCGGCCCGTGACGGTTGGGCGATCGGAAAGCAGGCGGCCAGCCTGCAGCAGCTCCCACATGATGGCCGGTACGCCGCCAGCGCGATGGAAGCGCTCGCCCAGGTATTTTCCAGCCGGCTGCATATTGAGCAGCAAAGGCACGTCGTACCCAAAGCGCATCCAGTCCTCCGGCGTGATTTCAACGCCGGCATGGCGCGCCATGGCCATGATATGCGGCTGTGCGTTGGTCGAGCCGCCAATGGCGGCGTTGACCACGATGGCATCCAGGAATGCCGCGCGCGTCATGACCTGCGATGGCCGCAAGTCCTCATGCGCCATGGCCACGATGCGGCGCCCGGTTTCATACGCCATCTGCCCCCGTTCGCGGTATGGCGCGGGAATGGCCGAGCAACCGGTCAGCGACATGCCGAGCGCCTCGGCGATCGCATTCATGGTGGAGGCGGTGCCCATTGTGTTGCAATGTCCCGAAGAAGGGGCGGACGCCGTTGCGATCTGCAGGAACTTCTCTTCATTGATCTGGCCCGCCGCCATCATACGCCGGCCTTTCCAGATGGCGGCTCCGGAACCCACCAGTTCCCCGTCGAGCCAGCCGTCCAGCATCGGCCCGCCCGACAGCACGATGGCTGGAATGTCGACCGTGGCCGCGGCCATCAGCTGGGACGGGGTGCTCTTGTCGCAACCGGTCATCAGCACCACCGCGTCAATCGGATAGCCGTGCAGGATCTCTACCAGCCCCAGGTAGGCCAGGTTGCGATCGATAGCGGCAGTCGGCCGCCGGCAATTCTCGAAAGTCGGGTGTACCGGGAATTCCATCGGAATGCCGCCGGCGTCGCGGATGCCCTCGCGCACCCGCTTGGCCAGTTCCAGGTGGATGCGGTTGCATGGATTGATGTCGCTGCCGCTTTGGGCGATGCCGATAATCGGCCGGCCGGACCGCAGTTCCTCGGCCGTGATGCCGTAATTCATGAAACGCTCGAGATAGAGCGCAGTCATGTCGATGCGCTCTGGATTGTCGAACCAGTCCTGCGAGCGGAAGCGGCGTTTGTTCATGGTGTCACCCTCCTTAAGCGCCATACCAGCCGCCATCGACAAAATACTCGCGTCCGCTGCAGCGCGCCGCGTTGGACGACGCCAGGAACAGCGTCAGCGCCGCGACGTCATCCGGCTCAACGCGTTGCGGCAGGCATTGCGCTGCCAGGATTGCCCCTTCGCTCTCCGGCGTCTGCCACAGCGCCATCTGGCGCGGCGTGTTGACCGCGCCCGGCACGATGCAGTTGACGCGGATGCCGTGCGGGCCCAACTCGCGCGCCAGGCCGCGCGTCAGGCCTTCGATGGCAGCCTTGGCCGCCATGTACAGCGGTAAGCCGGCCAGCGCAAGATGCCATGAGATGGAGCCGAAGTTCAGGATCACGCCGGCGCCTTTCGACTGCATGCCGGGCACCACCGCCTGGGTGCAGAAGAACTGGTGGCGCAGGTTGACGGCCAGGCTCTGGTCCCAGTACTGCGCCGTAACGTCCTGCACCTGGTGGCGCTGGTCGTTGGCGGCATTGTTCACCAGGACGTCGACAGCGCCGTAGTCGCGCGTAATGGCGGTAAACGCAGCGCCGAGTTGCTCCAGGTCGGTCAGGTCGCAGTGCACATAATGCGGCGGGTGGCTGCTTCCGGCCAGCCTGGCGGCCAGTTCGCGCGACGGTTCGTCCTGCACGTCCAGGAAGACCACCTGCGCCCCCTGGCCGGCAAAGGCTTCGACGATGGCAGCGCCGATACCGCTGCCGCCGCCAGTGACCACGACCAGTTTGCCCGGCAGGTCCGGATAGCGCGCAAATTCCATTGGTTTGCCAGCCATGTTCACTCCCCGAGCGCGATGCCGCGCTGCGCCAGGTTGCTGTACAGGGCACGCACGCCGAAGGTCCAGGGCGGCAGCTGGTCGCTGCGCTGCACGTGGTTGGCCAGGGTTCCCAGCGCCGGGCTGCTGATGCTGACGCGGTCACCCAGGTGGTGGGTGAAGCCGCCGCCAGCCGCAGCGCGGTCCTTGGTCGGCGAAAACATGGTGCCGAGGAAGAGCATGAAGCCATCGGGATACTGGTGGTGCTTGCCGCAGGTCTGGGCCACCAGGTCGAGCGGATCGCGGCTGATCTCGCGCATGCGGCTGGTGCCCGCCAGCTGGAAGCCGTCGTCGCCTTCGATCGCGAGGCTCACTTCCGCGTTGCGGATTGTGTCCATGTCGAAGTGCTGGTCGAACAGGCGGATGAAGGGGCCAATCGAGCACGAGGCGTTATTGTCCTTGGCCTTGCCCAGCAACAGGGCGCTGCGGCCTTCGATGTCGCGCAGGTTGACGTCGTTGCCCAGGGTGGCGCCCAGGGCCACGCCGGCGCCATTCACCGCCAGCACGATTTCCGGCTCGGGATTGTTCCATTTCGAGGATGGATGGAGGCCCACGGCGTCGCCATGGCTGACGGCAGACATTGGCTGCGATTTGGTAAATACTTCGGCGTCTGGTCCAATGCCCACCTCCATGTATTGCGACCACAAGCCCTGCGCCAGCAGGTCTTGTTTCAGGCGCATGGCTTCATCGGAGCCGGGGCGGATTTCGGACAAGTCGACGCCAATGCGCGACTGGATCTCACGCCGCAAGCCCGCGGCGTTTGCCGGATCGCCCTTTGCGCGCTCTTCGATCACGCGTTCGAGCAGGCTGACTGCAAAAGTGACGCCGCAGGCCTTGATGGCCTGCAGGTCGCACGGCGCCAGCAGGCGCAAGCCGCGGGCGGCGGCCGAGCCATCCACCAATTCTTCCGCCGTCCCGAGCAGCTCGCCGTGCAGGTTCGCCAGCAGTTCCTGCAGGCCGGCGCGTTCGAGCAGCGCGGACACGGTCGGCGCGTGCTGCGTGATGTCGAATACTTCGCCTTGGCGCACTACGACGACTGCAGGGCCCACGTTTTCGCGCCAGACACGCCCTACCAGCAGCGCCCGCTCCAGGTCGGCCGGCAATATTCCATTCGTCACTTGAATCTTCTCCCTGACTGGGTTGGTTGATTTACGAATGGAATGTTGCCCGCTAGCGCTGGTCTCGGCAATTATGAAAGTCACCAACGGCGTTCATAATTACGCGTACTGGGTTCTTCTATCGTAATTGCTTAATGTATTGGCCATGCCCGGGCATGGCGGCCACTGCCTGGCTGATGGTCTCGCGCAGCCGGCTGAAGTGCTCATGCAGGCGCGCCAGGTCGAAAAGGTCGACCAGCGGATCGTAGGCCCTGGGTACGATCCCCAGCCCCATCAGGATCGAGACGTGGGAAGCGACGCTAAAGCCGTCCCGGTCGTAAATGGCCACGCGCCCAGTGGCCCGGAACAGCTCGATCTGGTGCCGCAAGGTGTCCGGGATCGCCATATTGGCGCAATAGCGCCAGAATTCGGAATCGTCGCGCCGGGTCGCCTTGTAGTGCAGGATGATGAAGTCGCGCACATACTCGTAGCGCTGCGACACCAGCCGGTTGAATTCATCGGCCAGCTCCGGGCTGGCGTCACGGTCGGGGAAATACTGCAGCAGCCAGCCAACCGAGTTTTCGATGATATTGATGCTGGTCGATTCAAGCGGCTCCAGAAAGCCGCTCGACAAACCGATTGCCACGCAATTCTTGACCCATGACTTGCGGCGCCGTCCGGTGGTGAATCGCAGCTGGCGCGGGTTATCGAGGGCGCGGCCGTCCAGGCCGGCCAGCAGCACGCGTCCCGCCTCTTCGTCACTGGTAAAGCCGTTGCAATACACATGGCCATTGCCGGTGCGGTGTTGCAGCGGGATTCGCCAGGTCCAGCCGGCGCTGCGGGCGGTGGACGTCGTGTATGGCGTCAGGGGCTCCACCTTTTCAGAGGGTACGGCCTGCGCGCTGTTACACGGCAGCATGGCGCTCCAGTCGTCGTACCCGGCCTGGTAGACGCCTTCGATCAGCAGGCCGCGGAAGCCGGAGCAGTCGATGAACAGGTCGCCCTCGACGCGGCGCCCGTCGTTCAGCTTCACCGCGGTGATGAAACCCGTTTCAGGATGCTGCTCGACCTCACTGATCAAGCCTTCAATGCGCTGCACGCCGCGCTCCATTGCATAATCGCGCAGGTAGGCCGCGTACAGGCTGGCGTCGAAATGATAGGCGTAAGAGAAGGCATTGGTCGCGGCAGGCTGGTCGCCGTAAGGCTCCATGAAGCGGTTACTGCGTGCCATGGCGGTCGCTGTCGACCATTCCTCGTAGGACGGCATGTCCTTGTATTCGCGGGCCAGGCGCAGCCAGTAGGTCACCGGCGAACGGTTTTCGATGGTGGGGCCGAAGTCGCCGAAGCCGTGGAAAAAGCGGTTGCCAACATGCCCCCAGTCCTTGAACTCGATACCGAGCTTGTAGGTGGCCTGCGTCTTGCGGACGAAATCGGCGTTATCCAGCCCCAGCGCGTGGTTGAAGTAGCGGATGGTGGGCAGGGTCGCCTCGCCAACGCCCACCGTTCCGATCTCCGGCGATTCGACCAGCACGATCCGGCAGGCCTTGCCAAGCTTGAGCGCCAGCGGCGCAGCGCTCATCCAGCCGGCGGTGCCGCCGCCGACAATTACGATGTTCCGGATCGGCTTACCTGCCATGCCTGCTTCTCCTTCAATAAGTGCCCAGGCGGATCTTCAGTACCGTGGGGTTGGCGGTGAAATTGATGCCATAGTCGGTCTGGTCGCCGTTCCAGTTGCGTTCCATAACCCATTTGCCCGCGTTGTCGAAATGACCCTCTTCCACGCGGGCGTACATCGAAGGCTTGCCGGCGTTCGCGCCGGCGCCCTCAAAGGCCAGACGTATATTCTGGCCGATCACCACAAACTCGTTGGCGGCCACCTGTGCCAGGGCGGCGCCGCCGTTGGGCGACTCGGTGCCGGGCGGGCGGTCGCCGTTGTTGGCAGTCCCGAATTGCCATTCGCGGAACGATGCCGTGATTTTCCAGCCATTGGCATCGATCGTTTGCGGCTTGCGGTCCTCGGCCTCGGCAATGCCGAAAGTGCGCCCGTCCAGCGCCCACTGCGCCCACTGCCCCTGCATCGGGCGGAACGCCGCGTAGATCCTGCCGAAAGGTTCGGCCATGGCCTTGTCCTTCAGCTTTGATCCGAGCGGGTAGTTGCTGTAGTCGGCATAGTCGATGCCGAATGGCGCGACCCCGATCGCTCCGCGGCCCAGGATCTGGTAGACATACCGTGCATATCCGGCCGCATTGCCCATTTCAGGCACAAGCAAGGCATTGTCCGGACGCTGGAACAGGGAGAGCGTGGCCACCACCTTGCTCGATTCAGGCGAGTACACGTCCGGCGCGGCAATGTCGATATGCGGCGCGGCTGCCTTGTAGATATCGATCACGTCGAAAGTCGGCCCGCCGCTGGCAAAGTTGCCCTTCCATGGCGCCATCGGCTCGATCGGGTCGCGCAGCGCGTTGTTGACATACATCGGCAGGTCGTAGACCGCACGCCCTGCTTTGGCCAGCGCTTCGATATAGCTCGCCACCGCGTAAGCGTGGAAGTATTCGTCGGCGTACGGGCCATACACTTCGGCCCAGGTGCCGCTGGCCGCACCCGGCACAGGCGCCTTCTTGCGCGCCAGGATAGCCGGCGGCACCGGCTGGCGGAAGGCCGCCTCCGCCTTCGCCCCGAAGTCGCGCACGGTGCCATAGGTGCCCACTTCGTTTTCTACCTGCACCATGATCACGGTGCGCTGCGCTGCATCGATCTTTTTCAGGTGCGCCATCAGGGCGACAAAGGCTTTCTTATCGGCCTGCAAAGTCTGTTCGCCAAACGGCGACAAGCAGTAGATCCCCTTCCCCTCCCTGTCGACCATGCGCGGGAAACGCCGGTTATCAAACTTCACCCACTCTGGCGTGTACTGCGGTCCGGTGTTCTTCCAGGTGCCGAACCACAACAGGACCAGCCGCATCTTGTTCTGGCGCGCCTGCGCGACCAGGGTATCGACGAAGCTGAAGTCAAACCTCCCTTCGGCCGGCTCCAGCTGCTCCCAGGCCACCGGAATTTCGACCGTGTTGGCATGCGCATCTTTTGCCGCCGCCCATACCTTATCCAGTGCGGCCGGATAATTGCTGGAATTGTGGGCCTGCACGCCCAGCATGGTGAACGGCTTGCCGTCGACCAGCAGCGCATAGCGCCCGTCTTTACCTGCCAGCTGTGGAATCGGCGCCTGCGCCGCATCGGCAGTCGCAGCCAGCACGGCCATCAAGCCAAACGCCGCCATGCGGCGGCAGTGAATTCTTTTCATGCGTCTTCCATGATGAAATAGGCAGCACGCCGCCTCGGCGTGCCGCCAGACCGTTCTAGAACGAGTATCGCGCCTGCAGGTAGTAGCTGCGGCCGGTGAAGTTGGCGAAGTGCTCCTTCATGCCGATGTGCTGCTGCACGTACTGCTTGTACATGGCATTGTTCAGGTTGCCGACGTTGAACGCCACGGTCATATTGTCGGTCACCTTGTACTGCAGTCCCAGGTCCAGTTGGCCGTACGCGCCACCCCACACCGGCAGGGCGTAGTTCACCGAGTTCAATTGGCCCTTGTTCGGGCTATCCGGGTTCTGGTCGATACCATCGGTGCCATTGCTGCCATAGGCATTGATCACCTGCAGGTACTTCGAACGCCAGCTATATGCCAGGCGTCCCGACCACGGACCTTTATCGTACAACAACGCCAGGTTGTAGGCGTTCTTCGACATGCCCGTCAGCGGCATATTGCCGATCACGCGGCCGTCGGTATCGCAGCCGGCGAGGTCACGCAGCGTATTGGCCACCAGCGTGCCCTTCGGCGTGCACCACAGGCCGGTCGGCGCGTGCATGTCCAGCTTGCTGTCGATATAGGTGTAGTTGCCTGAGACACCAATGCCCGACAGCAAACCCGGCAGCTTGTCGAAATAGTGCTGGAATCCGAGTTCGGCGCCACGGGCGCGGCCCTCGGCACCGTTCACCGGTCCCGTAGTCAGGAAATCGTGCGCCGCGCCCGCACCATCGGTCAAGGTGTAGAACGAGGTGCGGTTGATGATGATGTCCTTCAGCCGTTTGTTGAACAGCGACAGCGTCGCCGAACTGCCATGGCTGCCATACCATTCTGCCGTCAGGTCCAGGTTGTTCGAAGTGGTCGGCTTGAGCATGGGGTTGCCGTTGGCGCTGCCCTTGTAGTCGATCGAATCGAGCACCGTCTGGTTGGTCGCCGCGTCGGTGTGCGTGTTCACCTTCTGTTCCAGCGTGGTGTACTGCTGCATCATGTAAAAGTCCGGCCGCGTCATGCCTTTCGACGCGGCGAAGCGGAACTGCAGCTCGCTGCCGACCTTCATGCGCAGGTTCAGGCTCGGCAGGACGTTGGTGTAATTATGTTCGACGGTACGCTTTTCAGACAGCTCCGCAATTGCCGGCACGCCCGGCGGCTGGGTTCCGGTCGGCGGGCTGAACAAGAACATCCCGACCGCCTGCGCTTGCGTCTTGACGACCCGCGTGCCGATGTTGCCATCGACCGGATAGGGCAAGCTGTCGATGGCGAAACGGAGCTGGGCATAGGCCGCCTTGGTGCGCTCGTGCTGCTCGTTGGTATCGCTCGGGCCGCCGAATGGCGAAGGCTTCCAGTTGGTGCAATCGCCGGTCGGCCCCGGGTTTTTGCAGAAGTTGTTGGCGTAGCCGTGCAATTCATTGAACATCGCCGGCGTGGCGTCAAAGGAGCCGGCCACTGTCGCCGGGGTTGGCACAACGATTGTCGGCGGTGCCGGCAAGGTGCCGTTGAAGAAACTGCCGAAAGCGTGCGTGGTGTAGTTCTGTCCCAAGCGCGGATCGGTCAGGACGGCGAACTGGCTGTATGGCTGCCAGCTGTCACCGACCGACCAGGTCTGCGTGATGTTGGACCATTCGTTGCCGCCATTGCCGCCATGGGTACGGTTGGTGAGCGAGTCGCGCTTGGTCGCGCGCACACCGAAACGCAGGTCCTGCAGGACGGGCGAATCAAAGATGAACCTGGCGTCCAGGCGTGCCGCATTTTGCGTGGCAACCGCCTTGTCGCGGTGCTCCTGGCCAAAACTCCAGTAATAGTGCGAGGGATCGGCCAGCCAGGCACGGTCGGCGGCGTCGAAGGTGTAGGTCGGCGGCGAGGTCCTCAGGTCCATCGTTTCCTTGGGCATGAAGCCGCCCAGGCCGACCGTGTTGTCAAATCCTTTGGTGGTGGCGCGGGTGTGCTGCAAGTCGGCCTTGAACACCCATTGGTCGGAAGCGCGCCACTGGGCGTTCCAGGACAGGTCGGAGGTGTCAGCCTTTCGGGCGGTGGTACGCGCGTCGGTGCCGAAGCCGATGCCGTTGCTCAGGCCAAAGCCGCCATCGGTCGGATTGCGCAATACGCCCGTCAACAGCGCCCCTTTTTCGTCGTACGTCGCGCCCGGATCGACGGTGAGCGTCGATGCAGTGGTGGTCATGAAGAACCCGCTCTCCTCCGTATGGATCTTGTACTTCGATTTGAAGTACGTCAGCCCGGAGGAGAGATCGCCCTTCTTCCATTGCAGGGCGCCATACAGGCCCTGGCGGGTGCGGTCGAACGTGTTCGAGTTCCAGCTGGCGCCCGGGCTGATCCAGCGCAACTGGCCTGGCGTGATATCGGCGCGCGGCAGGTAGTTGCTGACGCCGAGGGCATCGCTGGCGGTGGAAATCTGCGAATGCGAAAGGTCGAGCAGCGCGCCGACCTGTCCGATCGGGGTGTCCCAGCGGTTCGACACCAGGCCGGACACCGCCGGCTTGGTCTTGCCGCTGCGGCTGGCGCGCGAGCCTTCCACCGACAGCGCGGACTTGAAACCCTTGTAGTCGAATGGCATGGCGGTGCGCAGGTTGACCAGGCCGCCCACCGCGCCTTCGATCTGCTCGGCCGATGGATTCTTGTACACGTCCACGCCGGCCATCAGCTCGGGCGGCACGTCCTCGAAACTCAGCGCACGGCCACCGTTGGCGGAGAACGAATCGCGCCCGTTCAATTCCGAGCGCACATAGCTCAAGCCGCGCACCGACACGCCCGTACCTTCGGCGGCGAAGTGCTGGATGCCATCACCCAGGCCTTGCATCGGGTCAGCGCGGTTCATGGTGCGGTCGATGCTCACGCCAGGAATGCGCTGCAGCACTTCGGTAACCGAACGGTCCGGCAATTTGCCGATGTCGTCGGCCACGATCGAATCGACAATCTCGTCGGAATTCTGCTTGATCTTCAGTGCCGATTCCAGCGCGGCGCGTTGGCCCACCACTACCACGGTGTTCTCACTGCCCTTGCCGGCAGCTGCTGTTTGCGCCAGGGCGGCGCCGCTTGCCAGCAGTGCGATGTGCGCCGCGGCCATGGCGATCGCTGTCTTCCTCAAGTGTTTCACTCTGAATCCTCTCGTTCTAACTTATTGATCTGGTCACCGTGACCCGATGCAGCGCGGCTACGCCGCCGTGCCGGCGCGCGAGCTGCGCATTGCTTAGGAGTGCCTGGCGGGATAAGCCTGAATCGCGCCGCGCCTAGACGGCGCGTGCTGTTTCGCCGCTTTGCGCGGCAAGAATTCGAATTTTCATTGATATCTCCATTATCTGTTTTATAACCTCTGGCGGGCAAACCATTCTGCCTTCGGCTGCACCCGGCGGCAATTGTGAAAATCACCAATACAACAAACGAAAATCTGTAATCCCGCCCTGTCAGGTGATCTTCAGCACGTTGGCGTAGGCCAGCGCAGGTTTGTGTGCCGGCAGCGTCACCTGCAAACCGTCGGCGCCCTGGCGGAAAGCCAGCGGGCGCCCGCTGCTTGCCAGCTCAATGCGCGCAATGCGTTTTTTCAGGTACGGCGTTGCAGCGCGCAGCGTCTTGATCAGCACCTTGCCATCCTGCGGCCAGCCCATCACGAAGGCATACACCGCATCGCCCTTGGCGGTGAAGCGGATATCGGCCGCCGAGAACGGCTTGCCCTTGCCTTCGTTGAAGCCCGCACCGGACACCGGTGCGGCTGCGTCTTCCATCACTGGGCCTTCACCAAACACAGTCCAGGGGCGCGTGTCGTAAATTGCCTCGCCGTTGCGCGCCATCCAGCGTCCGATTTCCTCCACAATCGCGGTCTCCTGCGAGTCGATGGTGCCATTGGCGCGCACCGGAACGCTGAGCAGAAGGTTGCCGTTCTTGCTGACCACGTCGATCAGGGTGTGCACCACGGCCTGCGCGCTCTTGTAGGCGCGGTTATCGTAGATGCGCCGGTCGTAGTGCCAGCTGCCGATGCAGGTGCAGGTCTGCCATGGCAATGCCTCAATCTTGTTACTCTGGCCGCGCTCGATGTCCCATACCATGCTGCGGCGCTGCTGTTCATTCAGGATCTTGCCGTTGACGACAGCTTCCAGCTTGCCCTTGGTGGCAATGCTGCGGTTATACATGTGGGCCGCAAGGCGCAGCCCGACATCGCTGAACGGATACAAAGGCAGCACGGTATCGTCGTAGTACACCAGGTCCGGATCGTAGGTATCGATCAGGTCGCGCGTGCGGTCGAAGAATTTGTCGCAGTAAGCCTTGTCCGGAATCGCGGCTCCTCCACCCCAGTGCCATTGTTCGTTGTTCACGCCGCCGTCGCCTTCCGCCTTGCTCAGCGGATGGCGCTGTGCATACAGTGCTTGCGGGTCGATCCCTTCCCACCACCTTCCCAGGCCATCGAGGCGCGTCAGGTTGCCGTCGTAAGGGATGCCGGCATAGGGACCGCTCTTGTCCGAACGCTGCGCCAGTTCATACCAGGTCCAGGCATGGGCGGCGTGCACACTGACGCCGAAACGCAGGCCGTTGGCGCGGGCTGCCTTGCTCCAGCCTGCGATCAGGTCCTTGCCCGGTCCGATCTTTGTCGAATTCCATTCCGGCTGGTAGCGGCTGCTGTAGGTGTCGAAGTTGTCATGGTGGTTGGCCAGGGCGACAAAGTACTTCGCGCCTGCTTTCTTGTACAAGGCGACCAGACCGTCCGGATCCCATTTTTCAGCCTTCCATTGATGGATGACGTCCTTGAAACCGGCTTGCGAAGGGTGGCCGTACTTCTGCAGGTGATTGCGGTAGGCGTCGCTGCCCTCCTCATACATCAGCCTGCCGTACCAGTCGCCGAACTCCGGTGCGCATTGCGGGCCCCAGTGGGCCCAGATGCCGAACTTGGCGTCGCGGAACCATTCAGGTACCTGGTATTGGTCCAGCGATTCCCATTCCGGCTTGAACGGCCCGGAGGCGATCGGGGTCGCGGCGCCCGGCGCCAGGGTGTCGGCCGCAGCGCGCGCCACGCCAGATAGTGCGGCTGCAGGCACGGCGGCTCCCATATGCTTCAATAAGTCTCGTCGTTTCATCAAACTTCCTATAAACAGCGTCTCGGTCAGCGTGCCAGCACGCTGTGCAGGTAATCCTGGTGGCTCGGCATGGTTGCGACGGTGGCGGCGATGCTGTCGCGCCGCATGCGCAGGGCGCGCAAGGCATCTTCGTGCGGCATTTCGTGCAGCGAGGGATCCGCGCGCTCGGGCCAGTGGCCCATGCCCGCGTGGATCGCCAGCCAACTGGTAGCGTCGAAACCTTCCTGGTCGTACTGGTGCAGGGCGCCGGCCTGGCGCCATGCGTGGATTTTGAAAGCCAGCGTCTCCGGCAATTCCATGCTCGCCATATCGCGCCAAAGCTGGCTGTCGCGGCGAGCCGTCAGGCAGTAGTGGAGGATGATGAAGTCGCGGATACGCTCGAACTGGCGCCGCATGCCGGCGTTGTAGGCGGCCACGGCTTCCTGGCCGGGGCGCGCGCCGGCCAGCAGCAGTTCGATCAGTCGTCCCAGGCCGCTCTGGACCAGGAAGATGCTGGTCGACTCCAGCGGTTCGAGGAAGCCGGAAGACAGGCCGAGCGCCACCACGTTGTGCACCCAGAACCGCTCACGGTGCCCGGCGCTGAAACGCAGCAGGCGCGCGTCGGCCAATGCTGCGCCGTCGAGCTGCTGCATCAACTGTTCCCGCGCCCGTTCTTCGTCGATGTAGCGGCTGGCGAACACATGGCCATGCCCGGTACGGTTGCTCAAGGGGATACGCCATGCCCAGCCCGCTTCCAGCGCGGTACAACGCGTAGAGGGCGTCAACGCCGCACCATTGCGCGCGGACGGGCAAGCCCAGGCCCGGTCCACCGGCAGCCAGCGGCTGAAATCGACGTAGCGCTCTTCCAGCGCACGCCCGAGCAGCAGCGAAGCAAAGCCCGAGCAGTCGGCGAACAGGTCGCCTTCCACCACGCGGCCGTCGGCAAGCGCCAGGTGGGCGATGCCGCCGTCGGCACGGCGCACCGCGTCGACGATACGGCCTTCGCTGCGGCGTACGCCGCGCTGCAGCGCCATCGTGCGCAGGAAGGCGGCGTACAGCGCAGCGTCGAAATGGTAGGCGTAATTGAACTGCCGCCCGTCGCCGGGACCGGGGGCCATGAAACGTCCCTGGCTGGCCATCACGCTGGGCAGGCATTGCCGGTCCAGCGCACCCAGCTCCGCCTCGCCGAGGCGGCGGTGCTGGCCCCACAGCGCATACGGGCCGCTCAGTCCACCGAAATCGCCGAAGGTATGGAAGTATTTCGCTCCCGCTTCGCGCCAGTCGCGAAACTCGATGCCCAGCTTGAAGGTGCCGTCGGTGGCGCGCAGGAATTGCGCTTCGTCGATACCGAGGATTTTGTGGAAGGCACGGATGGAGGGAAAGCTTGCCTCGCCAACGCCGACAATGCCGATTTCCTCCGATTCAACCAGCTCGACCGTGCTGACCGGGAAAGCGGTCGCCAATGCGGTGGCTGTCATCCAGCCGGCCGTTCCGCCGCCAACGACCACGATGCGCTTGTATGCGGTATTCATCCTCGTCCCCTTCGCGATCTCGTGTGTGGATCGACTCTTTATGCGTCTGGATTGTGCAAGTGGCCACCGGCCTTCGCAATTGTGAAAACTACCAAGTCGCACAATGAAATCTTGCAGGGCAATTGAACTGCGGCGCACTGCGGTGGACAATGCGGCGCTATGAAACCGACCCTCGCATTGATATCGTGCGCATTGCTTGCGCCGCTGGCCGCCGCCGCACCACCGCGCGAAGCGATTGCGCTTGATGCGGATTGGCTTTTCCACAAGGTTGGCGACCATGGCTGGCAGGCGGTCACCCTGCCCCACAGCTACGGCGCCTACCGCGGGCCCGCCTGGTATAGCCGCACGCTGCACCTGTCGCGCGTGCGCAACGGCCAGCGCCATTTCCTGGAGTTCGATGGCGCCCTGCTGGTAACGGAAGCCTGGATCAACGGCCAACAGGCAGGCCGGCACGCAGGCGGCTTCGCCCGTTTCCGCTTTGACGTCACAAACCTGCTTCGGCAAGGCGACAACACGCTGGTGCTTCGCGTCGACAATGCGCCTGATGCCGCCGTCGCGCCGCTGGCCGGCGACTACACGCTCTCCGGCGGGCTCTATCGCAAAGTCCGCCTTGTGGCGACCAGCGATCTCCATTTCGACATGCTTGACTACGGCGGCCCGGGCGTCTACTTCAAGCCCTATGCCATCTCACACGAAACGGCATCGCTGGCCTGGACCGCACGGGTGCGCAATGACCGTGATCGCAGCGCGCGGGCCGTCGTCACCACGCGGCTGCGCGATGCCGGCCAACGGATCGTCGCCAGCGCGCGCAAAACCGTCGAGCTGCCGCCCCGCAGCGCGGTGGAAATCGATTTGCAAGCGGTGCTGCCGGCACCGCACCTGTGGCAAGGGACATCCGATCCCTACCTGTACACCAGCGAAGCCGAACTGGCCGAAGAAGGCGGCGCCGGGGCCAGCTTGCGCGACCGGCTCTCATTTGCAGCCGGCATCCGCGATATCCGGCTCGATCCCGAGCGCGGCCTGCTGCTCAACGGTGCGAGCTACCGGGTGCATGGCGTCAATGTGCACCAGACTTCGCTGCCCGGCAAAGGCATCGCCGCTTCCGACGCGGACATCGACGCCGACTACCGTATCCTGTCGGAACTCGGGGTCACCGGCCTGCGCTATGCGCACTACCAGCATCCGCAGCGCGGCTATGACCTGTCAGACCGTGCCGGATGGCTGGTGTGGACCGAACTGCCCCTGACCGCCGCCGTCAACGGCTCGGATGACTTCCTTGCCAACAGCACGCAGCAGCTGCGCGAGCTGGTGCGCCAGAACAGCAACCATCCTTCCGTCATGCTGTGGGGTCTGGGCAACGAGATTTACCAGAGCGACGCGGCGAGCGCGCGCGTATTGGCAAAGCTGCAGCAAATCGCACATGAGGAGGACCCGAGCCGCCCGACCGCCTACGCCAATTGCTGCGCACCGATCGATGGCCCGCAGGCGTCGCACACCGATGCCGTCGCTTCCAACGTCTATTTCGGCTGGTACGACGGACAATTCGCCGACCTGGGCCCCTTCCTTGATGCCAACCGCACGCGCCGCCCGGCAACTGCGCTGGCCATCAGCGAGTATGGCGCGGGCGCCAGTGCACTGCAGCAGGAAGACCCGCCGCGACGCCCGCAGCCGGGCGGCCGCTGGCACCCCGAGCAGTACCAGGCGCTGTACCACGAGGCGGCCTGGCCGCAGCTGGCGGCGCGGCCCTGGCTCTGGGCCAGCTTCGTCTGGGTCGGGTTCGACTTCGCGTCGGCAGGCCGCAACGAGGGCGACACCCCGGGATTCAACGACAAGGGCCTGGTCAGCTTCGACCGTACGATCAGGAAGGACGCCTATTTCTGGTACCAGGCCAACTGGGCGACGCAGCCAATGGCCTATATCACCTCGCGCCGCCACGCCCTGCGCACCCAGGCTGCCACGCAGGTCAAGGTGTACAGCAACCAGGCCAGCGCGCGCCTGCGCCTGAACGGCGTCGACCTCGGCCAGCGGCCGGTGGCCGGCCACATCGCCACCTGGCAGGTGGAACTGGCCGAGGGCGCCAACCGGCTGCAAGTCTCGGCGGGCGGCGCCGCCGATTCCGTTGAATGGACTTTCCGGCCGGCGCCGCCGGCGCGCTAGCGCTTCAGCGCTTCCCCACCGGTTCCAGCGTCAGCAGCACCACGTCATTGCTGCGCATCGGTACGGTGAGCGAGAAACTGCCCGACTTGCCGATGCTGACTTCGCGCACCGTTTCCGGCGCGTCGCTGGTCAAGGCCGTGAGCTTGTCCAGCTGCTCCGGCGTCAGCTTTTCCGGCATGCCCATTTCAATGTAGGCCGTATGGGCATCGTTGGCGCGGAAGCCGGTGCGGTGCACCTGCACGCGATACTTGCCGGGCTTGGCGTGGCGCACCGTGAACGCCAGCGGCGCGGACGGCGTGGCCGGCAGCACCTTGGTGAAGAAGGAACGGTTGCTGACCGCCTGTTGCGGCTGCTGGAAGTCCCAGGCCACGGCGCGCATCGCCTTGCCATCGCTGGCCGCCATCACCTGCCCGTCGGCCACCGGAATTTCCTTGCCGCTCAAGGCGTGCAGGTATTTGTACGAGAAATACGGACCCTTGCGCACGCCCTGTGGCGTCATCAGGCCGAAGCCGCCGTCGAATGGCCTGGTCTGCGGCCCGGGTTCTTCGAACAGGTCGGTGTAGGTCCAGTAGCTCATGCCTTGCGCCAGGCCCTTGGTCCCTTTCAGCTTGCTCAGGATGTAGGCCGCGCCGATATAGGAGTCGTGCACCTTGTCGCGCGGGTTGTAGCTGGTACTCCATTCGGTGAAGTACAGCGGCAGCTGCGGGTACTTCGATGCGGCGATCTGCTGGCGCACCTTGCGCACGTCGCCGATGATGGCATCGGGCGATGGCGACAGCTTGGTGTCCTCCACGCCCTTCTCGTCCAGGAAGCCGCTATCGACGCCGTAGGTATGGGTGCTTACGAAATCCACCGCCGCGCCGCTGCTGGCCACATGCTCGAGGAACTCGGGCACCCAGGCCGCGCCGGCAGTGGACGGACCGCCTACGCGCAGGGCCGGATCGATGGCCTTGATCGCCTTGGCCGAGACGTCGTACAGTTCGAAATACGCCTTCTGCTCGGCGCCCTCCCAGAACCCGTCGAGGTTCGGCTCATTCCAGACTTCAAAGAACCAGCTGCGCACTTCGTCCTTGCCATAGCGCTGCTGGCAGTGCTGGACGAAGGCCGTAACCAGGTCGCGCCAGCCACTGAGCTCAGGGTGCGAGGTATTGCCCTCCCAGTAGAAAATCCTGGCGTTCGAAGTGGCCAGCGCCTGGGGTGTGAAGCCCAGTTCGACGAAGGGCTTGATATTGCGCGCCAGCAGGTCGTCATACAGCTTGTCGATGCCGCTCCAGTCGTAGACCAGCTTGCCGTTTTCCTTCTTCACGGTCTGCAGCACGTCGTGGAAGATGGCGTGGAAGCGGATGTAGCGGAAGCCGGTTTCGTCGACCAGGGTCTTCAACTGGGCCATGCTGTCTGCACGCCGCAGGGTGCCCGGATAATCGGAGCCGATCGACAGATCGTAGAAACGGTCCAGCGACTGGCCGGCTTTCGCAGCGTCCAGCACAACCTGGCGCTCCGCCGCCTTGGCGGGCGTGGCGGCATTCGCCGCGCTATTCGATAGACATGCCGCGCCCAGCGCGGCCAGGCAGATGTGTTGCAGCTTCATTCGGTCGGACTCCTGTTGTTTCTGGTTGTGCGAGGCATGCTATCACCGGGCATTCGGACTGGGAATGTGGCCGCTGCCGCTTGCGGTAAATCATTCTGCCGGTCGGTGATTTTCATAATTGCAGCGCCACGGCCAGTCTGCAAAGATGGCCTGGTTTGTCAATTCCCGGAGAATGCAACCAATGCGATCATGGATCCTGGCCCTGCTGTTCATGGCCGCCAACAGCGCCCTTGCGCAAACCAGCGTCATACCGGTCTGGCCCGATGGGGTCCCCAACGCGCGGCCGCAGGCCGGCCCGGAACGCGCCGACGGCGAGCGTATCAGCAATGTCAGCCAGCCGACCCTGGCGCTGTATCCGGCTGCCCTGGACCGCCCGACCGGCACGGCCGTCATCATCTGCCCTGGCGGCAGCTACCAGTTCCTGTCCAATACGCGTGAGGGCCAGCAATACGCACAATGGCTGTCCAGCCTTGGCATCACCGCCTTCGTCCTCAAGTACCGCCTGGCCGATTACGGCCATCCGGCTCCCTTGCAGGACGTCCTGCACGCGATCCGCCTGGTGCGCTCGCAGGCGGCAAAATACGGCATCGCACCGGACCGCATCGGCGTCATGGGCAGTTCGGCCGGCGGCCACCTTGCCGCCAGCGCCTCCACCCTGTTCAACCATCCGGCGGGAAGGGCCGGCGATGCGCTCGACCCTGTCAGCGCACGCCCCGATTTCGCCATCCTGATGTATCCCGTGATCAGCATGCAAGCGCCGGCCGTCCACGCCGGCTCGCGCGACGCACTGCTCGGCCCCAGGCCGCCGGCCGCACTGGTGCAGCTGATGTCGCTCGAGAAGCAGGTCAGCGCGGCTACGCCGCCCACCCTGCTGATCCACTCGCAGGACGATGGCCTGGTGCCGGTCGACAACAGCATCCTCTACTTCCAGGCCCTGACCCGCGCCAAGGTGCCGGCTGAAATGCTGGTCTTCGAGCACGGCGGCCACGGCATGGCCATGCGCACCGGCAACGGCACTGCCTCCAGCTGGACCCGGCGCGCCGAAGACTGGCTGCGCGACCGCAAACTGATTTCCCAATGAAGGAGTTTTGATGAATGTGCATTGCAAACGCACGGCCCTGGCCGCTGCGCTTTCCTTGACCGGCCTGGGCGCCGCCCACGCAGCGCCAATCGCTACCCTTGACCGCAACGGCGCCTGGGTCTCGGTGGAGGCCTATGGGCCGAACGTGCTCCACATCACCATTGCGGCCGACAAGGCCGAAGCACTGAAGGGTCCGGGATTTGGCATTTTGCCGCAGAACGCCGACAATTCGGCCTTCCGCCACAGCAGCGGAAAAGATGGCGACAGCTTCGCCTCGGCGGCGCTGAACCTGCGCCTGCCGCCCGCCCCGCAACCGCGCGTGCCAAGCCAGATGGAAAAGTACTTCGCGCCGCAGCTGGCGCCGGTCGGCCTGCAGGTACGCAACGCCAAGGGCGAGCTGGTGCTCGACATGACGGGCTGGGAGCTGGCGCCGCACACGGTTGCCGGCGAAAAGACCTACCAGGCCGGCGCCAGCTTCAGCGCGCCTGCCGACGAACATTACTACGGCATGGGCCAGAACCAGGAATCGACCGGCCCGCTCGACCTGCGCGGCCGTGTGCTCGACTGCAAGCACTGGTACGATGCACCGGCCGGCGAGACGGTCTGCGTGCCGTTCATGGTGTCCTCCAAGGGCTACGGCATTGTCTGGGACAATGCCTCGGCGACCCGCTTCATCGCCGGCGTCAACGGCCGTACCGCCTTCCAGTCGAACGTCGGCGAGCGTGTCAGCTTCTTCGTCATCACCGGCAGCACGCCGGAAGAAATCTATTCGGGCTACGCGCGCGTGACCGGCAAGACGCCGATCCCGCCCAAGGCTGCTTTCGGCCTGATCCAGTCCAAAGCGCGCTACGAAAGCCAGCAGGAAATCCTCAGCGTGGCGAACACTTACCGCCAGAAGAAATACCCGCTCGACATCATGGTGCTTGACTGGTTCCACTGGACCCGCATGGGCCAGCTCGATATCGATCCGGCGCAATTCCCCGCCCCGGCGGCCATGAACAAGGAGCTGCACGAGCTGGGCATGCAGTCGATCGTCTCGGTCTGGCCGCGCTTTGAAACCTCGGGCCGCTATTTCAACGAGCTCGATGCCAAGGGCTACTTCCTGAAGGACAAGGACGGCAAGACCGTCGACGGCCTGCCGTTCCGCTCCGACCGCGTGGGCGCCCTGATCGATGCCACCAACCCGGCCGCGCGCCAATGGTTCTGGGAGCGCATGCGCGACAATATCCTGTCGCAAGGCTTCGACTACCCATGGCTCGACGAAACCGAGCCGGACCTGGTACCGGACGGCTATTTCTATTCGATCGGCTCCGGCGACCGCTACCACAACCTGTTCCCGCTGCTGCACACCGAAGGCGTACACCAGGGCATGCGCGCCTGGAAGCCGAACAAGCGCGCCCTGATCCTGTCGCGCGCCGCCTACCTCGGTTCCCAGCGCACCGGCGCCCTGTTCTGGTCTTCCGACATCAACCCGTCGTGGGAAGCGCTGGCGCGCCAGATCCCGACTGGCCTGAACATGACCGCTTCCGGCATCGCCTACTGGGGCAACGATATCGGCGGCTGGCAATGGCTGCCGCAGTCGACCCGGGCCACCAGGCAGCCGCTGGTCGACCCGCGCGGCGGCGAAGAGACCATCGGCCAGAACCACGACTATCCTGAACTGCTCACACGCTGGTTCCAGTACGGCACCTTCCTGCCCACACTGCGCCTGCATGGCGACCGCAAGCATGCGGAAATCTGGGCCTTCGGCCAGCACGCCGAAAGCATCATGGCGCGCTACGACCGCCTGCGCTACCAGCTGATCCCTTACATCTACAGCCAGGCCAAGGCGACCTGGGACAATGGCGCGCCTTTCATGCGCCCGCTGTGGATGGACTTCCCGCAGGACCCGAACGTCGCCAATATCGGTACCGAATACATGTTCGGCCCGGCCTTCCTGGTGGCGCCGGTGACCGAGCAGGGCCAGACCGAAAAGGATGTCTACCTGCCCGCGGGCAGCGACTGGTACAACTTCTGGACCAATGAAAAACTGGCTGGCGGCCGCTGGATCAAGGTCGCGGCACCGATCGAGCAGATCCCGGTCTTCGTGCGCGCCGGCTCCATCGTGCCGCTGGGCGCCGAGATCCAGTCGACCGCCACCAGGCAGGCAATTGCCGAGATCAAGGTCTATCCGGGCAGGGACGGCGAATTCACCCTGTATGACGACGATGGCGTCTCCTACGACTACGAAAAAGGCAAGGCCACGCTGGCCAGGCTGAAATGGGACGACAGCGCCGGCCGCCTCACCGTCAGCGGCGACGCCGACTTGTCGCGCAAGGCGCCAGGCATCACCAGGGTGGCAGGAAAATGAGGCGCGACAGCAAACCAGCCGATCCGGCGCGCCGCCGCGGCCTGCTCAAGCTGGCCCTGGCCGGGGCCGGGGCCGCGGCAGCCCCCTTGGCGCCGCTGGCCGGCGCCGCCGCCGCCGGCGTGCCGGCATGCCCGCCGGGCGCGCCGCGCCCGCCGCAGCCAGCCTACGGCATCGAGGGGCAACGCAAGGCCGACTCAGGCAATGGCATGTTCATGAATCCGATCGTGCCCGGCGACCATGCCGACCCCACCATCCTGAAGGACGGCGACGATTACTACATGACGTTTTCGTCCTTCCTGTCCTACCCCGGCGCCGTCATCTGGCATTCGCGCGACCTGCTCAACTGGGCTCCCATCTGCGCCGCCCTGAGCCAGCCGATCGGCAACGTATGGGCGATGGACCTGGTCAAGCACCAGGGGCGCTACTTCCTGTACATCCCGGCCGGCGACTCGATCCACGTCATCCATGCCGACAATATCCGCGGCCCGTGGAGCGATCCGGTCGACCTCAAGCTGCAAGGCTGCATCGACCCCGGCCACGCGGTGGGCGAGGATGGCAAGCGCTACCTGTTCTTCAATGGCGTGCGCCGCGTCGCCCTGTCCGACGACGGCCTCTCGACAGCCGGAGCGCTGGAAAAAGTCTATGAGCCCTGGCGCTACCCGGAGGACTGGGTAGTCGAGATGTTCGCGCCGGAAGGCCCCAAGCTATTCCGGCGCGGCGAATGGTTCTACCTGGTGACTGCCGTCGGCGGCACTTCCGGCCCGCCCACCAGCCATATGGTGACCGCGGCGCGCTCGCGGTCCATCCATGGCCCCTGGCAGGACTGCCCGGCCAACCCGATCGTACGCACCCGCAGCGCAGACGAACCGTGGTGGTCGCGCGGCCACGCCAGCGTCTTCGAAGGACCGGGCGGCGACTGGTGGATGATCTACCACGGCTATGAGAATGGCTTTCGCACACTGGGCCGCCAGGCCTTGCTGGAACCGGTCGAATGGACCAGCGACGGCTGGTTCCGCGCACGCGGCGGCACCCTGTCCAGGCCCCTGCGCAAACCCAGGGGCGGCCAGCTCTCGCCTGCCGGGCAGGCGCTGTCGGACGACTTTTCAAGCAACCGCTTCGGCGTTCAATGGAGCTTCTTCGCCCCCGGTGCCGATGAAATGCTGCGCGCCCGCTACGACGGCAAGGGGCTGGTCATCAAGGGCAAGGGCAGCTCGCCCGCCGACTGTTCGCCGCTCACCTGCATCGTCGGCGACCGCGATTACGAAGTGTCGGTGGTTCTTGATATTTCAGAAGGGGCGCAGGGCGGCCTGCTGCTGTATTACAGCCAGCGCGCCTTCTGCGGCATCGGTTTCAGTCCGGCGCAGATGTTCACCTACCAGTGCAGCGAAGAGCAAAGCTGGATGCGGCAAAACGTCGCCGCCGGCACCATCCACATCCGGCTCACCAACCGCAGCAACGTGGTGACTTACCATTACTCGCGCGACGGCGCAGCGTGGGTCAAGCACCCGTGGCAGATGGAAGTCTCGGGATTCCACCACAACGTGTTCGGTGGATTCATGAGCCTGAAAGTCGGCCTCTACAGCGCCGGCAGCGGCGAAGTCCGGGCGCGGCAGTTTTCCTACCGCGGCCTGACGCCTGCCTAAGCCTCCAGCGACAGCCGGTAGACCGAGGTCTGCCGGTACACCTGGCCGGGCAGGACCATCATGTTCGGCCAGGCGGCGCTTGCCAGCTCCGGGCGCGAGCGCGCTTCAAGGGTAAAGCCGCCCAGCGGGCCGGCGCAAAACTGCATCGCCGCTTCAGTGGTATACACCTGCAGGCAGCGCCCCGACCCTGGATCGACGACACGGGCCACCTTGCGCAGCGGACCCTGGCCGCCGGCAAAATGGTCGCGCACGAAGAAACAGTGGTCGAAGCCGGCCCGTCCGACCAGCTGGCTATCGGGCCAGCGCAGGCGCGCACCAATCGGCGCCGGCTGGCGGAAGTCGAAGGCTGTGCCGGCCACGGCGGCCACTCCGGCCGGGGCGCCATTGGCATCCGCTTCGACGTAGTAGTCGGCGTCGATCTGCAGCATATGGTCGCCCACGTCGGCCATGCCGCCGTTCAGGTTGAAACAGGGATTGGATGCCGTTTCGAGCGGGGCCAGCGCCATGGCTACCACCTCATGCTCCACCGTCAGGCTGCCATCGTCGTCCAGGCGGAACCTGGTCATCTGGGCCAAGGCATCGCCATCCCCCATGCGCAACAGCTGGACGCCGCCATCGGCGTGGCGTCCTTGCCACAGTGCCATGCCGGCACTGCGGCCGGGCGCCTGCAGCACATCCGCCATCCGCCCGTAGCGGTCCGGCGCACGCCAGGCCCACAAAGCGGCGCCGCGTTCGCTGACCGTGACCACCATATCGTTGGCGTTCCTGAGTGTAAACAAGCGGTATTCGTCAGCCTCTGACGCTGCGCCGGAAAAATGTTTCGTCATCATTGAAAAATCGGGCTCCCTGTGCACACTTCGGCACCATGCCATTCTGCAATCCGGCGCATGGCGATTCAATTACTAAAATCACCAAGGCCCGGAACGATTCTGGCGAACTGTCGTTCCGGGTGGCCTGCAAGCGCCGGGATTGGGCAATAATGCCAGCGCAGCGGAGCGGAACCGCATGAGAATTCCGACCCATATGCAATCCGATATAGCTGCATGCAAAAGTGTTATTGGAAATGAGAGGCGGCTATCGCCTACGATTTCCGGATATCGATTCGAAAAAACGGGGGACGGCGCACAGTCCACGCGCTCCCGCCCAGAGACAACCCCACTTTGTGAGCACCGCATGAGTACCTTTTCAACCCTGGACTTGATTGTCTTCCTGATTTACTTCATCGCCGTGGCCGGTTACGGCATCTGGATCTACCGCCGCAAGCAAAGCAGTTCCGGCCAGGCTTCGCACGACTACTTCCTGGCCGAAGGCTCGCTCACCTGGTGGGCCATCGGTGCTTCGCTGATTGCCTCCAACATCTCCGCCGAACAGTTCATCGGCATGAGCGGCTCGGGCTACAAGATCGGCATGGCGATCGCCGTCTACGAACTGATGGCGGCCGCCACGCTGGTCATCGTGGCCGTGTTCTTCATGCCGGTGTACCTGAAGAACCGCATCTATACCATGCCACAGTTCCTGGAACAGCGCTACGGCAAGGCGGTTGCCACCACCATGGCCCTGTTCTGGCTTGGCTTGTACGTGGTGGTCAACCTGACCTCCATCCTGTACCTGGGCGCGCTGGCGATCTCCAGCCTGTCAGGCATCGCCCTGCTGCCCTGCATGCTGTTCCTGGCCGTGTTCGCAGCCATCATCACCCTCGGCGGCATGAAGGTGATCGGCTATACCGACGTGGTGCAGGTGGCCTGCCTGGTGGTCGGCGGCCTGGTCACCACCTGGCTGGCGCTTGACCTGGTGGCTGGCCTGGCCGGCAAGCATGGCGCGATGCATGGCCTGTCCGAACTGTTCGGCGCGGCACGCGGCCACTTCGACATGGTGCTGAAACGCGAAGACCCGAACTACATGGACCTGCCGGGCCTGTCGGTACTGCTGGGCGGCATGTGGATTGTCAACCTGAACTACTGGGGCTGCAACCAGTACATCACCCAGCGCGCCCTGGGCGCCGACCTGCCGACGGCGCGCAAAGGCCTGCTGTTCGCCGCCTTCCTCAAGCTGCTGATGCCGGTCATCGTGGTACTGCCGGGCATTGCCGCCTACGCCCTGGATAAATCCGGCGCACTGGGCGATGCCATGCGCCAGGGCGGCGAGCTGAATCCCGACCGCGCCTACCCGGTCCTGCTCAACCTGCTGCCATCGGGCCTGAAGGGCGTAGCCTTCGCCGCCCTGACCGCTGCCGTGGTGGCCTCGCTGGCCGGCAAGGCGAATAGCATTGCCACCATCTTCACCCTCGACATCTACAACAAGAACTTCAACAAACAGGCCACCGAGCAGCGCATGGTGTGGATTGGCCGTGTCAGCGTGGTGGTGTCGATGGCGCTGGCCGTGCTGATCGCGCCAATGCTGGGCATCGACAAGAAAGGCGGCTTCCAGTACATCCAGGAATACACCGGCTTTGTCTCGCCTGGCATCCTGGCCATGTTCCTGATGGGCTTCTTCTGGAAAAAGACCACGCAGGGCGCAGCCATGTTCGCCACGGTCGGCGGCCTGGCCGGCTCCATCCTGCTGAAGTTCCTGCCGACCATGATGGACCTGTCCTTCCTGCTGCCGATCGGTTTCGCCAAAGTCACCGAGGCCGGCGTTGCCGAGATTCCTTTCCTGGACCGCATGTTCATCGTGTTCTGGTTCGTGATCGCCGGCATGGTCCTGCTCAGCAAGCTGGCCGAAGCCAGGCGCGACGGCGTCATCAAGCACCTGCACGTCGACAGCTCGATGTTCCGGGTTGACGGCGCCTTTACCGTCGGCTCGGCCATCATCGGCGTGGCGCTGGCTGCGATTTACGGTTCGCTCTGGTAACCGCAAGCCGAACTGCAGCTGCATAAAAGGGCCGCAAGGCCCTTTTTCATTGTGCCGGCCATTACGCAATTTCATTCACCAGTTTGGCGTTCTTGAGAATTGCCAGCGCACCTACCGGCTTGCACAATGCATGGCGCGTTAGCGGCAATTTTCACTCTTTGGAAGGGATAGCATGAATAACTACAAAATGCGGGCGATCGTCCTTGCGATCGCAGCCAGCCTCGCCGCGGGCTGTGGCGGCGGCTCCGACGGCACAGGCAGCGGGACCACCCCAGGCAACACCAGCGCACCAGCCCCAGGCAGCGCCGGCAGCACGCCGGCCCCGGGCGGCAGCAGCGCACCGGATCCTGCCGGCAGCACCCCGGATCCGGCCGGCAGCGCCACGCCCACCACCAAAGCAACCACCTGGAACAGCGTGAAATGGGGCGGCGGCGGCTACGTCAGCGGCCTGGTATTCCATCCGAGCACCGCCAACCTGCTGTACGCGCGCACCGACATCGGCGGCGCCTACCGCTGGAACCAGGCGACGTCCTCGTGGACGCCGATCACCGACGGCCTGGGCTTCGGCGCAGCCGAGAGCAAATACCACGGCATCGAAAGCATCGCGGTCGATCCGAATAACGACCAGCTGGTCTACATGGCGACCGGCATGTACACTTTCGAGGGCAACGGCCGCCTGTACATCTCCAGCGACCGCGGCGACCATTGGACCCACGTCGACCTGCCCTTCCCGCTGGGCGGCAACAACTCCGGCCGCGCCATCGGCGAACGCCTGATGGTCGACCCGAACAAGCCTTCTACCCTGTTCTTCGGCTCGCGCACGGCCGGCCTGTGGAAGAGCACCGACTCCGGCAAGACCTGGTCCCAGGTCACGGCACTGTCTTCGCTCAAGATGACCCAGGACCAGGTCAATGCCGTCGGCGGCAGCGCCATGGGCGTCGAGCTGGTGGTATACGACACCGGCACCAAGGGCAGCGGCACGGCCACCCAGACCATCTACACGGCCGTGGCCCCGGACTATGCCGGCGCAGCCGGACTGGGCTCGAGCATGTACAAATCCACCGATGGCGGCACAAGCTGGAGCCCGGTCGCGACCCCGGTATCGGGCTACCACATCCCGCACATGGTGCGGGCCGCAGACGGCATGTTCTATGTCGTGTTCACCAAGGATGCCGGGCCCGGCGCCGGCGGTCCCGGCCGCCTCTACAAATTCGACGGCAGCAGCTGGACCTTGCTCAAGAGCGTAGACCCGGCGGGCGGCACCAACTTCGGCCTGGGCGGCGTCTCGGTCCACGGCAGCGGCGCCACCACCCGCATCGCACTGGGCGTGACCAACTCCTGGGGCAACTGGAACGGCCAGCAGATCGTACAACTGTCCGACAATGCCGGCGCGACCTGGCGCGAAATCGAAGCCGCCATGCCGGGCGAAAGCGCCTCGGGCTGGGTCGACGACGTCGAAATCGATCCGTCCAACCGCGACCACATCCTGCACGTGCACGGCGGCGGCATCATCGAGACCCGCAATGCTTCCTCGGCGACGCCGACCTGGCTTGGCGCCATCAGCAATATCGAGGAAACCGCGACCCAGGCCATCGTCACGCCGCCGGCCGCTGCGCCATACAAGTTCATCAACAGTGCCGGCGACATCGGCACCTGGCTCCAGACCGACGTCGCCAGCAAGCCGACCTTGGCCCCCAACGCCAACTGGAGCAACGGCAACACCGCCGACATGGCGTGGGCCGACCCGCTGTATATCGCCGGTGCCGGCGTGGCCAACTGGTCCGGCGCAGGCGGCTTCGGCTTCTGGTCCGGCGACGGCGGCAAGACCTGGGCCGATTTCGCCACCCTGCCCGCCGGAGCCCAGGCCAACATTGGCTCCGCGGCCAGCCTGGTAGTCCCGTCGCGCAACAACATCGTCTGGGCGCCTGCCAACTCGGTGCCGTCCTACAGCACCAATAGCGGCGCGAGCTGGACTGCGACCAACCTGCCGGCGCTTCCTGTGGTCGGACAGAACTGGGATCGCGGCTATCACCTGGCGGCGGACCGCAAAAATCCGAACAAGGTGTATGCCTATGATTCGGGCGGGGCAACGTGGGGCACCCCAGGCAAGTTCTATGTCTCGACCGATGGCGGCCACAGTTTCAGCCTGAGCCAGGGCTCGGTGACGGCCAGCCTCGCGCCAAGCGCCTTCTGGACCACCTCGATGGCAGTCAACCCCAACGCCGAAGGCGACCTCTGGCTGGCCGACGGCAATACCGTCTACCACTCGGTCGATTCGGGCGCGAACTGGACCAAGCTGAATACCTTCGCGGCGGGTGCCGGCACGCAGGGCGCGAGCCTGATCGCGCTGGGCAAGGCGGCCAGCGGCGCCAAGTACTCGGCCGCGATCTATGTGGTGGGGACGATCAACGGCGTCTGGGGCGTGCACCGCTCGGACGACGCGGGCGTGAGCTGGACCCGCTTCAACGACGATGCCCACCAGTTTGGCGGCATTGGCGTGATGGCGGCCGACCACAACACCTACGGCCGGATCTACGTGTCAGGCACCGGCCGCGGCCTGCTCTACTCCAACTGAGGACAGCCGATCACAAACAGACCGCCCGCCGCATGGCGGGCGCTGCACTGTGAACAAAGCTTAGCGCAAACGCTTGCCACGCACGTCGTAGGTGGCGGCCTCCAGGTGCACAACCTGGCTCAGTGCCTTGCTGCCGGCGGCGTCGGCGGCAAGGATCACCTTGTAATCGCCGGCGGCCACCTGCCAGGTTTTCGACGCCGAATCATACATCGCCAGCAGGCGAGGATCGACCGTGACCGCCGCATTTGCGCTGGCTCCCGGCTTCAGGTCGACTTTTTGGAAACCTGCCAGGCGCTTCGGCGCTTCCCAGCGCACGCCAAGCGGGGCCACGTAAACCTGCGCGACTTCCTTGCCTGCGACCTTGCCGACGTTTTTCACCGCAAACGAAACGTCCAGCGCGCCGTCCTTGACGCGCGCAGCCAGGCCGGACAGCGCGAATTCTGAATACGACAGGCCATGGCCGAACGGGAACAGCGGTTTTTCCCCTCTCAGGTCGAACCACTTGTAGCCTACCGCCGCGCCCTCATGGTAATCGACGTCGAAACGGAGATCCTTCACTTCGGGATACCCGTCAAGCACCGGGCGCGGCAGTTGCGCTTCCGAGGCTGGGAAGGTGACCGGCAGGTGCCCGGACGGGTTGGCTTCGCCAAACAGCACAGCGGCGATAGCCTCGCCGCCATTGCTGCCCGGGTACCAGGCTTCCAGCACGGCCGGAACATGCGCCAGCCACGGCATCGTGACCGGCCCGCCGGTTTGCAGGACCACCACGGTATTCGGGTTGGCTGCGGCCACCGCGGCAATCAGGTCGTCCTGCCTGTTTGGCAGCGACAAGCTTGGCACATCGAGCGCTTCGGCGGTCCATTGGTTGGCAAACACCAGCACCACATCGCTGCTGCGCGCCAGCCTGGCGGCGCCGGCCAGGTCCACGCCATCGTGGTACGACACCGCGGCCGACGGCACGCGCTTCCGTATCGCTTTCAGCGGCGAGGACGGGTAGTACATGACCGGACCCGGCCAGCTTTTCGGTTCCAGTCCCGCTACCGCGTTGCCGCCTTCCGCCGTCACCAGTGAAGAACCGCCGCCTGCCAGCACACCCTTGTCGGCATGCCCGCCGATCACGGCAATGCGCTTCGCGGTCTTTTTCAGCGGCAGCGCGCCGGCACTGTTCTTCAGCAGCACCATGCCTTCCTGCGCATCGGCCAGCGAGACGGCGGCATGCGCCTTGCGGTCGAAGCTTTCAGGCGCCGGCTTGACCGGGTGGTCCACCGCACCCTGTTCGAACATCGCGTGCAGCACGCGGCGTGCCATGTCATCCAGGCGCGCCGGCAGCACCCAGCCATTGAGCACGGCTTCTTTCAGCGGCGGGCCGAAATAGTCGGCCAGGTCGAACGGCATGCCCGATTGCTGGTCCAGCCCCGCATTGGCGGCCGGGACGGTACTGTGCACCGCGCCCCAATCCGACATCACCCAGCCCCTGAAGCCCCAGTCCTGCTTCAACACTTCGGTCAGCAGGTAGCTGCTCTCGCAGGCATGCACGCCGTTGACGCGGTTGTAGGAGCACATGACGGCCCCCGGATTCCCCTCTTCCATGGCAATCTGCAGCGCCAGCAAGTCCGACATGCGCGCCGCCTGGTCGCCGATCCTGGCGTTCAGCGTGGTGCGCCCGGATTCCTGGTCATTCAGCGCAAAATGCTTGAGGGTGGAGATCACGCGGTTCGACTGGATGCCGCGGATCTGCGCGCCGACCATCTTCCCGGCCAGCAGCGGGTCTTCGCCGCCATATTCGAAGTTGCGGCCATTGCGCGGTTCCCGCACCAGGTTCACGCCGCCAGCCAGCATCACGTTGAAGCCAAAGGCACGCGCTTCGGCGCCGATCATGGCGCCGCCGCCGTAGGCCAGCCCGGGGTTCCAGGTGGCAGTCGTATTCATGCCCGAAGGCAGTGCCGTGCCGGGGCGCACATCCGGACCGGCCTGGCTGGCTACGCCCAGGCCGGCGTCGGTTTCCCACAAATGCGGAATGCCCAGGCGCGCCACGCCATGAATAAAACCGGCCGACTGCAGCCGGGATTCGGCCGGGCGTTTCGAGTTTTTCCACTCCAGGTCGGCACCCAGGTAGCCGTACACCAGCTTGAGTTTTTCATCCAGGGTCATGGCCTGGACCACCATTCCGGCCCGCTCTCCAGGCGCCAGCCGGGCGTCCATCCAGGGCAGGCCGGTGGATGCCGGGTTCGCCGCGACCGGGCCAAGCGCGGCAGTGCCGCAGCACACTGCGGCGGCAAGGAAAATTCTCTTTGATCTCATGTCTTCTTTCACTATTGAACACCCGCCGGCCCGGCGAACGCGGGCGGAAAACAGGGATTCTGGAAGCTGTGCCACGGCGGCCCGGCGGCGACAAGCGCGCTGGCGGCACCAGTTGCCGCCGCGCGCACTTTCCGGCCACGCTGCCCCTGATCGGCAGTTCGCCGGTACGATACCTGCCCCATCAAAAGAAACAGGGCCCTCAGGCCCTTGCTTCACTGCGTCTCGAGCGCCAGCGCCCTGTCACGGTAGGCCCGCGGCGTACATCCCAGCTCGCGCTTGAACACCAGGTGCATGTATTGGGTCGAGGTAAATCCGCAGCCGAGCGCCACGTCGGCAATGCTGCGTTCAACGCATTCCAGGCCGGCCTTGGCGGCATCGAGCTTGAACTGCAGGATCACGTCGTGCACGCTGCAGCCAAGCTCCTGGCGGAAATAGGCTTCCAGCGAAGAACGCGACACGCCAACGTATTCCGCCACCTGGTGCGTCTTGATGCCCTGGCAGGCATACTGGCGGATGAAATGACGCGCCCTTGCCACGTGCGGATGGCGCACCGCCTGGTGCTGGCTCGACGCGAACACATTGATCCCGGCCGGCGGCATCAGGATGCGCGTATTCGACAGGCGCACGCCATGCAGCATCTGGTCCAGCAAGTGGGCCGCGGTACGTCCCATTTCCTGCGCGCCCTGGATCACGGAACTGAGCGGAATGCGGGTCAGCATGCGCACCAGCGGGTCATTGTCGATGCCGATCAATGCCACCTGTTCCGGCACGGCGATGCCGGCGATGACGCAGGCCTGCAGCAATTGGCGGGCGCGCGCATCGGTCACGCCGATGATGCCGACCGGCTTGGGCAGGCTGCGCAGCCAGGCAATCTGCCCTTCCACCGATTCGTCCCAGGCGGAAGCACTGGTTTCGCAGCCGCGGAAAATCTCAGCATCCATCTTGTCCGCTTCCATCAGGGCGCGGAAGGCATTTTCGCGCTCCTGGGCCCAGCGGTTATCCCGGGCCTTGGGCAGGCTGAACATGGCAAAGCGGTGCAGGCCGACGTCGATCAGGTGGTCGCGGGCCAGCTTGATCAGCTTGAAATTGTCGGTAGCCACATAGGGCACGCCGCGCGGGTAGTCCGCTTCGTCGACGTACGAGCCGCCGACCGCCACCACCGGCACGCTGCAGCGGCCCAGGGCCGCGGCTACGGTTGGATCATCGAAGTCGGCAATAATGCCGTCACCCTGCCAGTCTTCGATACCGGCCAGGCGCAGGCGGAAATCCTCTTCCAGGAATAAATCCCATGCCGCGCGGGTGCTGCCAAGATAAGCGGCAATCCCGGAAATAACTTCACGGTCGAAACTCTTGTTTGCATTAAAAAGCAGGGCAATACGGTGTGCTTTCGAAGTATTCATAATCGCCAATCGCAAAACAGGTTCAAATGAATGCTAAGCGGCGGATTTTTCCGCCGCAGCACGCTTTCGGCGTACCGCGCCTGTTTGCATTGGCTGGCCGGGCAATTGCACTTTGCCGGCACTGATACCGAAAAGATTCTTTTCCATGATGTCTCCAATAAGCCGGGGTGGGCCGACAGGCACCCCCGGTCTTCGCATTCAAAAAGAAAGGTCGCCGCTGACGGCAATTAATGGCTGGCAGCAAGCGCCAAGCCATGGACCAAGCATAGCAACGGGGCCTCCCTGCACGGTAGCGCCCGTGGAGGAATTTCTATCAATGTGCAAGAAATGCGATTAGTTGTGCAGGGAGTGCAAGCCGCTCAGGCGGTTTCTGCGCCCTGGGAAGGCTGGTTTTCTGCCTGGGAGGGGGGATTTACCGGAGCCTGCTGGCTGGCCAGCAGGCGGAAAGATTTCGGCGTGCAGCCGTATTCTTCCTTGAACAATTTATTGAAATAGGAGACGTTGGAGTAGCCCACCGAATAGGCGATTTCCGAAACCGTCGCCGTGCTTTTTTCCGACAATAACCTGGCCGCCTGCGTCAGGCGTAATTTATTGAGGTAACTGGTAAATGTCATCCCCAACTCGGTTTTTAAAACCTCATTGACTTTATTGCGATTGGTCCCGGTGGCCGAAACCACGCATTCCAGGTCCAGATCCGGATTGGTGTAATTGGTGGCGATATATCGCAGCACGCTGGCTTTTTCTTTATCCTTATATGGTTCCAGGGTTAATTCGCGATAAGCGACCAGCGGCAGGTCTTCCTTCATCTTGGAGTCAAGGCTGGAAGTCAGGGCCTGCGCGTGGGCGCGGAAGAACCACAGGGCAAACGCCAGCCAGCTCGCCAGCACGCTCGCCACCAGGGCGGCGATATAGCGGTAGTCGCGGCCATGCAGGGTCAGTTCACTGATATCCAGGTAGGAATCGACGTGCATCGGGCTTTGGCTGCTGGTCCCGAACATGAGCTTCGACACCTTGTTCAATTCATAACCCTGGTGCGACAAGTCCAGCTTGACCGAATAGAACCACCAGTCGGGAATGGTGAGGCGCGACAGGTCCAGCGAGACCGGGACCCCGCGCGCGTTGCAGGAAAAATAAGTGCCGGGGGAGCGGTAGGTGATGAAATCGCCGGCTTTGGAAATATTGTCGTCGAAAGTCGATATGCCAAAGATCATCGAATTGGACGGCGCGCACTTGGCAAGGAAGGAAATCTCGCTATACCTGGCCCAGTTGGCCTGGGCCACCTCCCCCCTGGCATCGCGCAAGATCATTCCGGCCGAGGCAAACGGGTATTGCCCGGCATTGGTCAGCTTGAAGTCGAAGCGCAGTTGCGCGCGCTGCGGGTCCGGTATCCGGGCGCTTGACGTGCCGCCCATGACCTGGTCGGTGTTGGTCATGTATTGCCAGCCCGCCCCGGCTCCCTGCGCCGCCAGCAGGGGGACGGACAAATAACTTTGGTAGATCAGGAAGAACGCCAGCAATGCATCCGCGATCACCAGGCCGATCAGTGCCAGCAAGGCCTGCTTGTAGAATTTTTGCATCATTACAGATGGTTGAACTGTCTCCGTATGCGAAGCCTCTTGCCGGGCTTGCTTATTGCATCATAACAGTTCAACGAGTGAAAGGGGCGCCAATCGTGCCCCCTCCAGTATCATCGTCAGCGGCGCAACGGCTTGCCGTTCACATCATAGCTGGCAGCTTCCAGGTGAACCACCGTGCTGACGGCCTTCCCGCCCGCGGCATCGGCCGCCAGGGTGACTTGATAGTCCCCCTTGGCGATGTTCCAGGTCTTGCTGGCGGAATCGTACATCGCCAACAGGCGCGGATCGACCGTGACCGTGGCTTTGCCTTCGGCCCCCGGCTGCAGCGCCAGCTTCTGGAACCCGGCCAGCCGCTTCGGCGCTTCCCACTTGGCATTGAGCGGCGCCACATAGACCTGGGCCACCTCCTTGCCTGCCACTTTGCCGGTGTTCTTCACCGTGAACGTCGCCTGCAGCGCACCGTTTTTCACACTGGCGGACAAGCCTGAGAAACCGAATTCGGAGTACGACAGGCCGTGGCCGAACGGGAACAGCGGCTTCAGCCCTTTCAGGTCGAACCATTTGTAGCCGACTGCCGCTCCTTCGCGGTATTCGACATCGAAACGCTTGTCCGCCACTTCCGGATAGCCGTCCAGTACGGGACGCGGCAACTGCGCTTCCGACGCCGGGAACGTGGCAGGCAGGTGGCCTGACGGGTTGACCTCGCCAAACAGCACGCTGGCAATCGCCTCGCCGCCGCTGGTGCCCGGGTACCAGGCCTCCAGCACGGCAGGCACTTTCGCCAGCCATGGCATGCTTACCGGGCCGCCGGTTTCCAGCACCACCACGGTCTTCGGATTAGCCGTGCTCACCGCCGCGATCAGTTCGTCCTGCGCGCCGGGCAGCGACAGGCTGGGCATGTCGAACGCCTCGCCGGTCCATTGCGTGGCGAAAACCAGCACCACATCGCTCTCCTGCGCCAGTTTTGCCGCGGCAGCCTTGTCGCTGCCGTCATTGAACGACACCTGGGCCGCCGGTACGCGCTGCTGGATCGCCTTCAGCGGCGAGGACGGGTAATACATGATCGGTCCCGGCCAGGTCTTCGGTTCCAGGCCCGGCACCGCATTGCCGCCGGCCGGGTACACCAGCGAAGAGCCGCCGCCGGCCAGCACGCCCTTGTCGGCATGGCCGCCGATCACGGCGATGCGCCGCAGCGACTTCGCCAGCGGCAGCAATCCTGCCTGGTTTTTCAGCAGCACCATGCCTTCTTGCGCGTCTTTCAGCGAAACGGCGCCATTCGCCTTGAAGTCGATCTTGCCCGGTTCGGACGCCACCGGGTGATCCACCACGCCATGTTCGAACATCGCGTGCAGCACGCGGCGCGCCATATCGTCCAGGCGCGACTGCGGCACCCAGCCGTTCAGCACCGCCTCTTTCAGCGGCGCGCCGAAATAGTCGGCGAGGTCGAACGGCATGCCCGATTGCTGGTCCAGGCCGGCATTGGCGGCAGGGATGGTGCTGTGGGTGGCGCCCCAGTCCGACATGACCCAGCCCTTGAAGCCCCAGTCCTTCTTCAGCACCTCGTTCAGCAAGTAGCTGCTCTCGCAGGCGTACACGCCGTTGACGCGGTTGTAGGAGCACATGACCGAGCCGGGATTGCCCTCTTCCTTGGCAATCTGCAAAGCCAGCAGGTCCGACATGCGGGCCGACTGGTCATCGATCTTCACGTTCAGCGTGGTGCGGCCGGTTTCCTGGTCGTTCAGTGCGTAATGCTTCAGGGTCGACACCACGCGGCTCGACTGGATGCCCTTGATCTGGGCGCCGACCATCCTGCCGGCCAACAGCGGGTCCTCGCCGCCATATTCGAAATTACGGCCATTGCGCGGGTCCCGCATCAGGTTGACGCCGCCGGCCAGCAGCACATTGAAGCCGTAGCCGCGCGCCTCCGCACCGATCATGGCGCCGCCTGCGAAGGCGGTCTGCGGATCCCAGGTGGCGGCGGTATTCAGGCCCGATGGCAGCGCGGTCGCCGTGCGCACCTGGGGCCCGCCCTGGCTTGCCACGCCCACTCCGGCGTCGGTCTGCCACAGGTTCGGGATGCCCAGGCGCGGTACGCCATACACAAAGCCTGCCGACTGGTTGTACGATTCTTGCGGGCGCTTGTATTTCTTGCCCTCGTTATCCATGCCGAAGTAGCCGAAAACCAGCTTCAGCTTTTCGTCCAGGGTCATTTCCCTGATCACCAGGTCGGCCCGCTCGGCCGCGCCCAGTTTCGAATTCATCCAGGGCTTGCTATCCGATGCGGCCAGCGCAGGTCCGCAGCACAAGGCAACAGCGGCCGACAGGAGACTGATCGTTTTCTTCAATTTCATGGGTTCCTCAAAAAAGGGGGCAGCCGCGGCCGCCCCGGAAACTACCGAAATAGAGGTAGAGGAGACTACAGGTTACAACAACGGTGCCGGGGCACCGGCGCGCAGCGCGCACCGGTTCCAGTGTGCGGGCAATCGGGTCATCGGATCATTTCGACGCATTGACGATGCTACCGATCACGTCGGGGAAGGCTTGCGCACCGCTCGCGCGGTCGAAGAGGCCCATCTGGTGATTGCCGGTGTAGCCGTTATCCCAATACATCGGCACGATGCCGCGCGTGAACGCCGCACGCGTGATGTACTGGTCCCACGACTTGCGGTAGATGCCGGCGGGATCGTACTCGGTGCGCACGATCGCGCCGAACTCGCCCAGCAAGACAGGCACGCCTTTGTCGATAAAGCCGGTTTTCATCATCTGGAACTGGCTATCGGCATAGGCCTCGTTGGCCCAGCCCGACGGGTTGGCAGCCTGGCCCCACTTCCAGGATGTGCTTTTCTCGTCCAGCGCGAAGTCGAACGGGTCGTAATAATGCACTTCCATCATCATGCGATTGGCGACCCTGTCGCCTGGCATGGCGGCGTTGCAGGAGTTGGCGTGGTTGATATTGGTATTGAAGGCCTGCACCACCAGGTGCCGGCTGGCGTTATTGCCGCCGGTAGCACGTACAGCGGAGATGAACGCCTGGTTGAAGCCCTTCTGCACGTCGCAGTATTCGGCGGTCGGCGGCTGGTAATTCCCGTCGACCATCACCTCGTTGGTGCCAGCGAAGAGCAGCGTGTCGTCATGGTTCTTGAAGTTGTTGGCGATCTGGGTCCAGAATTTGGCCAGGCGCGCATTGGCAGCGGACTGCCGGGCATAAGTCGGCTGCATCCAGCCCCCGTCCCAGTGGATATTGATCATCGCCACCAGGCCTGCGCTGTGCGCGTAGTTCACAACTTCGGTCACGCGCTCCATCCATTGCGGGCTGATGTTGTCATCTGCGTCGGCGTACTGCTTCCACGAGACAGGAATGCGCACGCTTTTGAAGCCGGCTGCCTTGACGGCATGGAACAGGGCCTGGGACGCCCTGGGATTGCCCCACCCCGTTTCATTGAAGTTGCTGCTGCCCCAGACGTAAGTGCCGCCCGTCGCTTCCAGCGAATTGCCCAGGTTCCAGCCGGGCGCCATCTGCGCCGACAACTGCATGCTGCTCAGGTTGCGCATCACGCCGACGCGCACGGCATGCGCCGCACCCGAGCTGAAGCTGCCGCCACCGGTGCTGAACTTGATCCAGTACCAATAGACAGTCCCCGCTGCGGCGCTGTTGTCGGTATAGCTGGTCGCGCTCTTGCCCAGCGCGGCAATGCGGCTGCGGCCATTCGGGTCGCTATCGGTATCGCGATAAACCTGCAGGCCGCTGACGGCGCCGCTGACGCTCCAGTTCAGGCGCACGTCGCTGCCGCTGGCGCTGGCGTTCAGGCAGACAGTGGCGCCGCCGCCGCTGCCGCAATTCTGCGCATGCGCGAACGGCGCCGCACTCAGCGCCAGGGCGAACACAGTCCTTGTCAGCACGGGTCTCATTTACTCTTCCTTTCATGTTTTGGACCATTGTGTGAGCTGCGCCAGCACGCCGCAATTGCAAAAAACGCCAACCGGCAAAATGAAATTGCGCAGCTTGTGGCCAAAGCATTGGCCCGGCCGCGGGGAGCCGCCACAATGGAATGACTGGAAATTCAACCTGAGGAAAAAGACGCAATGTTACGACACAGGATCCTTTCGGCGGCACTGGCATACAGTCTCGCCAGCGCTGCCTGCGCCCAGGCCCCCTCCCCGGCCGTTGCACCCCTGCCCACCATCCTGTATGGCGCCGCCTATTACCATGAGTACATGCCATACGAGCGGCTGGAGAAGGATGTGCAGATGATGAAAGCTGCCGGCTTCAATGTCGTGCGCCTGGGCGAATCAACCTGGAGCCTGTGGGAACCGGAGGACGGCCGTTTCGAGTACGCCTGGATGGACCGTGTCATCGATGCCATGGGCAAGGCCGGCATTAAAGTGATCATGGGCACCCCGACCTACTCGATCCCGGCCTGGATGGCCAAGCAGAATCCCGAAATCCTGGCCCGCAAGTTCAACGGCGCCCAGAACATGTACGGCATGCGCCAGAACATGAATACCGACTCGGCAGCCTACCGCTTTTACGCCGAGCGCCTGATCCGCAAGATCGTCAGCCGCTACAAGGATAACCCGAACGTCATCGGCTGGCAGGTCGATAACGAAACCAGCACCTACGGCGCGGCCAACGACGATGTCTTCGTACGCTTCCAGCACCACCTGGAAAAGAAATTCGGCACGCCGGAAAACCTCAGCAAGGCCTGGTTCCTGAACTACTGGGGCCAGAACCTCCACTCGTGGCTCGACCTGCCGCGCCCCGATGCCGCCCAGAGCACCGGCTACAAGCTTGAATGGTCGCGCTGGGGCCAGATGCGCGTGACCGGATTCCTGCACTGGCAGGCGAACCTGGTGCGCGAAAACGCTTCGCCGCGCCAGTTCGTGACCCATGATTTTGCCGGCGCGATGCACAGCGACGTGAACGAGGAAGCTGTTTCCGCCGCCCTCGACATGCCGGCCGTGAACATCTACCACTGGGGCCAGCGCGAGTACTACAACGGGGCCGAGCAAACCTTGCAGGCGGACTTTACACGTTCGCTCAAGCGCAACAACTTCCTGGTAACGGAAACGAATGCGCAAAGTACGGACTGGAGTTCCTCGTTCCAGTATCCGCCCTATGACGGCCAGTTCCGGCAGGACGTATACACCCACCTGTCGAATGGTTCGAACATGGTCGAGTACTGGCATTGGTCGTCGATCCACGCCAACCAGGAGACCTACTGGAAAGGCGTGCTGTCGCACGACATGGAGCCGAACCGGGCTTACGCCGAAATGAGCCGCACCGGACGCGAGCTGCAAAAGATCGGGCCGCGCCTGGTCAACCTGAAATTGCGCAACGACGTCGCCATCCTGTGGAGCCGCGATTCCCTGAACGCCCTGAACGACATGCCATTTGCCAAGGACGCCCAGTGGGGCGCGGGCGGCAGCAAGGCCGATTACGGTTCACTGGTACGGCAGATGCACCGCGCCCTGTACGACATGAAGGTGGGCGCCGATTTCGTTTTCCCGGAGGTACAGGACTTCTCGCAATACAAGCTGCTGCTCGTGCCGGCGCTGTACGTCGCCGACGACGCGCTGCTGAAGCGTATCGCCGGCTACATCCGCCAGGGTGGCCGCGTGGTAATGACCTTCAAGAGCGGCTTCGCCAACGAAAACGCCGCGGTGCGCTGGAGCATGGCGCCCGGCCCGCTGCGCGAGGCCCTCGGCTTCCATTACCAGGAGTTTTCCAACCTGGCGCAGCCCCTGGCGCTGAAAGGCGATCCATTCCAGGCCGGCGCCGACAACAAGGTCCAGTACTGGGCCGAGTTCCTGCAGCTCGATACGGCCAGGGCCCTGGCCTACTACGACCATCATTTCTTCGGCCGCTGGCCGGCCATCACGCAGAACCAGTACGGCGCGGGCACGGTTATCTATGAGGGAACCTACCTGACGGACAAGCTGCAAAAAGCAGTGCTGAAGTCGGCACTGGAGGATGCAGGGCTGTCCAGCCCCGACCAGCAACTGCCGCCGCAGGTCCATACCCGCAGCGGCACCAACGGCTACGGCAAGACGGTGCGCTACTTCTTCAATTATTCCGCCGCCGCGGCCAGCTTCAGCTACCAGCACCAGGCCGGTACCGACCTGTTGTCTTCGCGCCCGGTCAAAGCCGGCGATACGCTCAACCTTGGCCCATGGGACCTGGCCATCGTCGAGGAAGGCACGGGCCGCTGAAGCAGTGGCCGGGCCCTGCCGCCCGGCTCACTTCAGGAGGGCCTCGATATCCGGCCGCATCGCACCGGCCAGGACCTGGTAGCCCTGTTCGGAGAAGTGCAGGAGGTCGGGCTGCAACTGCCTCGACAGCACTCCGCCCTCACCCACGAAGTGGCGGCCATAATCGCGGAAGAAGATCGTCTTCCCGTCACCCAGCGCCCTGGCCTTGCGGTTAAGCGCGCCGATGCGGAGGCGCTCTTCCGATTCCGGCGTGCTTTCCGGCAGCACGGCATTGAGCAGGATGCGCGCCTGCGGGTACTGCTTGCGCAACTGCCCCAGCACCGCCTGGATGCCGGCAAATACCTCTTCCGCGCCTTCGCTGCACAGGTTGATATTGTTCACGCCGATCATCAGCACCACCAGCTTTGGCTTCAGGGCAGCGATGG
This sequence comes from Duganella sp. Root198D2, assembly GCF_001428585.1. NCBI lineage: Bacteria > Pseudomonadati > Pseudomonadota > Betaproteobacteria > Burkholderiales > Oxalobacteraceae > Duganella > Duganella sp. Root198D2. The sequence continues at coordinate 144,620 of NZ_LMIC01000023.1, read as the reverse complement.
CCGGATGCTGCAGCCGCCATAGCACGTTGCCGGTATGATCACCGCCTATGCCGAAATTGGCGGCCTTGAGATGCCCGAAATTCTTGTCCCACAGCGCTTTCGGCCACATTTCCGTGAGCGAATCGCCAACGAACATCACGTCGACATCGCCCTGCGTGGCGCGCGCAACCTGGTCGGCGTGCATCTGGTGCCAGCGCTCGACCGACATCCAGGGGTATTCGAAATAGCGCTCGGCCGGGACCGTGGCGCAATTTCCGGCCCGCGCGGATTGCATCGCACCGGCCGCCAACAGCAGGCAGGCCAGGACCGCCCTGGTCATCTTCATAGAATTACTCCGTCATCAGTTTCGTCAGGACCGGTTCCATGCTGCGCGCCCAGATCTCGTACCCCTTCTCCTGCGGGTGCAGCAGGTCCGGCATCACGTCGCGCGACAGCGTGCCGTCCGCATTCAGCAGCGCGCCATTGATATTGGCGTAGAAGACGTGCTTACCGTCCGCATAGCACGAAATAAGGGAGTTCACCCTTTCGTTCAGGCGGCGCAGGAAGGCCGTCGGCTGTTCCTCCCGGGGGAAGATCGCCAGCAGCAGCACCTTGGTACGCGGCAGGCGGCTGCGCATCTCGTCAATGACTGCCTTGACGCCGGCCGCGGTTGCCCTTGGGTCGTCATGACGGTCGCCGCTATTGTTGGTGCCGATCATCAGCACGGCAACCTTGGGCGCCAGGCCGTCCAGCTCGCCGTGCCGCAAGCGCCATAGCACATTCTCGGTATGGTCGCCGCCGAAGCCCAGCGCGACCGCATCATGCCTGGCGTAATAGCGCTGCCAGACCGCCTGGCCGGGCGTCTCCCAACCCTCCGTGATGGAGTCGCCGATGAATACCATTTGCGGCTTCTTGCCCGCTGCCAGGAGTTTGCGATTCTCCTCGAGATTCCTCTCGTGGCGCGCCAGCCAGGAAGACAGCGCCCAGGAATGGTCGAGCGGCCCCGGCGTTGACGATTGGGTGCGGTAATCGGGGCAGCCCGCATTGGGGACACCGGACTGCACAAGCTTGATGCCGGCAAGCGCGACCTGCCCCGTCCCGTTGGCCTCGAGGGAAAATGGAAGCGGCACTTTGCTGAAATCGTCCCCATCGCGCATGAAGCACGACAGCGCGAAAGACAGGTGCTGCCAGGGTTTGCCCTGCAGGGCCTTGCCGGCCACGACATAGGAAAGCTTGCGGTAGCAATCCGGCCCGCAACCCAGGGCAAAATAGATGCCGCCCTGGCTCAAGTCAAGCACCTTCAGGTCAAACTCCAATGTGCCGCCGGCAGCGAAGGGACGCAAGTCTAGCGGAGGCCCGCCTTCCAGGCGCATGGCGGTAGTCCAGGAATCCTTCCATTGCAGCGTGAGTGCCCCCTGCTTGCCATCGACCTCGCCGATACGCAACCCTGCCGAGGCGCCTGGCGGCGCTTCGAACGCGCCTATCGCTGCGCTCCAGGATGGCGCCGGCCTTCCTGCGAACAGGACGATTTCATTGTCGCCAGCGGCGCACGGGCCGGTCCCGGCGGCCGCCAGAAGCAAGGCCGCCAACACTCCAGAGGATTTTGTCATGCTGCGATTTTGCCGACGCCTTGCATACCGGGCAATTACGAAAAGCGCCAGGCAGCCGAACGATATTCGGTAAAATCAGAACCACTTCTTATGCAGCGCAGCAAATATGCCGTGCACCTTGATGGTCTCAAGGCCTTTGCGGAATCGCTCGACCAGGTAGTCGTCGGTCTTCGGGCCAAACGCCATATAGCTGCCGCCGCTGCCCAGTTCAGACAGGTGCAGGGCCCGCACCAGGATTTGCTCGGGGTCGCCGCCCTCGCGCCGTACCAGGTCGAGCGCGACGATTTCACTCATTGCCCAAAAATCAACGCGACCCAGTTTCAGTTTCTCATATGTCGTTTTCGGCAAGGCATTCCCCTGCAGCTGCAGGCCTTTGACAAAGCCCTTGGACTCGAGGTACTGCTCGCGCGCATCGCCATTGATGGTCCCGATCTTGTAGTTGAGGGCATCGCTGAGGCTATGGATCTTCAGCTTGCGCTCGCGCAGGGCGAACAGGTAGGAACTGTCCGGCGGGGAAACCACGCCGACCCATTTGAACAATTGTTCGCGCTCCGGCGTGCGCAGGATGGAGAAGATCAGCACATTTTCAGAATGCAGGGCCGTTGAATAAGCGCGCGCCCAGGGCATGACATGGAAATCGCATTCCACGTCGATTTCCTTCAGCACGGCCTGGATCACTTCCGTGCTGAAGCCGGTGACCTTGCCGTTCTCCAGGAAATTGACGGGCCGGTTCTCCTCGGTGACGCAGGTCACCGTGGTCGCCGCGTGTGCGGAGGCCGCAATGCATAGCAAGCCTATCCAGGTCAACAGGCGAAGCATGTTCATTGTTCAGCAATCTGTGGCTCTTGAGCCATTTTACACAAATTCATCATGACGCTTTCGCCACTTGACGGCTGGGCGTTCAGCGGAAGACCAGCTGGGCAAACTGGTACAAGGCCTCGGCCCAGCTCTCGCGCTCATGTCCATAGTCGTCGACATGCCAGATGTGCGGCACCCCGAGCCGGCGCAGCGCCTGGTGGAAATCCTGCGACACGCCGATCAAACCATCTTGCTTCCCGCACGACAGGTACAGCAGCCGCAGCGGCGGCCCGTCCGCCGGTCGCGCCAGCAGGCTCGTGGCGGCGCGGGTATTGGGCGCCGCAGAGAATCCGCCCACCCAGGAAAATGCCTCTGGGTGGCCAAGTCCGAAATTCAGCGCCTGGCCGCCGCCCATCGACAGGCCGGCTATCGCCCGCTGTCCGGCGCCGGGCAAGGTCGGGTAGTTGCGGTCGATCGCCGGAACCAGGTTCTCCAGCAGGTCGCGTTCAAAGTTGGCAAAGCCTGCGACATGTTCTTCCGAAAACTTGCGTTCTTCGGGAGCAGGCTGGTCGTCGGGCAGCGCGCGGCCATTGGGCATGACGACGATCATTGGCACCGCCTTTCCAGCCGCGATCAGCTGGTCGAGAACCGGTGCGGCGCGGACATAAGCGGGCCATTCATCATGGGTCCCGGCCAGGCCATGCAATAAATACAGCACCGGATATCGGCGCAGTGCAGAATAGGCTGGCGGCAGGTACACGCTGGCCTTGCGCCGCTTTCCCGTGACCGCCGAGTCGTATTCGAATTCCTTCACCAGCCCTTGCGCAATGCCCGGCTGCCTGTCCGCGAAGCCTGCCGGCGGCACCGGGAATGCACGTACATCGTCGCTCGCCAGCCGAATGGCGCGCGGCTGCGTGGCGCCCGGCCGCTCCGGATTGCCGGCCGCCGGGCCTTGTTGCACTGGCAGCGTACACGCCGTCGCCAGTCAGGCGGCGACGATAAGGGCGAGTCTGTTCAACATCGGAACGCATTCCTGGTAAGCGGGGCATTGTCGGTATGGCTTGCGGCCGATTTTCGGCTGCGCCACTTTGCCGGGCAATTCCAATATTCACTAGCCGGCTCCATGTTTTTCCGTATCGGCTGCCGTCTGGCGCATTTCATTGGCCGCCTTGGCCGTTTTCGCCATTGCGCTGCAGGGACGAAGTTCCCAACATAGTCGCATGGAAAATGACATCGTATGCTTCGGCGAGCTGCTGCTTCGCCTGTCGGCGCCGGGCGGCCAGGTGATGCTCCAGTCGCCGCACCTTGATACCTGTATTGGCGGTGCCGAGGCCAATGTCGCCGTCTCCCTGGCCCGCCTGGGACACCGCGCCGCGCTGGTCAGCAGCCTGCCCGACAATGCGCTGGGCCAATCGATACGTGATGGCGTCCGGGCCCACGGGGTCGATACGCGCGCCATCCGCTTTGCGCCTGGAAGGGTCGGGCTGTATTTCCTGACCAGCGGAGCGGTGTTGCGCCCCGCCGAAATAATTTACGACCGCGAATGCTCCGTCTTCGCCGCGACCGAGCCGGCCGCCTATCACTGGCCGGCGCTGCTGGAAGGCGCGGGCTGGCTGCATGTTTCCGGCATTTCGGCAGCCACCGGCGAGCGCGGTGCGCAAACCACCCTGGACGCCATGCGCGCCGCACGCGCGCTGGGTGTCAAAGTCTCTTTCGATGGCAATTACCGTGCAGCGTTGTGGGCACGGCGAGGCAGCGACGGCGCCGACGTGCTGTGCGAACTGATGCGCCACGCCGACCTGGCTTTTGCCGACCAGCGCGACTTCGCACTGGTGCTGCGCCGCCCTGGCCTGGGCCAAGGCAGCCGCACCGAAGCCATGGCGGCAGCATTCGCTGCATTTCCACATCTTGCATCGATCGCGGCCACCAGCCGTAGCCAGCTCGCCAACGAGCGCCATGACCTCAGCGCTACGCTGTGCACGCGAAGCGGCTCGATACAGGCCCGCACCTACGAAATGCACGGCATCGTCGACCGCATCGGTACCGGCGATGCATTCGCCGCGGGGATTTTGCACGGCTTGCTGCACGGCTGGGACGACGACCGGACGCTTGGCTTCGGCCTGGCTGCTGCCGTGGCCAAGCATTCAATCGCCGGCGACTTCAACCTGGCCAACGAGGCGCAGATCGACGCTGTCAGCAACTGCGCACTCGACGTGCGGCGCTGACGCACGCACTCTTGCTTGCGGAAAAATGTCTGTTGTATTGACGTTTTTTGTAATTGATGGTGAGCGCCCGCGCTTGCACCATACAGTTTGCTGACACCTGCCTGCATTCAACAGCAGTGAAGTAAAAAAAGGATTTGCCAGTGCCATTGGATTGGCCGGAGGCAGACAAATCAAAACCTGGAGAACAAATCATGAGGAGACATGCGATGAGAATCCCTGTATCGATGGCGGGGCTGGCCTGTATCACCGCGCTAAGCGCCTGTGGTGGCGGCGGAAGCGGCAGCGACAGCTCGGGCAGCAAATCCCAGTCGATCGATTTCCCCTACCCGGGAGCACGCTATCTGGCGACTGCGCCGGAAGCCCTGGCCGCGACCGCGACATCGGGACTGGCGATCACGTTCAGCTCGAACACGCCGGACTTCTGCACTGTGGCCGACGGCAAGCTGGTGCCAGTCAAGCCCGGCGAATGTTCGATCACCGCCAGCCAGGCCGGCGACGCCAGCTATGCGCCGGCCAGCTCGCAGCAGCTGTTCAAGGTCCTGAAGAAGGCCCAGTCCATCAATTTTGAATCGCCCGGTTTCCAGGCCATCACCGGACAACCGGCACCGCTGGCGGCCGTTGCCACTTCCGGCTTGCCGATCACCTACGGTTCCACCACGCCGGACGTCTGCACCGCCAGCGGCGCCGCTTTGACGCTGCTGTCCAAGGGCCAGTGCACCCTCTCGGCCAGCCAGGAAGGCGATACCAACTATGCCGCGGCAACGCAGCAGATGGTTAGCTTTACTGTCGGCGACGCACCGCCGCCGGTGCTGACGTTCGCTTCCGGCTACGCCTCGGCCAGCGCGACGCTGGAAGGCGGCGCGATCACCACCTTTGCAGGCAGCAATATCGACGGCTGGTGGTGCAGCGATGCCAACTGGTGTGGCGCCAACGCCAGCACGGACGGCAGCACGTTCAGCTTCCATTACCTGATCCAGACCAAGGATCCGAATCATCCAAACAACGACGGCTGGATCGGCGGCTACGCCGGCTTCAGCATCCTGGGCCCGAACGTCGGCAGCATCAGTAAAACCGGCAACACCACGGGCGGCGTCCAGGTCGACAAACAGACGTCGGTGAAATTCAACCTGGGACAGAACAGCGAATGGTTCAGTGCTTCCGCCAAGGCCGTCAAAGTCACGCTGGTGCTCGGCCACTTCGCCAACAAGGTTTCGGACAACAACAAGGCCTGCAACGTCACGCTGAATACCGTGTTTACGCCAAAGGGTGCAGCCGTCCAGAAATACGAACTGCAACTGGGCAGCTTCACGGCAATCGGCGAAACCTGCGACCTGGCGGGATTGACTGCAGCCGGCGAGCTGGCCAGCTATCCGATCGTCAGCATCGGCTTCGACGCGGCGCAACCCAACTTCTCGGTGCAGAGTGCCACGGCGAGCAGCCCGACCTATCCAACCGAGATCACCCTGAGCGGCGCAATCACCGTGCAGTAAGCAGGCTATCGAGCACTATTTCTTGAGGGAGTTTGAAGTGATGCGGAGACAAATCAAAAGAACCGCGCTGTCCGTCGCGGTCGCACAAGCAGTCCTGGTTGTGGGGGGCGTGGCACATGCGCAGGAATCCGGCGATGCTACGCCGAAGATCGTGGTAAGCGGCCAGCGTGCAGCGCTGCAGTCGGCACAGAAGATCAAGCAGCATGCCGATGAAATCGTCGAGGCCGTCGTGGCAGAGGAAGCCGGCAAGCTGCCCGACAAATCGATTACCGAAGTACTGCAGCGGGTCAGCGGCATTACCATTGACCGCAACCGCTCGCGCGGCGACCCCGAGCACTTTTCCGTGGAAGGCTCCGGAATCTCGATCCGCGGCCTGACCTGGGGTTCGTCCACCCTGAACGGGCGGGAAGCGTTTTCGGCGGGCTGGCCGGGCCGTGAGCTGAGCTGGGGCGACGTGCCGCCGGAACTGATGTCCGCCGTCATCGTGCACAAGAACCCGCCAGCCAGCCTGATTGAAGGCGGCGTCAGCGGCCAGGTCGACCTGCGCACCGCGCTGCCATTCGACTACAAGAGCGAGAAATTTGCCTTATCGGCCAACGGCAATTACAACCAGCTGGGCAAGCAGAAATCACCCGGCGCCTCCGCCCTGTATTCGAAGCGCTGGGATACCGCCAGCGGCCAGTTCGGCGCCCTGATCGACCTGTCGTTCAACCGCACCAATACGCTCAACGACACGGTGCAGATGGACGCGTTCTATCCACGCACCGGTATTGTCGACGGCCAGACGGTGTGGGCGCCCAAGTCCGCCTCCTGGCGCCGCAATACGGGCGAGACCAACCGCGCCGGCATCTACGGCGCGCTGCAATGGAAGAACGACAAGCTGGAATCGGCCCTCACCTACTTCCATTCGGGCTACAAGGAACAAAGCGAAGAATACGCCCTCTACAGCGGCGTGGAAAACCCTTACAAGTCCAAACTCGTCGATCCCGTGTTCGACGCCAATGGCGTACTGCAATCGGCCACCTACACCTACCCGTTCGGCGGCCTTGGCGCCAACAATTTCGCCGCCGGCGGCCTGAATTTCAATTCCAACACCGGCTTTGCCGACCGCCGCTCGCAGACCAGGGAGATCGCCTGGAATACCAAGTGGAAGATCAACGATCGCTGGACAGTGCAGAATGACCTGCAATGGGTCCATTCGACCAACAAGAACTTCTCCACCAATCTGGCGATGGTGACCTATGTGCCAAGCATGGGCATCGCCACCGCCGGCACCCCGCCCAGCATCAGCTTCGACCAGTCGGCGCGCGACTTCCTGTCCAATCCGGGCAACTATTACCTGGACCACATGATGCCGAGCCTGAGCAAGGCGTCGGGCGACCTGTACGCCTGGAAAGTCGACGCCAAGGTGCGCTTTGACCACCCGGTACTGCGCGACCTGGGCTTCGGGGTACGCCTGACCGACCGCTCCGCAACGCGCATCAACGCCGGCGGCAGCGGCTGGTACAGCGTGGCCGAGCCATGGAACGTCAAGACCACCAGCGTGCCGGGCCGGCTGCCCAGTTCGACCGATATGCAAAGCTGGCAGAGCCGCGGCAGCTTCGGCTACCTGAGCGATCCACGCTATGCCGCCCTGGTGCCGAACCAGCTAGTCAATTTCAATAATTTCTTCAACGGCAAAACCAATCTGCCGCCGTCGCTGGTGATGCCGACCCTGGGCTTCACCCGCGACTATCCGGGCGCTTACCAGCAGGCGACCCGGATCATGCAGCTGCAATGCCAGGACGGCAACCAGCTGTATGGCACCAGCAACGATTGCTCGACCGCCGGCAACAACTGGAAGGCGCTGACCTTCGATGGCGATCCCGCCAACACCGGCCGCCAGAAGGAAAACACCCAGGCCGGCTATGTTTCGGCGCGCTTTGCCTTCGACGAATGGCGCTTCCCGGTGGAAGGCAGTGCCGGCCTGCGCGTGGTACGCACCAACACCAGAGCCCAGGGCTACACGGTGTTCAAGCCGAACTATGGCAGCAGCCCGCGGCCGGAAGTACCGCAGTTCGGCACCATCGACGAGCCGCTGGAGGCACAGCATAAATACACCAACTACCTGCCAAGCCTGAACCTGAAGGCAGACCTGACCGACAAGCTGCAGGCCCGCTTTGCATTCGCCAAGGCGATGTACCGCCCGGGCTTTGGCGACCTGCGCGAATACATCACGCTCAACCAGACCGTCACCGACAACGACGACCGCAGCGTGAAAAACATCACCTATACCGGCAAGGACGACGGCAACGTCAAACTGAAGCCGATCACGGCCAACAGCTACGACTTGTCGCTCGAATGGTACCCGGGCAATGGCGCATCGCTGACCCTGGGCCTGTTCCACAAGAAGGTGCGCGACATCATCCTGCCGTCGGCCTTCACGCGCAGCTACAAGTCGCTCGATGGCAACGAGCAAAGCTTCCTGATCACGGCGCCGAACAATGTCGCCAACGGCTCGGTGAGCGGAGCTGAAGTCGCCGGCCAGACATATTTCGACCACGTGCCGGGATTGCAGCAGCTGTTGCCGGAATGGGCCAAGGGTTTCGGCATCTCCGCCAATTACACCTACATCAAGAGCAAACAGAACCTCGACCACCCGTTCGACCTGAAATACTGCCCTTCCTCGAGTACCTTCAACAACAGCTCGCTGGCCGTGTACGGCTGCGATACCAACGGCCTGCCGTTCACTTCGCTGCCTATCATGTACCTGTCGAAGAATGCCTACAATGTAGCCTTCCTGTACGACCGCGGGCCGCTGTCGGCGCGCCTGGCCTACAGCTGGCGCGGCCGTTTCCTGCAGGGCGTGACCGTCAATGGCACCCAGGGTACGGATGCCACCAGCGCCGATCCGGCCCGTCCCGGCATGCAGGACGTGGGCTGGGGCTTGCCGACCTGGCAGGAAGCGATGGGACAGCTTGACTTCGGCATCGACTACAAGGTGACCGAGCGCCTGTCGGCCAGTTTTGCGGCCAATAACCTGACCGATACCGTGGTCAGGCAGACCCAGCAGCAACACCCCGGCAACATGGGGCGCGCCTGGTTCGAGCCGGGCCGCAGCTACCGCGTCTCGCTGCGCTATATGTTCTAAGCCTCCCGCCTGCTCCCGCCGCGTCCCTTGCGGACTGCGGCGGGAGCATATTTCCTTCCCTGTTTCCTTCCCTGCCTACGGCCTGCCGACCACCATGCCGCGGCCCGCGGTGCTCATATACACCACGCCGTAGCTATTCATATCGCCCACCACGAAGCGGCCATTGCCAACCCCGCCGTACTGGTGCGCGTTGTCGTTGATGCGGGTCCAGTTGGCGCCGGCGTCGGTCGAACGGAACAAGCCGCGTACGCCGCCCACCGTGCCCCAGATGAAGACCGTCGGATAGCTGGCGCCATCGGCTGCCTTGCCGAAGCCGACCGCGCTGCAGTAGCTGACATTGGCGAAGGTGCTGAATTGCCACCCCGAGCTGGTGCTGCGCGCCAGGCCGCCGCCGTACAGCGGCACCCAGATATCGCCTTCCCGGCCAGGCGCCGCCCGGATCACGTCCGAACCCCAGCTGGCAAGCGTGTTGAATTTCCAGAACGAGGCGCCGCCATCGGTGCTGATCATGAAACTGCCGTCGGCCGGGTTGTAGACGTAGAACTTGCTGGCATTGGATGGATCGGCGACGGGACGCGCATTGTTTACGCCAAGGCCGCCAACTGCCGACCAGCTGCCGCCCATATTGGTCGAACGGTAGGTGGTGGACGAGTTCTCCGGGCTATGCAGCAGCGCGGAACCGCTGGCCGACAACGCGACCTGCCCTTTGCTGCCGTTCATCGCTACCTGGCTCCAGTTGACGCCACCGTTGGCCGAAGTGTACATATTGGCGCCGACCCGCACCGCCATGCTGGTGTTGGCTGCGGCCACCGCCAGGCCGGTGGTCGTTCCCATGCGCGGCTCGTGCATGGGATTGGTATAGGTGGCGGTGTTGTAGTGGCGGAAGCCGTCCACGTCGCCCAGCGCCGACAGCAGTGGGCCGCCGGGAATGCTGACGGCGTTCAACGGCACCGTTTCTTCCAGGCCCTTGCTGTTGAAGGTCCAGGTGGTCGTCGCAGCATCGATATCGCTGGTCTTGAAGATGCCGTTGCCGGAGGTGACCCACACGGTTTTGCTGTTGAACGGATCAAAGCTCACTGTGCCGGCCCAGTGGATGGAACCATTGCCGATCCAGCTGATGCCGCCGTTGTCGCGGGCAAAGCCGCGCGCAATCACGTCGGTCCAGCTGGCGCCGCCGTTGCTGCTGATGTATACGCGGTCGCCCCAGGCCCCGCCTTGCGCGGCGTACTGGTTGACCGTCGACGCCACCATGCGCTGCGGATTGGACGGATCAACGCTGATACCGCTGAACGCGCGCGCCACGCCGACCGGGGTGATATTGGTCCAGGCCCCGTTCGAAATGGTGTACTTCCAGACCTGGCCATTGTCCATCGGCTCCGATCCCGACTGGTTGCCGTGCGGGCCGGCGCCATTGCCATAGGTGACGATCAGGTTGCCTGCGCCATCGAACGCTGCGCGCTGCGGCATGAATCCCGATGGCGCGCCCGACACGGCGGAGAAGGAAGCACCCGCATTGTCGCTGCGATAGAAGTTCGTTCCTGCCGAACCGTAACGCGAGACGCCGACGAACAGGCGCTGCGCCACGCCGCCCGACACGCTGGACGGGTCGGCCATCACGAGGCTGATGCCGTTGTCGTTCGGCGTCGCGGCCACGTTCAGCGAAGTCACCTGCGACCAGGTGGAACCGGAATTGGTGCTCTTGAACAGACCATTCCAGCGTGTGCCGACATACAGCACGTTGCTGGAACCGGGATCGACCACCAGCCGCTCGCCACCCTGGCGCCCCATGCCATTGCCATGCGCCTTGAACTGGCCGCTCACGTCGATGGTGGTGAAGCTCGCGCCGTAATCGGTGGAGCGCAGGATCGCGCTCTTGCCGTTATTGAAGTAGCTTATGCCGACCAGCATATAGACATTGCGCGCACTCTTGGGGTCGACCGCCAGCGATTCGACGCCCAGGTAGCCGGTCTGTTCGTCCGAGACCCAGTCCAGCAGCGGCACCCAGCGGCCATTGGCATTATCCCAGCGGAAGGCGCCGCCGACGTCGGTGCGGGCATACACCACGCCGGCCTCGGTCTTGCTCGGGATGACCGCCGAGACGAAGCCGCCGCCGCCCATGGCGACGGTATCCCAACTATAGGCTGCGGCGGGCTGCTGGACCGCAAGGGCCACCGCCGCGCAAGCGGCTGCCCGGGCCAGCGCGCTCCGGAACACTGATTTGATCCACTTCATTTGATATGTCTCCTGTTGGATTGAACTGCATGTGGACGATAAAAAACCTGCTGCCGCTGTGGGCGGCAGGCGCTGCTTCCCGGCCGCCAAAAGCGGGCGGCGGGAATGGATAAAACATATAGGAAAGCCCGGCGCCGCGCGTCAACGTGGCGGCATTTGAGTCAAATCATTGTTGTCGTTGGCCGAATTCGTAAAGGCCAGCTGGCGGCTGTGGATCGACTGCAGCAGCGTGCTGCGGGCCGAATCGAGGTGGGCGCGCATGGCGGCCAGCGCCGCTGCCGTGTCGCGGCGCGCGAGGGCCTGCAGGATGGCGAGGTGTTCGTGCACAGCATGCTGGTTGCGCGCCATTTCCGAAGCCTTGTCCCATTGGTAGTGATAATGGAAGACCAGCGAGACAATGTCGTAAAAATCCTGCGCGAAGCGGTTTTCCAGGCAGCCGATCAGGAAGGTATGGAAGTCGCGGTCCAGCGCCGGGAAGTCCTGGTGGCGCTGCGCCATGCCGGCAGCAAGCTGCTCGTGCCTCACGATCAGCTGGCCGAGAGCGGCCAGGGCCGGGTCGCCAGCCGCCAGGGCAGCGAAGCGCTCGATGGCGGCCAGCTCGAACATCTGGCGGACCTCCGCCACTTCCATGGCGAAGGCGCGGTCGAAGGCAGACAGGCGCCAGCCGCCTTGCGGCTTTTTCCTGATCAGTCCATAGCGCGAGAACCCGATCAGGAACTCACGCACGCTGACTGTGCTGACTCGCGCCGCGCGCGCCAGCTCCGCCTCGGTGAACTCGGCACCTGGCAGCCAGTCGCCCTGGTAGATCAGCTCCATCAGCGCTTGCCGCACCCGCTCGGCTCCGCCCTGCAAATCGGCAACATCGAAATAGTCGCCCGGCGCCGGCTTGCGCAGCAGGAGGCGCCCCTTCCTGCCGCTGATCAGCCCACGCGCGAAAAAGTGCGCAATGGCGCTGCGAACGGCACTGCGGCTGCCCGCCGCCAGCGCGGCCAGCCGGTGTTCGGTGGGGAGCGCCTCGCCCACCACGATGTTTTCTGCGATATGGTCCAGCAGCAGGTTGGCGCTGCGCCGTGAGACGGTGGGCAAACGGGCCACGGATCGCGACGCCTCAGCCGCCGGACAAGGTGCGGTGCACGCGTGCCAGGTGGGCACGCATCGCCTGCCGCGCGCCGGCCTCGTCGCGCGCGGCAACGGCGCTGAAAATGGCGCGGTGGTCGGCCAAGGTCGCCTTGCCCAGTTCCTCGGTACGGTAATGATGCTTGAGCCGGTGCGCCATGGCGCCGCGCTGGTTCCACAGGTACTCCACGAGCGCCACCAGCGCCGAATTGCCGGCCGCCCTTGCCAGTGCCAGGTGGAAGCGCCGGTCCGCCATCTCATGGCAGGCTGGATCGGCGTAGGTTTGCTCCATCTCGAGCAGCGCGGCGAGGATCGCATCGAGTGCCGAGTCGCTGCCATTGCGGGCTGCCCTGGCTGCCACTTCGGCCTCCACCACCCTGCGCGCCGCCAGCACCTCGAACGGCCCCGGGCCCGATTCCACGCCGGCGGCAGGCAGCGCGGGCCTGCCCGCCACATACACCCCCGAGCCGCTGCGCACCTCGATCACGCCGCCGATCTCCAGCGCCACAAAGGCTTCGCGCAACGAGGCGCGGCTCACGCCCAGGCTGGCTGCCAGCTCGCGTTCCGCCGGCAGGCGCGCCCCTGTCGCCAGCCCTTCCTGCCGGATCAGCAGCTCAATGCGCTCGGCCACCAGCCGGTAAAGGCGCGCTTCCGGCCTGCCACCTTCACCCTGCATGGCAGGCCATCCCGTAGAATCGGCAGGCATTCAAGCCAAACACGGCCCGCTGCTGCGCTTCGTCAAGATGCGCCAGCAGCGCTGCGCTGGCATCGATCCAGGCCCCGTATTCGGCGGCCAGCGTAAGCACCGGCCAGTCGCTGCCCCACAGCACACGCTCCGGGCCGAAAACCTGCAGGATATGCCGGGCATAGGGCTGCAACTGCGCGACCGTCCAGCCGCTGCCGGCCTCGGTGACCATGCCCGATAGTTTGCAGTGCACCTGCGGCTGGGCCGCCAGGCTGGCCATGTCGCTCAGCCAGCGCGTATCGGGTTCGCTGTGCATGGCCGGTTTGGCCAGGTGGTCGATCACGATGGGGAGCTGCGGGTTGCGGCGCGCAAACGCCAGCAAGGCCGGCAAATGGCGCGGCAGGACCAGGGCATCGAAGCGCAGGCCGTGCTGCCGCATGGCCGCCACGGCGGCAGCCAGGGCGGGATCACCGATCCAGCCATCGTCGTCCAGGTCTTGCAGCATGGGGCGCAGGCCGCGCAGCTTGGGACGGCACGCCAATGCTGCAATGCGCTGCGCTGCATCGGGTGCTTTCAGGTCGGCCCAGCCAACGACCGCGCCGATAAAACTGTAGCGCTCCGACAGGTCCAGCAAGAAATGGGTATCGGCCTCGTTCGGCAGCGACTGCACCAGCACGGTCGCGGCCACGCCGTGCCGGTGCAGCAGGCCGCCCAGGTCTTCCGGGTAAAAGTCGCGGTAGAGCGGCGCCAATTGCGGCGGCGGCCATGCTCCCTTGCGGTCGGCCAGGCGCCAGAAATGCTGGTGGGCGTCGACGCGCATCATGCCGGCGTGCTCCCCGCCATCGCGGCGCGCAGGCGCGGCTGCGGCAGTTGCAGCCCCAACCCGGCGGCCAGTTCCAGCGCCGGCAACAGGCGGCGGCGCTTCTTTTCCTCGTGGTTCTGGGCGATATCGGCCAGCCGGTGGTCGAGGAAAGGGTTGCAGAAGCGGTCCCTTACCTGCGCCAGGTAGGCGCGGCTCGCCTCGCCTTCGCCCAAGGCGGCAAACAGCGGCAGCACCTCTTCTTCCCAGAGCGCTTCCAGCATTGTCCGCAGCGCAGGATCCGCCATCGCTTCGCGCACGGTTTCCCCGGCCGGCCGCGCCCCCAGCAGCCAATGTTCGGCCAGGAAGCTGTGCCCCAGGTTCAGCATCAGGAGCTTGCGCCGCTCGTAAGGAGCCAGGCATCCGGTCACCACCAGCTGGGGATGGCTGCATGGCAGCACCATTCCTGCTTGCGCCTCAATCGCCCACAAGGCGTACGGCTCGGCCACCGCTCCTGCCGGTTCAAGCGCCTGCGACACGATGCGGTCGACCAGCGAATTCACCCAGATACAGGAACCTTCCAGCCAGGCCAGGAAAGCACGGTCCATCTCCCAGCGCCGCGCCAGACCCGCTACCGTGCCGCGCAGCGCGCTGCCATTATTGGCCAGCAGCTCGCATGGCATCAGGGTGAGCGGCGCCGCGCCGTGCAGATAGCGAGCGTGCAGCAGCACCAGCAATTTGGCCGGAAAGCTGCGCGGCACCCGGCCGCCTTGCAGCAGGCCGGCATCATCGGACGGCTCCAGTTCGTATCCCCGGTCGCCGGTATTTGAAATGATCACCTGCGCAGCCAGCGCCGCCTGCAGCACCTGCGGCCATTGCCGGCTGGCCTGCAGGGCGTTCGCCACCGACCGGACCTGCACTTCGCGCTGGACAGGCGCGCCATCCTGCCAGCCGCGAATGACGACCGGATATGTGCCGCCCTGGCTGAACGCCGCCACCCGGCGCGCGCTTGCGGCGCTGGCGGTGGTTTGCACCACCGTCACCCTGCCCAGCGCGTTGCCGCTCTCCAGCGCTTCGCTGATGAACAGGTCGGCGTGCGCCTGCAGGAAGCGGCTGGTGCCGAATTGGAGAATGGGCTGCATCTATACCTCGACGATGGCCTTGATCACACCGCTGGCCGGATCCATCCATTGCGGCAGGGCGTCGATCAAGCCCTCCAGCGTGCAGCGGTGGGTGTTCATCAAGCCGGTCGGTACCTGGCCCGCCCTCATGGCAGCGAGCACCGTGCGAAAATCATCGGCAGTAGCGTTGCGGCTGCCCAGCAGGCTGGTTTCCCGTTTGTGGAACTCGGGGTCGGCGAAGGAGATCCGGTCCGGCACGATCGATACCAGCACATAGGCGCCGCCGTGTGCGACGAACTCCAGCCCGCGTTCCATGGCCTTGGCATTACCGGTGGCGTCGAACACCACGTCGTAGAACTCACCCTCGGTCAATGCCGCCATCAGCTGCTTGTCGCCCTCCCCGGCCAGCACCGTGTACGGCGCCTTGAGCACTTCGCGGCTGAACGCCAGCCGGTCCTCGCGGGTATCGAGCACGGTGACCCGGGCCCCGTTCAGGCGCGCAAACAGCGTCGCCGCCAGGCCGATCGGCCCAGCTCCGACCACCAGCACGCGCTGGCCTTCCTGCACCACAGCACGGCGCACCGCGTGCGCGCCGATCGCCAGGAATTCCAGCATCGCCGCCTCGTCGAGCGAGATGCCGTCGGTCTTGAATACAAACTGCGCCGGCAGCGCCAGGTACTCGGCCATGCCGCCGTCGCGGTGCACGCCCAGCACCTGGATATTGGCGCAGCAATTGGTCTTGCCCCGGCGGCAGGCCACGCAACGCCCGCACGACAGGTAAGGCATGACATATACCTGGTCGCCCGGCGCCAGGCCGGAACCTTCCGGCGCAGCCACGATTTCCCCCGACAGCTCGTGCCCCATCACACGCGGATACTGCAGGAAAGGCTGGCTGCCGCGGAAGATATGCATGTCGGTGCCGCACAAGCCGATACGGCGCACCCGTACCAGTGCCTCACCCGGCGCCGGCACCGGGACCGGCACCTCGCTCATGCGCAGTTCGCCCGGCGCCTGGCATACCAGTGTCTTCATGCTATTTTCCTTCGCTTGCGGTAATCGGTTCCAGTATCACGGCGGCGCCGCCGGCAGAGGCCAGCCGCAGCGGCAGCACGTCGCCCGCCTTCACCATGCGCTGCGCGCGCCTGAGTTCGTTGGGCGAAGCGCCGTCTTCCCACAGCGTGGCGCGGTAGCGGCCGGCGGGCAGGAAACCCAGCGCTATCTTTTCGACCCGGCCGCCGCTGGCGTCGTCGGCTGTCATCGCGCCCAGGTACCAGGTGGCGCCCTGGCGCCGCGCCAGCACGATGTCGCGTCCCGGCGTGCCGGACAGGAAGCGCGTCTCATCCCATGCTGTCGGCACGCGCCGGATGAAGTCGAAGCCGGGCGCATCGCGATAGCCCTCCGGCGCGCCCGACACCATCTGCAGCGGGCTGTCGTAGACCACGTACATGGCCAGCGCCTGGCCGCGCGTCGTCTGGGTTTGCGGATTCACTTCGCGCACCTTGAACGTCGCCGGCTGTCCGTTGTCAAACCCGCCAGGGGTGTAATCGATCGGGCCGGCCAGCATGCGCGTGTAGGGCAGCATCAGGTTGTGCTGCGGCGTGATCCTGGTGCCCATCTTGTTCCACTCCGCGCCCATCACGCCTTCCTGGGTGATGAAGTTCGGATAGGTGCGCTGCAACCCGGCGGGGACATAGGCGCCGTGCAGGTCGAGCAGCAGGCGGCGCTGCGCCGTAGCCTGTGCGATCTGCTGGTAGAAGGCGACAACGTCCTGGTCGTCGCGGTTCATGAAGTCGACCTTGATGCCCTTGATGCCCCAGCGCGCGTAGGTATCGAGCACCTCGTCCATGCGCGGCGCCACGTGCTCCCAGTGCGCCCAGAGCAGCAAGCCGACACCCTTTGCCGCCGCATAGCGCACCAGCTCCGGCATGTCGATGCCATCGGCGGCGCGGGTTACGTCGGTGGCTGGATCGGCATCGCAGCAGCCGCCGGGGCCGGAGGCCCAGCCGGCGTCGATCAGGTAGTAGGGAAAACCGGCAGCGGCGGCGAAATCGATGAAGCGCTTGTAGCTGTCCATGTCCGGTTTCATGCCGGCCAGCGGGCCCGACCACCAGTCCCATGCCGCCTTGCCGGGCCTTACCCAGCTGAAGTCGCCCACCGGCGGCGGATTCAGGTTGCCGACCAGGTGCGAGGCGATCAAGTCACCGGGACGATTGCCGATCATGACCGCGCGCCAGGCCGTCGTCAGCCCGCCCTGCGACACATACGGCGGCGCCGGCCGCTTCGGTGGCGCCGACAGCCGCACGCGCAGCGCCCCGTTCCCGGCCAGCAGCGCGGCGCCGGTATAGCCGGCCAGGCCGGCCTGCGTGATCGCATAGGTGGTCCCGGCGGAAGGAAGGGTGCACACCACCGGCACGTCGTATGCCTTGCCGGGCAGCAGCCGCGACACTTTCACGTTTTCGAAAGGAACTTCATGCGCGCCATCGGCCACCGACACCAGGCACTCGGGGTCGCCGGCCGGAACAAACGCCGTGCGTTCGCCGCGCAGGCGCACTGCTTCGGTGCCATCGACGCGGTAGCGGAAGGCGACGCCATCGTCGTAGGCCCGGACATCAAGCAGCAGGCGCCGGCCGGCGCCCGTACGCTCCTTGAATACCAGCGTGGCGCCGCGGTAGTGGTCGCGCGCCGAAGACGCCTTGGCCGCCACCAGGGCGATACTGCGGTCCACCTTGATCTCGGCGCGCGATTCCAGCGCCAATGCGCCGAAAGCCCGGGCGCCATCAAGTTCCAGGCCCAGCGGCGACGCCGCAATCAGCTCCTTGCCGGCGCGCGAAATGGAAAAATGGCCCGCGTCCTCCTCGATCCGGATGGCGATCTTCCCGTCCGGCGACAGGATAGTGGCGGGCGCCGCGCCGGCGCAAGCCGCCGGGACGAGAACTGCTGCGGCTGCAGCCGCAAGGGAGGTCAGGATTGGATTCATGAATTCAAGGTGATAAAGCCGCCATCGATCGGGTAATCGCTGCCGGTAATGAATGCCGCCGCATCGCTGCACAGGTAAAGCGCCAGCGCCGCCACTTCGTCCGGCTGCGCCATGCGGCCAATTGGCTGGGTCCTGGACAGGCGCTCGAACATCTGGGCTTCCTGGCCCGGATATTGGCGGGCCAGGAAGCCATCGACGAACGGCGTATGCACGCGGCCTGGGGAAATCGAATTGCAGCGGATATGGTCCTGCAGGTAGTCTTTTGCCACGGAGAGCGTCATGGCGGTCACCGCGCCTTTCGCAGCCGAATAGGCAAAGCGCTCTGCCACGGCGACCCACGCGGCCACCGAGGCCATGTTCACGATCGCGCCGCCGCCGCTCTCCCGCAGGCGCGGAATAGCCGCGTGCAGGCAGTTGTAGACGCCTTTTACGTTGACGTTCATCACCCGCTCAAAATCCGCCTCGCAGGTGTTGCCGGCCGTCCCGATATGCGCCACGCCGGCGTTGTTGACCAGGATGTCGATCGGCCCGATGTCCGCGAACACCTGCTGTACCGCCGCCTGCTGCGTCACGTCGCAGGGATGGGCCCGGGCTTCGCCGCCGGCAGCGTGGATCTCCGCCGCGACGCTGGCGCAAGCCCCGGCGCTGACGTCAACGATATGGACCCGCGCTCCCTGCCGCGCGAACAGCATGGCGATGGCCCGCCCGATGCCGCTGCCGCCGCCGGTGATGACGGCCTTCTTCTGCGTTAATTCAAACATGTTGCAGCGCTCCTTCGGGGGCCATGGCGGCTTGCGGGTTTTGCTGGCGCGCCGCAGTGCGCGCGAACCAGGCAATCACCAGGAAGCACAGCAAGGGCGCGGCATAACCGTACTGGAGCTTGCCCGTCACGTCGCTGATATAGCCAAACACCAGCGGCAGTACGGCGCCGCCCACGATGCTCATGATGATCAGGCTGCTGCCCATTTCCGTGTCGCATCCCGCGCCGTGGATGCCCAGGGCAAAGATGGTCGGGAACATGATCGACATGAAGAATGCGATGCCGATCACCGCCGCCACGCCGGCCAGGCCGCCAGCAAACATGGCGACAGCCGACAGCAGCATGCAGGCCAGGGCGTAGGCGAACAACAGGCGCGCCGATGCGATGTACTTCATCAGGCAGGTGCCGGCGAAGCGCCCGCCGACAAATGCCAGCCCGCAGCCCCAGCCGAGGTAATCGGCCGCCGCGACCTGCGCCAGGCCCGCCGCCTGCGATGCATACAGGATGAAGAAGCTGAACACGCAGACTTGCGCGCCGACGTAGAAGAACTGCGCGATGGCCGCACGGCGGATGGCCGGCCTGCCAAAAGCCCGCCGCAGTGCGCCGCCGGCCTGCGTGGCCGGTTCGCTGCACAGTGCCGGCATCTTGAGGAAGTAGAAGACCACGGCGATGACGAGGATCACCAGTGCGATGGCCAGGTACGGTCCTTTCACGCTGGCCGCTACCGCCGCCAGCGTAGCCTGGCGCACTGCCGCCGGCATTGCCTGCAACTGCGCTTCCGGCATCCCGTCCACCAGGATCAGTCGTGCGCCGGCGATCGGCGCCAGCGTGGCCGCCAGGCCATTGAACGACTGCGCCAGGTTCAGGCGCTGGACGGCACGCTCCGGCCTTCCCAGCAGCGCGATGTAAGGATTGGCCGCGGTTTCAAGTACCGCCAGGCCGCAGGCGATAATGAACAGCGCGCCGAGGAAGAACGCATAGCGGTGGGTATCGGCTGCAGGCAGGAACAGCAGCGCGCCAGCGGCAAACAGCAGCAAGCCTGCGATCATCGCCCATTTGTAGCCAACGCGGCGGATCAGCATGCCCGCCGGCAGCGCCATCACGAAATATGCGATGAAGACTGCCGAATCCACCAGCGCCGATTGCAAAACAGTCAGGTTGAAGGACCGCCGCAAGTGCGGGATCAGGATAGGGTCGAGGTTATGGACGAAGCCCCACATGAAAAACAGCGAGGTGATCATCGCAAAGGCAAAAGCGTAGCTCTGCCGGCTGCTTGGTTCGGTCATGGCTGCGTGTCTCCGAAGCGGCACGCTTGGCGGTGCCTTGTGGGTTGGCAAATGGACTGCTGCTGAAGGGGCCGGCGTCAAGCGTCGATCAGCGCCGGGTCCCAGGCGTGCACGGTCTGGTTCTGCTGGCCGAGCCCTTCGATGCCCAGCACGATGCGGTCGCCCGGTCGCAGGTAGACCGGCTGCGGTTTCTGGCCCAGCCCCACGCCGGGCGGCGTTCCGGTACTGATCACGTCACCCGGGTTTAGCGTCATGAAGCGGCTGATGTAGCTCACCAGCTGCGCCACCGTGAACACCATGGTGCGGGTATTGCCGTCCTGGTAGCGCTTGCCGTTCACCTCCAGCCACAGGTCGAGGTTTTGCGGATCGGGCACCTCGTCGGCGGTGACCAGCCAGGGCCCGACCGGCCCGAAGGTATCGCAGCCTTTGCCCTTGTCCCACTGGCCGCCGCGCTCGAGCTGGTACTCGCGTTCGGAGAGGTCATTGACCACGCAATAGCCGGCCACATGGTCCAGCGCATCCTCGGGCTCGACGTAGCGGGCGCGCGTGCCGATCACCACGCCCAGCTCGACTTCCCAGTCGCTCTTGGCGGAATCGCGCGGCAGCACCACCGCATCGTTGCAGCCGACGATGGCACTGGTGGACTTGGTGAACAGGACAGGTTCGGACGGCACCGCCATGCCCGATTCGGCCGCATGGTCCGAATAGTTAAGGCCAACGCAAATCATCTTGCCGATGCCGGCCACCACCGGCGCCAGGCGCACCGCTCCTTCGATGGCCGGCAAGCGGTCCGGGTCTACCGATGCCAGCTTGTCCAGCGCGGTCCGGCCCAGGTGGTCGGGGGTCAGGTCCGGCAACAGGCCGGACAGGTCGCGCAGGACGCCGTTGGCGTCGAGCAGGCCGGGTCTTTCGTGGCCCTTCGGGCCAAAGCGCAGCAGTTTCATGGTCTTCCTTGTACGTCGGACAAAATGATGATCGAAGCTTCAGGCCGCCTGCGGCGTCGGTGCCCGGCAGTCGAGCAGGCCGCGCCGCACCAGTTCCTGCCACAATTCGCCAGGCAGCGGCTGCGCAAACCAGGCGGCGTTTTCACGCAGCTGCTGCGCGCTGTGGGCTCCGGCGACGCATGACACTACCGCCGGATGGGCCATCGGGAACTGCAGGGCAGCGGCCTGGATCGGCACCTGGTAGCCGCGGCATACCGCCTCGATGGCCTCGACGCGCTTGATGATGGTGCGCGGCGCATCCGCATAATTGAACTTGCGCGATCCGGCCAGGATGCCGGAATTGAACGGCCCGCCGATGACGATATCGACGCCGCGCCTGGCGCAAAGGTCCAGCAGGGGTTCGCGCGCGGCCTGTTCCAGCAGGGTGTAGCGCCCGGCAAGCAGGGCGCAATCGATATCGCAGGCATCGATCGCGTCGGCCACTATCTGCCATTCGTTGACGCCCAGGCCGATGGCACGCACGCTGCCCCCGTCGCGCAGTTCGGCGAGCGCGCGGAAACCGCCGCCAACGGTCAGCTGCTTCCAGTAGTGGTTGTGCAAAGTCCCGTGCGTGGCACGGCCGATGTCATGCACATACAGGATGTCGATACGGTCCAGGCACAGGCGCCGCAAGCTGTCCTGGTGCGAACGCATGATCCCGTCGTAGTTGTAGTCAAAGCGCGGCCGGAATGGCAAGGGCTGGGCCCAGCCGTTTTCACCGGCCTGCACGCTGGCATCGAGCAGCATCAGGCGCCCGGCCTTGGTACTGACGACGTAGCTGTCGCGCTCGCGTTCCCGCAACGCCATTCCAAGGCGGCGCTCGGACAAGGTATAGCCGTAATAAGGCGCGGTGTCGAAATAGCGGATACCCGACTCCCACGCCGCATCGACCACTGCGTGCGCTTCGGCGTCGCTCATGGCCTGGTACAGGCCCCCGAGCTGGGCGCATCCCAGGCCCATGGCGGTCAGGGCGATTCCGCTGCGCTGCAGCGTGCGGCTGTCGCCGGCAAGCATGGCGGCGTCCATGTCAGGCCTGCTTCAAGGGAAAGCAACCCGGGCCGGACGGCTCGAACTGCTTGTAGGTAAGGATGAATTCCTGGTGGCCCAGCGCTTCCGAACAGCTTTGCTCGCCATTTGCCACGCGCGCCACCAGGTCGACGATCTCGCCACCGACCTGCTGCAGCGAAGCCTCGCCAGCGAGGATGCGACCGGCATTCACATCCATGTCGTCCGCCAGGCGCTCGTAAGTGGCAGGGTTGGCGCACACCTTGATCACCGGCGAGATGGCCGACCCCACCACGGAGCCGCGGCCGGTGGTAAACAGCGTCAGGTG
This sequence comes from Duganella sp. Root198D2, assembly GCF_001428585.1. Classification (NCBI taxonomy): domain Bacteria; kingdom Pseudomonadati; phylum Pseudomonadota; class Betaproteobacteria; order Burkholderiales; family Oxalobacteraceae; genus Duganella; species Duganella sp. Root198D2. The sequence continues at coordinate 122,096 of NZ_LMIC01000023.1, read as the reverse complement.
AGCGCCGCAGGCAATCAGTTCGACGATCTCCGCATTGTCGGAAATGTTGGGGAAGCCAAAGCGCACCTCGCCATCGGGCACCACGTCCAGCAGGTACAGGCCGCCGGCCGCGGGCTGGTCGCCCGGCTTCAGGATGCCGCTGATCGGCGAGGCGCCGCTCTTGGCGTACGCTCCCAGCGACTTTTCTTCCAGCGTCGTCAGGCCGCCGTCGGCATTGCCGGGCGCAAAACTGCCGTGGCCGAGCACGCTGTAGTAGCGGGCCGCCTTGTCCACGCAGGCCACGATGGCAGCGCCCAGCTCCGGCGTGGCGGCGCGCCGCTGCATGTGGAATTCGCAGCCGACCAGTTCACCGGTTTCTTCAAAAATGCAGGCGGCACCGGCAGCAACCAGCTGGTCGAATGCCACCCCGACGGCGGGGTTGGCGGTAATGCCGCTGGTACTGTCCGAGCCGCCGCAGATGGTGGCCACCACCAGCTCTCCAGCGGCCATCGGTACGCGCTGCTGGGTTGCCAGCGCCTCCAGGGCCCAGCGCACCCATTCCACGCCGTCCGCTACGCTGCTGCGGGTGCCGCGGTTCTGCTGGATGGTGATGGTGTGCACCGGCCGCCCGCTGGCGGCTACCGCCTCCTGCAGGCCGCGGCGGTTGAAGCTTTCGCAGCCGAGGGAGACGATCAGCGCAGCGCCTACGTTCGGGTGGCTCGCCAGCCGCTTCATCATCGTGTCGGCGTATTCGTTCGGGTAGCAGCCAGGGAAGCCGATCAGGTGCACCTCCTGCCCGGGGAACGCATTGACCACCAGGCGCGCCACGTGATGCGCGCATTCGACCGTATAGGCAACGGCGACAATATTGCGGATGCCCTTGCGACCGTCCGCGCGCGGGTAGCCCGTCAGGGCTGGCATGGTTGTGCTCATGATCAATGGCCGCTTCCGATAAAGGCGTGGGCATCCGGCCCCAGGGTATAGGTGGGTATGTAGTCGCTCGCCAGGTTATGCGTGTGCAGCATCGCACCGCGCGCCACTTCGGTCGTGACGCTGCCGATCAAGGCGCCGTAGCGCAGCACCTTGTCGCCGCTGCGCAGCGCGCGGCGGGCCACCTTGTAGCCTAGCGGGATATCCTCCTGCAGCGCAACGGGGACGCCATCGATGTCGATGATCGCGCCGGCAGCCAGCTGCACGCGGGCGATCAGGCAATTGTCTTCGGCTGACATCAGCAGCAGGGGTGCAGCGGGCTGCGAGGCGATCGGCATGGCAGCTTCCTTTCAGTCCATGTGGAACACGGGGGCCATCATCGCCCAGTGTTCGCCATCGGCGCGGCTGGCCAGGGGCACCTGGCAAGGGCTGCAGAAAGTCCACCAGCGCCGGGTCTCGGCGTGCGCCGCAACCAGCTTCATGTCGGCTGCAAAATCATCGCCGTGGTATTCCCAATAGCCGAACAGGAGATTCTCCGGCTCACGCAGGAAGATCGTGTAATTGCGCACCTTGGCTTGCTGCAGCGTCGCCAGCACCTGTGGCCAGACGTCCGCATGCAGGACCTTGTACTCCTCCACCTTGTCTGCAGCGAGCCCGATCACCATTCCCATTCGTTGCATTGCACCGCCCCTTTTGTACGTCATATATTTCGTCCAACGCAGCTTGTTGCAAAGATTGTGCAAGCATCGGCGCTTGCCCCGCAATTGCTAAAATCACCAAGGAATGGAACGATATTTCTTATGCACGCATTCAGCGCACCGCAATGGCCGCAGCCGGTGAATCGAGCTGCAAGGCGATCACGGTATCGATCGGGGCCGGTGCGCCGGGCGGCGCCGTGATTGCCAGGCCGCTGGCGGACTGCTTGAAGTCCACTGCGGCACCTCCCAGCAGGGTCGCCCGCAGCACCTTGGCCGGTATCGCCGGCAGCACCAGCTTCGCGCCCGGCCAGCGCAAGACATGGAGATAGATCGTATTGCCGCTGCGCGTCGAGCTGCCATACTCTCCCGGCAGGAAGGGCCCGCCGCGCGTGCCATAGATGCTCTGGCCATACTTTTCCAGCCAGGCGCCGATCTCCCGCAGGCGCTGCGCCTGCTCCGGGTCGATCCTGCCATCGGGACCGGGGCCGACATTCAGCAACAGGTTGCCGTCGCGCCCCGCGACATTGGCCAGCAGCTGGATGTAATGCTTCAGCGGCTTGGGTTTCATGTTCGGCTGGTATCCCCAGGCACCGGCGATGGTGGTGCAAAGTTCCCATGGATGACGGTCGTCGTAATCGCCAAGCGCACCGTCGCCTTCGCGCGAATGGAAGTCTTCCGGCATGTCGGCACGGCCATTGACCAGGACGTTGGGCTGCAGCTGCCGAAGCCTGGCGTAGACCTGCTCGGAGCGCCAGCTGAATGCTCCGGCGTAGTGCTGCCCCGCCGCCCGTTTTTTCCAGCCCACGCCCCACTCCGCGCCGGCCCAGTCGCCGCCAAAATTGAGCCAGTCCATTTCACCGCCGTCAAACCACAATACGTCGATCTTTCCGTAATTGCTGAGCAGGCGTTCAACCTGGCGGTGGTATTGGCTGCGCATGGCCTCCGCACTCTCGCGCTGCAGGTCCGGGAAGAAGAAGCCGGGATAGCGCCAGTCGAGCGGGGAATAGTACAAGCCCACGCCCAGCCCCGCCTTGCGTACCGCCTTGACATAGTCCGCCACGAAGTCGCGGTGCGCGGCGCTATTGACGCTCGAGAACGGGTTGTCGCCGTCGTCGAACATGGCAAATCCATCGTGGTGGCGGGCGGTCAGCACCGTGTACTTCATGCCCGCTGCCTTGGCCAGCTGCGCCCATTCGTCGGGATTGAAGCTGGCGGGGCGGAACTGGTCGGCCAGCTTGGCATATTCGCCCACCGGGATGCGCTCGTTCCATTGCACCCACTCGCCGCGCCCGGGTATCGCGTACAGTCCCCAGTGAATGAACATGCCGAAGCGGGCCTGCCGCCACCAGTCGATGCGGGACGGTTGGCCGGCCTGCCCCGCCGGCATGTCCGGCGCCGCCTGGGCCGCCGGCGCAAGTGCCGGCATGGAAATCGATGCTGCCAACAGCAGCTGCATTGCCAGAGCGGGCACACGCTGTAAAACTGGGTTCATAGCCGTCCTTCATTGGAAGATGAGCGATTGTGCAAGCGGCCTTGCATTGCTGGCAATTGCTAAAGTCACCAACTCATGGAACGAAAACTCACATCGGATCGCGGCCCTCGCCGCCTGGGGCCTGCTATGATGGCGCCCATGCCCGAGACCACCGCTCCATTCGCCGCCCCTTCCTTCCTTCGCCAGATCAGCCGGCCGTTCCTGCGCGACCGCTTGATGCACCTGCTGCTGGCGGCGGGTATCATGCTGTCGTTCCTGTCGCCGCATCCGATCGCAGAGTATGGAAGCTGGGTGGACTGGCACACCATCGCAACCCTTGCAGGGATGCTGTTGCTCACCACCGGCATCGAGGCAAGCGGATACCTGGAACACCTCGGGCGCCTCATCATCAATCGGCTGCAGCAGGAACGGGTGCTGGCGATTTTCCTGGTCTCGGCGTCGACGCTGCTGTCCACCGTGCTGACCAACGACATCGCGCTCTTTATCGTGGTTCCCCTGACCGTCAGCCTGTCGGGCATCGGCGGCCTGCCGATCGGCCGCCTGGTCATCTTTGAAGCATTGGCGGTGAATGCAGGCTCGCTGTTGACGCCGATCGGCAATCCACAGAACATCTTGCTGTGGCAGCGCTCCCACCTGTCATTCACCGACTTCACCTGGCAAATGGCGCCGCTCGCACTGGCGATTTTCGTCGTGCTGCTCCTCGCAACCTGGTTCTGCTTCCCGCACAAGACAATCCATGCCGAGTTGAAGGATGATCCCGCCTCCTACCGGGCCGGGCTGCTCAGGAGCTGCGCCCTGCTCTACCTCGCCTTCCTGGCGGCGGTCGAACTGGGGCAGCCGGGCTGGGGCCTGCTTGGCGTGGCAATCGCAGTCGTGCTGCTTTGCCGCGAGATCATTGCCAAGGTCGACTGGAGCCTGATTGTCGTCTTCATCCTGATGTTCATCGACATCCGCCTGCTGTCGCAGATGGACTTCATCCAGCGCGGTGTCGCAGCAATCCCGCATTTCTCGCAGCTTGAACTGTTCATGTCAGCCCTGCTCGGGTCGCAGCTCATCAGCAACGTGCCGGCCACCATCCTGCTGGTCCAGTATTCGACGGCCTACAAGGTCATTGCTTACGGCGTCAACGCGGGCGGCTTTGGCCTCGCGATTGGCTCGCTGGCCAATATCATCGCGCTGCGCATGGCCCCCGAGCGTCATTTATGGCTGCGTTTCCACCTGTATTCCTTCCCCTTCCTCATTGTGTCGGGCTTGATAGCCTGGGCGCTCCTGCCCTAGCGCGCATCGGCCACCAAACGCAGCAGGGCTGAGCCGTGCGGTGCCAGCGCCTGCCGGATCGCCCCATGCACCGGCGCCAGGTCCTGGCGCCGCCACAGGTCCCGCACCGACACGTTCCTGTTGCCGAGGTTGAGGCGCGACAGGTCGAAGTCGATCCGCACCGGCGCATCCTCGGTGTTGAACAGGGCCAGGTAGTGGATCCCTTTGCCGCGGGTCGCTTGCGCACTCCAGATGCGTGTGCCGGGTTCGGCGCGGTGCGGCCGGTTCTGCTGGCTCTTCTGGTTTACCGCCAGCACCTCCGGGTTCGTCAGCAGGGCGAGCGTCGCGGCGTCGAGGCGCCGCAGGTCGCCGCCCATGATCAGCGGCGAACGGGCAATGCTCCACAGCGTCATCAGGGTTTGCTGTTCATCGGGCGTGAATTTCGTGTCGCGCTCCCCCATCGCCAGCCGGCCCAGCGGCAGCATGTCGGCGTCCGGCCAAGAGTTTTCCGCCATGAAGGGATTCCAGTTTTCCAGGCGTTCGAACTGCTCCTTCAGCAGCTTCCACTCATCCCAGAAGTCATCCGAAATGCGCCACATCTGCGCATAGTGCGGCACGTGGTTGGCCCATTTGAGGTCGGTTTCCCCGGGCGAGATGCTGAGGGTGATCGCCCGCCCCGACGCCTGGATCGCTTTGTGCGCACCTTCAATCTCGGGCCAGTTCTTGTCATAAGGGCGGGCCAGGTCGTCCATCTTGACGAAATCCACGCCCCACGACGCATACAGCTTGAAGATCGAGTTGTAATACTCCTGCGCGCCGGGCTTGCTCATGTCGATACCGTACATGTCGCCGTTCCAGGCACAGGTCGAGCCGGTGTCCGCAATATCCTGTGCATGCAGGCTGGTGCCCAGGATCGGCGTATTCATCCGCACCGCCTGGCGCGGTATGCCGCGCATGACGTGGATGCCGAACTTCATGCCCAGGCGGTGGATCTGCTCCGCCAGGTCCTTGAAACCTTTGCCCTGCGCGGCCGACGGGAAGCGGTTCGGCGCCGGCAGCAAGCGGCCATACTCGTCCATCGTCAGTTCGGCATCCTTGCGATATTCGTAGCCCTTGGCATTCGGCTCATACCACTGGATGTCGACCGTGAAGATGTCATAGCCCGACGGCAGCAGCTTGTGCGCCATGATGCGGGCATTTTCCAGCGCCTGCGCCTCGCTGATGGTGGTGGCGAATGAGTTCCAGCTATTCCAGCCCATCGGCGGGGTTGGTGCCAATGCCGTGCGGCCCCCGCCTTTTGGGGCCGACGCCAGCGCGGCGCCAGGCAGGGCAAGGGTGGCGGCCGTGGCCACGGAGGAAGTGAGGAATCGGCGGCGAGGCAGGTTTGTCATGGGATCAGGGTCCAGGAATCAATTGATGGGTTGCTAAGGGGTTTCATTGGGAGAACCGCACGGCCATGGCTTTGCCGTCGTAGCGCACGGCCCTTGCGGCTTGCGCCATGCCGACGCCCTTGCCATTGGCGGGGTCGACCAGCACCAGGTTCAGGGTGCGGGCTTTCACCATGCCGGGGAAGCTGCCTTTGCGGGCGCCAATGGTCAGCACCTTCGCCTTGTCGTTCCAGCCAAGCTGGACGCGGGCGGCTTGGCCCCTTTCATAGGCATAGGTCTGGTTGTCGTCTTCGTACAGAGTGAAGCTGCCGTCGGCGCCCGGGTAAATGCGGATTTCGTAAGGCGCATCCGGCTGTTCGGTGGCGTACTGCAGCACCGGTCCCATAGGCAGGATGGCGCCGGCACGCACATAAAGCGGCACGATATCCAGCGGCACCTCGCGCACCACGGCCTGTCCGCCTTCGTGGCGCTGGTTGCTCCAGAAGTCATACCAGGCCGTCCCTTTCGGCAGGTAGGTGCGCATGCCGGCGTCCGACACCGGCCTGCTTTCCGCCAGCGCCCGGATGGCGCTTGGCGTGCGCCAGGCCAGGCGCAAACTACGGTCCGAGGTGGCCTGGTAGTACTCGAGCGTGAGCTTGACGCGCTGCCCCTTGCGCAGCACCTGGCGCGAACTGGCCAGCCGCTTGCCGCCGTTCTCCCAGCGCTGGAGCACCAGCGCACCGTCGAGGAACAGGCGGTAGCCGTCGTCGCCTTCGATGCCGATCTCGTACTCGCCATCCTCCGGCGCTTCCAGCGTGCCGTTCCAGCGCGCCGAGAAGTCGTCCAGCCGGCTCAGTCCGGCCGGAATCGTGGCCAGCGGCGGCGCCGGCCATGAATGGTCGATAACCTTGTCGATCACCTGGCCTTTCGGCGTGTCGAAGTTGCGCCCTTCGAAGTACTGTCCCGCCAGCCCCGGCTGGCCGTCCGGCGTGCGCAGGTAATCGGCCGGGATGGTAGCCGGCGGTGGCGGCTGGATGCGGTACATCGGCCGCGTGACCGGGTGCACCAGCAGCGACGGACCGAACATGAAGGCATCATTGATGCCGTAGGTCGCCTTATCGTCCGCAAAATCCATCGGCAAAGCGCGCATCAGCGTGTAATGGTCGCTGGTCACCTTGGCGCTCAGGCCGTAGATATAGGGCAGCAGGCGGTAACGCAGGTGCACGGTATCGAGCAGGGACTTGTAGACTTCCGGATCGAGCGTCTTGAAAATGTAAGGCTCGCGCTCGATGTCCGTGCCGTGTACGCGCATGATCGGGTTGAATGCGCCATACTGGAACCAGCGTGCGAACAATTCGCGATAGGCCGGGTCTTTCTCGCCGCCCGGGAAATCGCGGGCAACGAAGAAGCCGCCGGTGTCCTGGGTCCAGTAAGGGTTGCCGGTGATGGTCACGTTGACGCCGCCGCTCACCTGCTTGCGCAAAGTGTCCCAGCTCGAGAAGATATCGCCGGACCACGATGCGGCGGCGGTGCGCTGCGCCCCGGCCCAGGCCGAACGGGTCAGCGTGAACACGCGCTTGTCGCTGGTGGCGCGCTGGCCATCGTAGGTGCCCTGGGTGGTCAGCAGCGTATAAGGATTCAGGTAGCGCGCGAAGTCGCCCAGCGCGTTTTTCCCCAGCGCCTTGATGTCGGCTTCATTCTTGCCCGCATCCCAGGCGGCGGAACCAACCTCCACTTCGGTGCCATCCATCCACAGCGCGTCCACGCCCTTGTCGAACAGGCCCGACTTCGCGTGCTTGAAGTAGATCTGGCGTGCTTTCGGGCTGTAGGCATCGTAGACACGCGCCTTTTGCGAGATCCAGTGCAGCGGTTCGAAGCGCAGGCCGTATTGGTCCAGTTCCCGGGCCAGCGCCGTGTCATTGCCCACCGACGGCCAGATCGAGACCATCAGCTTCAGGTTCAGCCCATGCAGGCTGTCCGCCATGCCGGCCGGATCGGGAAAACGCACCGGGTCCCAGGTCATGCCGCTCCAGCTGCCGTCCTTGTCGCTGCCCCAGTACTGCCAGTCCTGCACAATGTAGTCGAGCGGGAAGCGCTCCTTGCGGAAGGTTTCGGCCACTTCGACGATGCGCTGCTGGGTGGGGTAGCGCTCCTTGCTCATGAACAGGCCAAAGGCCTGCTTCGGATACATCGGCGCGGCGCCGGTCAGGCGGCGGTACTCGCCCACCACGCCGTCCATCGAGCGGCCGCCCATGAAGTAATAGTCGACACCGCCAGGTGCGCTTTCGGCCCACAGCCTTGCACCTTCCGCGCCGTCCTGGAAGCGCATCCTGGAATAGGTATCCCACAGGATGCCGTAGCGTTCGGACGACATCATGACGGGAATGATGATGCCCAGGTTGGTCTGCACCAGCAGCAGGTCCTGCTTGCGCCGGTTGACGGCGTCGCTGTCGGTATAGCCGAAGCCAAAGATCGCCTCGTCCGGCTTGAGGATGAAACGGTTCTCCACCTCGTAGGACGGTGCGCCCGAAATCTCGACCGCCCTGACCGATTGCGGCTGCTCCGCCTCATGCGTGTACTCACGGCCGGCGCCATCCATGAATCTCAGGGCGCCGGTCTTGCGGTCGATGGATATGCGCAACTGGGCGCTGCTGATGACCAGTGTATCCGCGCTTTCCTGCAGTTCGAAGGCGACCCTGGCCGGCTTGCCGACTACCACGATGCTCGGGCTGGTCCAGTGGTTTTCGCCCAGGTTGGCATTGACGCGAACCGTGCCGGGACCATAGAAGATGACGTTCTTGGTGATCCCGCCGACGCGGAACTGCACGCCGTGCTGCAGGCGCACGTAGCCGAAGCCATCGCGGGCGGCGATAGGCAGCGCCAGCGAGTGGCCGTTCTTATCCAGTCCACTGCCAGCCGCTGCCGCGGCCTTGGTACACGGGGCCTGCTTGCAGGCGGCGTGGGCCGGTGCGCCCCAGACAGCCGCCAGTGCCAGCGACGCGGCCAGCACAGTTTCAGGGAGATGTTTCATGAATCCTCACGCTCAGCGGAACACCGCGACAAAGCCGCCGCGGGGCTTGAGCGTCACACGCGTCTTGCCGGAGGCCAGTTCCTTCTGGCTGAACTCGCGCGGTCCCGCGCCATCGGTGATCATGACACCCTTGCGGCCGCCGATGAAGGACAGGTCCAGCTCGACAGTGCGCTCGCCCTGGTCGGCATTGATGCCGGCCACATACCAGCTTCCACCCGCCTTGCGCGCCACGACAACGTGCGAAGCCGGATAGCCCGCGAGGAAGCGGCTGTCATCCCAGCGCCGCGGCAGGTCGCGCAGGAAGCCGCGCACATAGTCCGGCACCGTCGCCATCCCTTCCGGGATCTCCGCGAAATGCTGGATGCCCGACAGGAACAGCACCGACTGGGCCAGCTCGAAGCCGTTGCGGGTGATGCGCTTGATCTGCCCCATATCGCCGAACACCATCGGCGTGAAGTCCATCGGGTCGAACAGGTTGCGGATCATGGCGGCGTTTACCGCATGGCCCGGTACGGCATCGTGCTCCTTCTGGTCGAAGGTAGTGAACTCGAAACCACGGATGGCTTCGGCCGTCATCAGGTTCGGGAAGGTTCGCTCCAGGCCGCGCGGCAAGGTGGCGCCATGGAAGTTGACCAGCAGGCCGGCATCGGCGGCATCGTTCAGGATATCCACGTAATACTTGATCATCGAGACGCCATCGCCACCAAAAAAGTCGACCTTGACGCCCTTGATGCCCATGCTGCGCAGGCGCGCGAATTCCTTTATCCGGGATTCATGCGTCAAAAGCTTGTCGCGCGGCGTCTGCGGCGCCGCATTCCAGGCGCCGGCGGAGTTGTACCAGGCGAGCAGGCTCACACCCTTGGCGGCGGCATAGCCGGCCAGCTCGGCCATCTTGTCATAGCCGATCTGCTTATCCCATTCGGCGTCGACCAGCGTATAGTCCCACTTCATGTCGGCCGCATAGTCGATAAACTTCTTCTGTACCTCGAATACCGTGGCGCCATCCTTGAGCAGGGGCCAGCTCCAGGATGCATGGCCGGGCTGGACCAGCCTGGAGTCGAACTTGATCGCCGGCGCAGCAAGGTCGGTGCCAAGGGTGGAGTTCATGACGGTGTCGAGCGCTCCCACTGCGATCACGCGCCACGGAGTGGTCAAGCTGCCCTTGGTTTCCGCCAGCAGTTTGCCATTGGTGAAGACTTCCTTTGGCGTCGGTCCATCGATACGGTACACGCCACCTGCCGAGCTGGTCGCCAGGCGCGAGGCGTGGAAACCGCCGTCCATATTTGCTTCTGTCAAGGCCACCCAGGTGTCGCCGCTGCGGAACAGGGCCGGGAACACCCAGCCTGATTTCAGCGGGGCTGGCTGTCCAACCGGAATGTCGACCTGATAATGCTCCTCGTAGGAAGGGTTGGTCCTGCCCCAGCCGCTCTTGGCCACTGCCATCGGCTGCAGGAAGGCGCGCGACTTGGGATCGAAGGCGAAACCGGTCGCCTCGCTGACGAAACGCTTGGCAGGGAGCGCCGGATCGGCAACGATATAGCGAAATGCCACGCCGTCGTCCGAGACACGGAACACCACATCCATCTTGTTGCCGGCCGCGTTAACCAGGGAGTACACCTGCTCATTGGCGCGATACTGGATCTCGCGACGCTTGCCAACCGCCATTTCATACTGGTCGGAGACCAGCTTGACCGGCGAAGTGTTCACCAGTTTCAGGTCATGCGATAAATCGGCACCGGCCAGCTTCAAACCCAGCGGTGAAGGCAGCAGCACTGCATGCCCATTGCGCTTGACGGTATATGACAACGTCTTGTCCGGGTTGACGGCAACCGATACGTCCAGTTGCCGGTTCGGGCTCTCCAGCGCAAGCACCGCACCGCTGGCCAAGGCCAGGCCCAGTAACACACTCAGTTTCTTCATCTTCATATTCGTCTTCGTTGAGCAGTAAATCATTCAATCATTCCCATCGCAATTGCACGACCTTGTAGCCGTTATCCCGGATGGCATTCAGGAGAGCCGGAAGCGCCTCTGCCGTTGCCGCGTTCGCATCGTGCATCAGGACGATGCCGCCGCCGGCGGCGTGCAGCCGCTGCACCAGGCGCTCCACCAGCGCAGCACTGCGCATGTCGTTAGGCTTGTAGTCGTCGATGCCTACGTCGACCGAGGCCACTGTGATCTTGCGCTCCTTGAGTACCGCCAGGGTGGCAGGTGTCTCTTCCAGGAAAGGAAACCTGTACGCCGCCGGGGCATGACCAAAGACGGCGCCAAAAGACTGCATTCCCTGCTCCAGGTCAGCCAGTTGCGCGGCCGTTGTCATCGACTTCAGCGACGGATGCGCAAAGCCGGGGTATGGCCGGCCCGCACCACGCGCTGCCCCAGCTCCGGGTATTTGGCGAGATTGGCTCCGGTCATGAAGAAGGTCGCCTTCGCGCATTGCGCTTCGAGAGCTTGCAACACGCGGTCAAGAGTCTCCGGGAGCGGGCCGTCGTCAAACGTAAGGACTACCTCGCCGATCTGCAAAGGCAGGGGTCCGTACTGCACCGTCCCGTAAGCCGCGTACTCATGCTTCAGCGTCAGCACGCGCGACGTGCCCAATGCGTCCGGGCCGCACGCGCCGGCAGCGCTGCCGCTGCCGGCGGCAAACAGCAGGAACAGTGTCCAGGGCAACGCTAACGACTTCATTTCACCTCCAGTTCGAATCCATTGGCAGGCAGGTCGTCCGCGCTGAACAGGTTGATGAATGGCGCGTCGGCCCAGGCGTAGCGTACTTTGCTTATGCCCGGTGTCGCGGCGCCGTGCAAGGTGACCGTGTCGCCGCTGGCAGTCGCGTGGGCGTATTTGCACGCGTCTTTCCCGCAGACCTCGAATCCGATCGCCGTGTCCGACGAATAGGTGCGCAGCCCGCCGTTGGTATCGGCAAATCGGATCACGATGTCCTTTCCGCTGCGGCGTGCGGATACTGCTTGCGGTCCGCCTGGCGTGATCGCTTCACCGTATGCGACCACCCGGGCGGCCCTGGCCAGGCGTGCGCCGACGATCGATTTCTGCGCCGGATGGATATCGGAACGGTCGCCGAAATCGAACGTCACGGCCAGGCCTGCGTGCGGATCGTTGCGCACCGCCGCCGACTGTGCCTCGCGTAGTTCGGCCCACGCAGAATAGCCAGGCCTGGTCGCCACCGACCCGAATGAGGTCAGCTGCGCGACCACGAACGGCAGGCCAGGCTGTGCAAATGTCTTGCGCCAGTCGTCGAACAGCAGCGGCAGCAGGCGACGGTACTCCCGCGCGGCGCCAGCGTTTGCCTCGCCTTGGTACCACGCCGCCAGTTTGAACTTGTACCCCCGCAGCGGTGCGAGCATGCCGTTGTACAGCGTGGTCAGGCTGGTCGGCGGTTCCCATGGCGTAGGGGGCTGGGTAGCCTTGAAGCGGGACCCGATCTGGTACTTCCAGCGCGCCGGCAAGACTATCCTTGAACCGTCCGCCGTCAGCAGGACCCGCTGGTCCGCCGGGCTCAGCAGCCCACCGCCGTTATCGTCGTCCAGGACGCGGACCGCGATGACGTTCCGTCCCGCCCTCAGCACACCCTTCGGCACCGCGTACTCGCGCCCAGACCACCAATTGGTGCTGGCGCCAACCCGCACCCCATTGACCCAGGTGGTGTCGGCGCTCGCAATCTGCCCAAGCAGTAGCTGCGTCACGCCAGCGGCCTGCTGCGCGGTCAGATCGAGCGTGCTACGGAACCATGCGACACCGCGATGTTTTCTGACCGCTTCGATGCCGGATTCGCTCCAGCGCCCGCCCGGTTCCATCCCTGGCCAGGCGCTGTCGTCAAAATCCGGCCCGGCCCAGGCCTGCTGCGCGCGGGCGGCTGGATCGACGCTGGCCCACCAGGCTTCCTGCCGCTCTTCCTCGGCACGCATGCCCGCTGCCACATCAGCTCCATACGCATCCACCACGTCCAGCGCCTGGCCATAGCTGCCAGACTTGCGCATGGACTCACCGCTGATCCAGCTCTGGATCGAACTGCCGCCCCAGCTGGCATTGACGAAACCGACCGGAACCCCGTACTGGCGGTGCAAGGTGCGGGCCATGTAATAGCAAACGGCGGACGCCTGGCCGGTGGACTGCGCTCCAGCCACCTGCCATTGCGGCGCCGTCTTGAATTCATCACGCAGCACTGGCGAGCTGTCGCGCACGATATTGGCGAAGCGGATGTGCGGATTGGCAGAGAAGGCGACATCCATCGGCGCATTGGTTGCATTGGCCATTGGCAGCTCCATGTTCGACTGCCCGCCGCACAGGAAGACGTCTCCCACCATGATGTCATTCAGGGTGGCAGCACTGCCGTTTGAGCTGACGCCCAACACATAGGGCCCTCCCGCCGCCATGGCCGGCAGTTCGGCGCGCCACTTGCCGCGGCTATCGGCCGTGACTTGCACCGTCCCGGTGCCAAGCGTCACGCTCACGATGGCGGCAGGCGCCGCCCGGCCCCAGGTCACGATGGGCTGGCCGCGCTGCAGCACAGCATGATCGCCGAAGATCGCGGCGAAGGACGGGGCCTGTGCCGCGGCAACCGGCGGGGCGCCAGCGGCAAATGCAAACGTTCCCACGGCTGCGAGCAGCATTTGCTTGATGTGATGCCTGTTTATTGACGATTTCATTCGTTGCGGTCTACCGGCTGGCTGGATCAACCTCATTGTGCGAGCGGCGCCAAAGCGGTGGCAATTGCGAAAGTTAACAAGCAGGCCAACGATATTTCGCACTTTCCCCCAAAACGCACGGCATCGCTTGCCCGGGCGGTCGAATGTAATTAACCTGTCTCCGCCATCTGAAGTTCACAATATCCGGAGACCACCCATGCCCAATCGCCGCGCCACGCTGCTCGCGTTTGCCGCCCCACTGCTTACCTTGTGCGTGCCGATCCCGGCAGTCCACGCCGAGGATTTGCCCGTCCAGTTGAGCACCGTTGCCGGTCCGTTCCGCGCGGACGCCGCATCGTTCAAAACCTACCAGGCGCCCGACTGGTTCCGCGACGCCAAGTTCGGCATCTGGTCGCACTGGGGGCCGCAATCCGTGCCGCGCGCCGGCGACTGGTATGCGCGCAATATGTATATTTACGGTACCGCGCAATACAAACACCACCTTGAGCACTACGGCCACCCATCGAAGTCCGGCTACAAGGACATCATCCCCCTGTGGAAAGCCGAGAAATTCGACCCCGAAGCGTTGATGGCCTTGTACAAGAACGCTGGCGCGCGCTACTTCGTCAGCATGGGCGTGCACCATGACAATTTCGACCTGTGGGACTCGCGCCATCACGAGTGGAACGCCGTGAAAACAGGTCCAAAGCGCGATATCGTCGGCGACTGGAAGAAAGCCGCCCTCAAAGCCGGCTTGCGCTTCGGGGTTTCGGAGCACCTCGGCGCCAGCTACGGCTGGTTCGCACCCAGCCATGGCTACGATCAGGCCTGGCCCATGCTGGGCGTGGACTATGATGGCGCCGATCCGAAGTACGCCTCGCTCTACCATCGCGCCCACAACCAGCCGTACCGCAGTTCAAGCACCTGGTACACCACCGATGCACGCTTCCACCAGGAATGGTTCAACCGCATCACCGACCTTGTGACGCGCTATCAGCCAGACCTGCTCTACTCCGACGGTGGCATTCCTTTTGGTACGGTAGGGCGTACCCTGCTGGCAAACTTCTACAACGCCAGCATCGCCAACCACGGCGGCAAGCTGGAAGCGGTCTACAACCACAAGGAGATCGGTTCCGGCGAGTTCATACGCGAAGCCGGCGTACAGGACGTGGAGCGCGGGGTCATGGATCACATCAATCCCCTGCCCTGGCAAACCGACACCTCCATTGGCGACTGGTTCTACAGCGAGGGCTACAAGTACAAGAGCACGAGCGAAGTGGTCCATATGCTGGCCGATATCGTCAGCAAGAACGGCAACCTGCTGCTGAACGTGGTGCAATACCCTGACGGCAGCTTGCCGCCGGAGCCAATGCGCTTCCTGCAGGAGATGGCGGCCTGGATGGCCATCAATGGCGAGGCCATCTACGGCACCCGTCCCTGGAAGACCTTCGGCGAGGGTCCGACAAAGGCATCGTCCGGCCACTTCAAGGAAGATACCGCCTACACGCCGCAGGATATCCGCTTCACCACAAAAGCGGGAGCGATTTACGCCATCACGCTCGGCACGCCAGCCAAGCCGGTGCGCATCGAGTCGCTGGGCCGCAAATCCGGACTCGAGCCGCGTGCGGTGAAGGCAGTCACCCTGCTTGGCAGCAGCACGACGCTGCGCTGGCAGCAAACCGATGAGGCATTGACCATCGAGCTACCGGCCAGCCTGCCGTCGCAAATGGCCTCCAGCTTCAAGGTCAGCTTCTAATACCGTGTAAATCTTTACAACTTCCTGCACATTCAAGGTTTTCTAGCCGCGAATGCGAAAAATGGTTTTGGCCTCGACGTAGTCTGGTTCTGTCGGACCATCCGGTCCGATATTCCAACAATCACGGCATCACATTTTTCTTGGAGCTTAAGGATGAAGAAGCAAACCCTTGCCCTCGCCTGCCTCGTGGCAGGCCTGGCGGCAGGCTGCGGTGGCGAAAGCAGTCCCGCCACCCAGTCGCCATCTTTCGCCGCTACCGTCACCACCAGCAGCGCCGCCGGCACGGCAACCGGCAGCCGCTGGATGAACGTCAAATTCGGCGGCAGCGGCTACGTGCCCGGCCTGGTATTCCACCCTACCAGCCCGAATGTCCTGTACGCGCGCACCGACATGGGAGGAAGCTATCGCTGGGAGGCAGCGACCTCGACGTGGATTCCGATTACCGATGGTTTCGGGATTCGCGAAGAGTTCTTCAACGGTGCCGAAAGCATTGCCCTGGACGCCAGCGACGACAAGCGCGTCTACCTGGTCACAGGCCTGTACGACTGGGCCGGCAGCAATGGCCGCCTCTACATCTCCAGCGATCGCGGCGACAACTGGACACATGTCGACCTGCCCTTCCGCGTCGGTTCCAACGATCCGGGCCGAGCCATTGGCGAACGCCTGATGGTCGATCCCAACCAGTCCTCGGTCCTGTTTTACGGCTCGCGCACAGCGGGTTTGTGGAAGAGCTCGGACCATGGCCAGAACTGGGCGCAGGTAACTTCGCTGTCGTCGTTCCAGTATCCCGCCGACCAGATCCCCAGCCTGCCCGGGCGTACCTCGGGCGGCATCGAAGGCGTATTGTTCGATACCTCCAGCACCGGCGCGGGTGCGGCCACGCAGGGTATTTACGCCACCGTGGCGCCGGACTATGCCAATGCGGCCGGCTTGAGTTTCAGCCTGTACAAGTCGACCGACGGCGGTGCCAGCTGGACGGGCATCGCGACGCCGGTAAGCGGCTACCACATCCCGCATATGGTCCGCGCCAGGGACGGCATGATCTACATGGTGTTCACCCGTGACATCGGCCCGGGCGCCGGCGGTCCCGCCAGGCTCTACAAATTTGACGGCAGCAACTGGACGCTGTTGAAGGGCTACGACACCGAACAGTGGGTCAACTTCGGTCTCGGCGGCCTGTCGGTCCATGGCTCCGGCCCGACCACCCGCATTGCACTGGGCGTCACGAATTCCTGGGGCAACTGGCAAGGCCAGCCAATCGTGCAGTTGTCGGATGACGCCGGCCAGAGCTGGCGCGAAATTGCCTCGATGACGCCGCACACCCCGTCCGGCCCGGACTTCGCCGGCTGGATCGACGACGTCGAAATCGACCCGAACAACCCCGACCGCATCCTGCATGTCTTCGGCGGCGGCGTGTGGGGAACCAGCAACGCATCGGCGGCGGCGCCGGCCTGGAACCTGGACGTGAACGGTCTCGAGGAAACTGCCACGCTCGGCCTGGCGACGCCGCCCAAGGGCGCCAGCTACACGCTGCTCAGAAGTTCGGGCGATATCGGCATGCACGTGCAGACCGAGCTCCTGAAGACGCCGACGCGCGGCCCGCGCGGCTGGTTCGGCAACGGCAATAGCGCCGACATGGCCTGGTCCACGCCTTCCTATATCGCAGCGATCGGTACTCCCGTGTGGAACACGCCCAACGTCGCCGGCGCCTATTCCAGCGACTCCGGCCTGAGCTGGACGGCGTTTGCTGCCAACCACCCTGACGGCGTGGCCAACACGGGAGGTGAATCCAACATCGCGGTCACGAAGCCGGGCCATATCGTCTGGGCGCCGTCCAATTCCCGGCCCGCCTATACCACCGATAACGGTGCAAGCTGGAGCTATACCAACCTGCCGGCCCTGGGCGCCGTAGGCATCAACCGCGGCTACCGCGTGGTTGCCGACCGCAAGAATCCCAACAAGGTGTACGCCTACAACTCGGGCGGCGCATGGTGGAACCAGTGGTCGGACAGCGCGCATTTCTGGACCTCGACCGATGGTGGGCACACTTTCACCGAAAGCACCACATTGACTGCGGCGGGCGCACTGGTGGCCGACTTCGGCCACACCTCGCTTGCAGTGAATCCGAATGCGGAAGGCGATATCTGGCTGGCCGACGGCTTCAGCATCTTCCATTCCACCGATTCAGGGGCGAACTGGACCAGGCTGGCAGCTACGGCGCCGATCTGGGGCAGACAGCCGTCCTGGATGTATCCGGAGGTGTATGGCGCAACTTCCATCGCACTGGGCAGGGCACCTGCCGGTGCCGCGTACTCGTCGTCCATTTACATCGTGGGCACGATCAACGGCGTCTGGGGCGTGCACCGCTCCGACGACGGCGGCGTGAACTGGCGCCGGATCAATGACGACAAGCACCAGTACGCCGGCCTGGGCAACCTTGCTGCGGACCAGTCGGTGCCAGGACGCGTATTCGCCAGCGCCGCCGGCCGCGGCGTCGTATTCAGCTACTGATGACGCCAGCCACAACTTTCGGAGACCCTATGAAATTCAAATCCATCCTCGCCGCCATCGCCCTTGGCGCGGCAGCCAGCAGCGCCAACGCAACCATCCTGAGCTTCGACAGCCTCACCGGCTTCATGTACGGCAACGGCTTTCCACTGGCAGCAGGCATGAACTATGACGGTTCGAACCTGAGCTATGTGGAAGCCGGTTTCCAGCTGACCTTGCACGCGCCCAACGCAGCACCCGGTTCGGCAAACCTCGGCACCGGCACGTTCGAGCCCCAGACCTTCAACTGGCACGACGGCCTCGACAACGGACTGGACACCTTCGTGACGCTGACCCGCGTTGGCGGCGGACTGTTCAACCTGAAGAGCTTCGATTACCTGGTCGATGTAAGCAAGGTGTCGGCCGACGGCAAGCTGCTCGGCGCCATCCAGGATGCAGGCAGCTGGACTGCGGCGCTGACCGGCATCGCAGAACTGCGCTTAAGCTCGGGCGCCTTCAACCAGATCGACAATATCGAGGTGGCAGAAGCGGCGAATGCCGTGCCGCTGCCAGGCACGCTGGCGCTGATGCTGGGAGGGCTGGCCGCCGCCTCCCTGGTGCGCCGCCGTAGCTGATCCCTGGCTTTGCCATACCGGGGTAGCCGGCTACCCCGGTATGGCATCACTTGCCGCCTCGGAAGCCACCATTTGCACAACCACTTTGCCTTTCGCCCGGCCTTGCCCGAGATAGGCCAGCCCCTCCTTTGCCTGGGCAAAGGGAAACACTTTATCGACCACGGGACGCAGGCGCGACGCGGCAAGGTGTTCGCCGATCTTTGCCAATTGCCGGCCATCCGGACGAACGAACAGGAAGGAATAGCTGGACGCACGCTGTCGCGCGAGACGGATGATTTTCCAGCTCAGCAGGCCGAACACGAACTTCATCAGGAAGTTCATGCCGCGCTGCCGTGCGAACGCGGCATCCGGCGGCCCGATCAGCGAGACGATCTTGCTGCCTGGCGCAACGACCTGCAGGGACTTTTCCAGCTCGCCGCCGCGCAGTGTCGCAAGTATCACGTCGCAGTCGCGCAGCAGCTCTTCGAACTCCTGCTTCTTATAATCGATCACTTCGTCCGCGCCCAGCTGGCGCACCAATTCCACATTGGCGGTGCTGGTCGTCGTTGCGACCCTGGCGCCGAACAGTTTCGCCAACTGGATGGCAAAACTGCCGATACCTCCGGCACCCGCCGGAATAAAGACCTTCTGGCCAGGCTGCAGCCTGGCACGTTCGGCGAACGCTTGCCATGAAGTCAGGCCTACCATTGGAATTGACGCGGCCTGCACAAAGTCCAGGTTCTCCGGCTTAAGCGCTGCCGCGTGCTCCGGCACCGCAGCATATTCGGCAAGCGTGCCGGCGCCCAGGTCGAAGGTGCTGGCAAAGACCGCGTCCCCGACTTTGAATCGGGTCACCCGGCTCCCCGTCTCCACCACAATACCCGCAAGGTCGCTGCCCATGGTTGCCGGCAGCCGGAGTTTGATGAGGGGTTTGAAACTCCCCGTCGGAATCATGTTATCGATGGGATTAAGGCCGGCTGCGTACACCTGCACCAGGATCTCATCCGGTTTAACCGCGGGTCGCGGAAGGTCCGCGAACTCGACATGCTTTGCGCCGCCGTAGCGCTTTAAAACGAGTGCTTTCATTGGAATTTTCCCGAATGGTTTCAACAGATACCCCGGACCTTGCGCTATGCCAGGCCCAGATCCTTGCGCAGCCCTGCGTCCACCAGGCCGGCCGGCGCGTATGAGCGTAAAAGGCGCAGGCGCCTTGCCAGGGCTCCGGCGGTGTAACGCGGTTTTGGTTTGCCTGCCAGGGCCGCTTTCAATACCGTTTCCGCTACGACCCCCGGGCCTTCGGCGCTTGCCATCGCCTGCTGCACCCTGCGCGCGACGGTGTTGCGCACTTCGCCGTATGCTTCCAGCGTGGCGTCGGGCTGCAGCAGGTTGGCGTCGAACGGTGTCCTCGTGTATGCCGGTTCGATCACGATGGAACGAATGCCCCAGTGACGCAATTCGTGGTCCAGCGATTCCGAATAGCCTTCAATGGCATGCTTGCTGGCCGCATACAATGCGCCGTAAGGCATCGGCAGGATGCCCAGCACGGAACCGATGTGTACGATGCGCCCCTTTCCCCTCGCCCGCATATGCGGCAGCACGGCGCGCGTCATGCGAACGACACCAAAGAAGTTGGTGTCGAACATCGCCTGCGCCTGTGCGATGGAGCTTTCCTCCGCCCCCGCTGGCGCCACACCAAAGCCAGCGTTGTTGACCAGCAAATCAATGCCCCCTTCCGCCGCGATCACGGCCGCGACCGCGGCCTGCACCGAATCGTCGCTCGTCACATCGAGGGAAAGCATCGTGTATGCCCCTGTCCCCGCCTGGGCGCCGCGGCGGCTGGTGCCGTACACCTTGAAGCCCGCCTCCGACAGGCGCGTTGCCGTCGCCTCGCCAATGCCGGACGAAGCGCCGGTAACCAAAGCGATCTTTTTCATGCCAGATTCCTCTCAAATCGATTACGCAATATGATGCGTATCATATTTCATGCCAAAAAAAAGGCGCCGCCGCAGCGCCCCGCTTCAACCGGAGGCCGGTAAAAATCGATTGAGCGCGGCCGCACAGAGTGCCTGCGACAGCTTGGGGTCGTCAACCGCACGCGCCACCATCGTTGTGCCAATCAAGCCGCAAACCAGGGCCATTGCCTGTTCATGCGCCTGGGGCTGGCCCCAGTCCGGCATTTGCCGCGCGAACAAGTCAATCATTTCCTTGATGTGGATGGTTGCCGCACGCCGCACCTCCGGCGCTTGCCTTGGCATTTCCGATCCCAGTGCCGAAACCGGGCATCCGGTTTCAATGGCTGCTATGTGTTCTGGCGACAGGTAGGCCTGCATCATTGCCTGCAACGCCTGCCCCGGCGCAGCTGCCGCCGCCACGCGCCCCGCCAGCGCCACCGACTCGGCGCCGGCACGATCCCCGGCTTCAGCCAGCAGCGCGTCGCGCGAATCGAAGTGCGCATAAAAACCGCCGTGTGTCAGGCCGGCCTCTTTCATGATGTCAGCGACACCGGTGCCGCTGTAGCCGGTACGGCGAATGGCGCGCGCCGCGACCTCGACGATACGCTCGTGCGTTTCCTCTTTACGAGTTGGCAACTGTTGCTTTGTGGTTTTCTTTGACATGACGATCATCATATACCATAACCGCGCAATATAAAACTACCGAGGCTGTTTATTATTTCTAGCAACCGGTCTGGAACTTATTGACGTATAGAAACCGTCTACCCTAGAGTGAGTTTTCGCAAATTATCAATAGAGAGGCAGTACGGCAATGCCGACTGCTCCCTTGCTGCCCAGAGGAAGAATCTTGAACGTGAAAAAATGCATTCTCGGCGTGACCATCATGACTGCCCTGACAGCGTGCAGCGGTCCCAACAGCATTTCGGGCGGCACTGAAAGCCATGCGACGTTTGGCTGGGAATCGAGCGCGCCACTGATATCGCCGCAACCGGATACGAAGCAGGCAATCTATGCCGTGAAAGACCCGTCGATTGTCCGTGTGAACGGCAGGTACCACGTATTCATGACGACCGCCGGATCGGCAGGCTGGGGGCTCGCCTACACCAGCTTTGAAAAGTGGTCGGAGGCGCCGAGCGCAAAGATAGTCCCGCTTGACAGGTCCCCGATGGGGCCGGGGTATCGCGCTGCACCGCAGGTATTCTATTTTGCTCCGCAAAAAACCTGGTACCTCATCTATCAGGGCCCGGATCCACTCTACTCGACGTCGAACGACATCGGCGATCCGGCGTCCTGGAGCGCACCTAAACCGTTTTTTTCCGTCGCTCCCGATATCATCAAGCAGCCGCAGGGCAATGGCTGGCTGGATTTCTGGGTGATTTGCGACGAAAAGAAGTGCTACCTGTTCAATACCGATGACCACGGCCGCATGCTGCGCTCCGAAACCGATATAGCCCGCTTCCCGAATGGCTTCCACAACACGGTCGCCGTCATGAACGAAAAAAGGGAGGACCTGTTCGAGGCGAGCAACACCTACAGGATCGCCAATACACAAACCTACATCACCCTGGTGGAAGCAATTTCTCCGCAGGGGCGCTACTTCCGGATCTGGAAAAGCGACGGCCTGGAAGGAAAATGGGAGCCATTCTCTTCCGCCCCCATGAATGCCTTCGCCAACCGCACTAACGTCGAAAAGATCTGGTCGGAAGGTATCTCTCACGGCGAAATGGTCCGGACCAACGCGGACCAGACAATGACCATCGATCCTTGCCGGCCGCTCGAATACCTCTTCCAGGGCAATGACCCGGCAGTGCCTGTGGATGACTACATCAAGATCCCGTATCGCCTGGGGGTGATCACCGCCAAGGGTGAAAATCCAGTCAGTGCGCTCTGCCGCTAACCGAACCGGCAGGAAAATCTGTCATGAACATCGATCGCAGGTCCGTATGCGCCAAGGCAGCGGCCATTGTCATCGGCATGTATGCCTTGTCGGCACAGGCATACAGCGGCGGCAGCGCGGCCGACCTGGTGGCGCAAATGACGCTGGAAGAGAAAGCCAGCCTGTTGCAGCACGACTCCCCGGCCATCGCACGCCTGGGCATTCCCGCCTATAACTGGTGGAACGAAGGCTTGCACGGCGTTGCCCGCGCCGGCAACGCCACGGTCTTCCCGCAGGCCATCGGCCTCGCGGCGACCTGGAACAGTGCCCTCATGAAGCGGGTCGGCGATACGGTCGCCACCGAATTCCGCGCCAAATATCTTGAAACGGTCGGCGCCGACGGCGCCACTGGCATTTACCGGGGCTTGACTGTATGGTCGCCCAACGTGAATATCTTCCGCGATCCGCGCTGGGGCCGCGGCCAGGAAACCTATGGCGAAGATCCCTATCTGACCTCGCTCATGGGAGTCGCGTATATCCAAGGCTTGCAAGGCGACGACCCGCTGGCGCCAAAGGTGTCGGCTACCGTCAAGCACCTGGCGGTTCACAGCGGCCCCGAATCGGATCGCCACCGCGATGACGTGCATCCTGCGCCGCGCGACCTGGTCGAGACCTACCTGCCCGCATTCCATGCCACCGTCACGCAAGGCAAGGCCTTGTCGGTCATGTGCGCCTACAACGCCGTGGATGGCGTGCCGGCCTGCGCCAACGTGCCGCTGCTGAAGGACTTCCTGCGCGGCGCCTGGAAGTTCCGGGGCCATATCGTATCGGATTGCGGCGCCGTGGCAGACATCCATTTGGACGGCGCACACCGCTATGCCAAGACGCCGGAAGAAGCGGTTGCGGCGGCAGTAAACGCCGGCACCGACTTGGTCTGCGAATTTGGCGGCTCGCCGACCGCGGCGCCTGCGACCACGGTGCGCGCCGTCAAACAGGGCTTGTTGGCGGAAGCCGCCCTCGACCGCGCCATACAGCGCCTGCTGGAAGCGCGCATCCGGCTGGGACTGCTCGAAACGCCAGGCAACCGGCCCTACCGGCAAATCAGCGCCAAAGACTACGACACCCCGGCGCACCGCAGCCTGAACCTGGAAACGGCACGCCAATCGCTCGTGCTGTTGAAAAACGACGGCCTGCTGCCGCTAAAGAAAGCGCCACGACACATTGCTGTGATCGGGCCGAACGCCCACAGCATCGATGCGCTGGTGGGCAATTACAGCGGCACGCCGAGCAGGCCAGTCACAGTACTGGACGGCATCCGTGCCCGTTTCCCGAATGCCCAGGTGAGCTATGTCGAAGGTACGGGCTGGGTCGCCCCGCCCCTGCAAGACCTGCCGCCTGGCAACCTGTACTCCGACGCCGCATGCACCCAGGCCGGGTTGAAGCTGGAGCGCTTTGACAACACCAGGCTGCAAGGTACGCCGAGTGCATCGGAAACCATGGCGCAGGCCCAGTTCAAATGGGGCTGGCCTGACGCATATGAACGCCAGACTTCAGCGCGCTGGTCCGGCTACGTCCGCGCCGCAGAAAGCGGCATGCACAATTTCCGCCTGAAAGGCGGCCAGCCCTACCGCATTCGCGTCGATGGCCAATTGGTGGCAGATTTGTGGGACATCGCCTGGCCGACTGCAAAAACCGAGATCAGGCTGCAGGCCGGTAAAGTGTACCGGATCGAAATCGAGGCACAACAGACCGGCTGGAGCGGCGAGCAGCGCCTGCAGTGGAGCAAGCCAAGTTTCGACGATACGGCTGCGCTGGAAGCAGCAAGCAAGGCTGACCTGATCGTTTATGTCAGCGGCCTGAACTGGGAACTCGAAGGCGAGGAGATGTCCGTGCAAGCGCCCGGCTTTGCCGGCGGCGACCGCACCAGCATTGACCTTCCCGCCCCCCAGGAAGCGCTGCTGGAGCGCCTGGCAGCACTCGGCCGGCCGATGGTGCTGGTGAATATGAGCGGCAGCGCCATGGCTCTCAACTGGGCCGAAGGCAATGTGCCGGCCATCATCCAGGCCTGGTATCCGGGCGGCGAAGGTGGACAGGCTGTGGCCGAACTCATCGCCGGCGACTTCAGCCCGTCCGGCCGCCTGCCGGTGACGTTCTACAAAGCGGCCGCGGACTTGCCTCCATTTAAGGACTACAGCATGCAAGGGCGCACTTATAAGTACCTCAAGGGCGCGCCACTCTATCCGTTCGGGCACGGCCTCAGCTACACGCACTTTAGCTATTCCGCCAGTGCGGCAACGCCAAAGACCGTCTGCGCCGGATGCGGCATCAAACTCT
This sequence comes from Duganella sp. Root198D2, assembly GCF_001428585.1. NCBI lineage: Bacteria > Pseudomonadati > Pseudomonadota > Betaproteobacteria > Burkholderiales > Oxalobacteraceae > Duganella > Duganella sp. Root198D2. Next base: position 97,683 of record NZ_LMIC01000023.1, on the reverse strand, counting down.
CGGTTGACGTAAAAAACGATGGCAAATACGCGGGTGATGAGGTGGTTCAGGTGTACGTCAGCCGTCCCGGCGGCAGCGCGCCGACCAGCACGCTGACCGCCTTCACCCGCGTCCACCTGGAGCCGGGCGAGCGGCGCAGGATCGCATTTGCGCTGGATGGCAAAGCAATGAGCACGGTCGACGCGAAGGGCAACCGTATCGTGGAAGCCGGCAGTGCCATCATTTGGGTCGGAGGCGGACAGCCCGCCGGGGCAACGGTGCCACATCCGTCCAGCGGCGTGAGGCAGCAACTGACCGTTAAAGGGCGACGCCAGTTGCCACAGTTCTGAGTGACGTATCAGGGCTTGAAGTAATTGCGATCCGCCGGCGCCTCATGCAGCGTAAACGTGTGCTGGTAGTCCGGCGGATACACGTCGATGATGCGGTAGCTGCCGGATGTTAGCCAGTTCCCCTCCGTCCAGCTGCCATCGGCGTTCAGTTTCTTGTAGATGGTCTGGCTCTCGACGAAGACCCTGCCCCAGAACAGCCATTTGCCATCGATATTGTGGACGTAATAGACGCGCACAGGGTCCAGCTGGAAGATGCGGGCACTCGGCTTGTCCTTGAATTCGAACACCCTGCCCTCCACGTCCTGCAGCGTAATCGGCTTCTCCCGGTGCCGCGACAGGTTCAGCAGGTCGGCGGGGAATCCCTGCTCCGTAGTCAGTTGAAGTGTGTCGTTGATTTCCACATAGCTTCCCATGTCAGCTCCTTGATTTTGAACGGCCAAAGCGCTCGATAAGGTTATCCAACCCGCGCTGGTAAAACGAGCTCAGTGCATCTTCCGTGTAGCGGAATGTCGAGGACCAATGCACCATGCACGTCTGGCCGGGAACGATCTCCAGCACGCGGATCTGCGCCTGGTACTCCTTCACTTGTTCGCCCCAGGCCCCGGCCTGCCACTTGTAGCTGTACCAGCGATTGGGGTTATCCATCGTCACCAGCTCTTCGGTCGTCGTGGGCTGTCCTGGAAAGGTCAGCACCCGCCGCAGCATCGGGATCTCGGTTTGCTCAGGATCGACCTCCGACTCCGTGATATCGGGATGCCAGTGGTGGATGGTGTAGAAACCACCAACCACCGACCATACCGTGTCGGCCGATGCATTCAGTTCGACGGTGCTGACTACATGTCGCAGCTCGCCGGCCTGCTGGGGTGTCGATAACATGGCGGCTCCTCAAAGATTGATCAGGCGGAAGCAAGGGCCGTACGTGCCCCGGCCATCAGGAATCGGAATCTGCATCAGGGGCCGCGCCGTTTTTTCCAGCTCGAACATCAACTCGATGGCGCGCCACATCGCGCCCTGCCCGCCCTCGCCCCAGGCGCTTTCCAGCAGCTGGATCGCCTTCGAATAAGTGCGGTCAAAGCCAAGCAGCAGGTCGCCAACCTCCTGGCTCACTTCATCGGCGCGGTAGCCGCCTTCCGGCACCTCTGCCATGGGCCAGGCCTCTGGGAATTCGAGCGGCGCCCCGAATACGTACTTCTTGTTGACCGGGTCGTACTCGATCTTGCGCCGCTCGCGCACTTCCCAGAAACGGTAGTAGTGCGATAAGGACGCCAGGCCCTTCTCCGAAGGGTCGAGCTGCACCGCGCCCTCGCCCTGCGTCTTGATCCAATCGATAGCGCTGACCACTTTTTCAGGGGCATCCACCACAAACCAGGACAATGGCCCCGCGACCTGGTGGTCCGGCGTCATTTCCGGCTTCAGGCTATCGAATTCATGGGCAATGGCGTCGTACAGCGCCCCGATGGTACTGGCGTGCGTCCCTTCGTGATCATGGGCGTGCTTGTACTTGCTGTCGTAAGTGCCGATCTCCATCGGTGCTTCCGGCAGTTCAATTTCCATGAAGTCGTCCAGCGTTGCATCACTCAGGCCGGCCAGCCCGATGTGAAGTTCGGGATGGACGCCGCCTGGCAATGCGCATGGATAATGCAGCCCGCCGCTGGTGGTGTCGTAGATATGCGGCTTGCCACCCAGCGACGCGAGCATATTGCAGGCCAGCGCCATGTGCAGCATTTCCTCCTGCACCACGTGCCGGATCGACTTGGCCACCGGATCAAGATTGTCCTTGATCGACCACAAGGCGCACAGGTATGGGGGCAGCGTGGCAAACTCCAGCAGCACTGCCTGCTGCAAAGTCTTCTTCAGCAAGGCAAGCCGCTCTTCCGGGCTGACTTTCACCTCCAGTTCGGCATGCATCAGGCACGCAACATTCTCCTTGATGCTCGGATTGCGGGCACTCAGGACCTGACACACACGGTCGTGCAGGCTGCTGGCGGGGGCGGTAGTCATGGTTGGGCCTTGTTGATTGGGTGGGCAAGGAAGTGATCGGACAGGCGCATCGACAGCGCCGTCAGCGTCAGTGTCGGATTAACTGCGCTGCCACTCGGGAAGACGCCGTTCGAGCAGAGGTACAGGTTGTCGGTAGCGAAAACTTTCAGGTCGCTGTCGGTGACCCCCATCTCCGGCGTCGCACCCATGCGGCAGGTGCCGGTGGTATGGTGCGCACCCGGGTCTTCCGTCTTGGCGTACACCACTTCGTAACCCATCTTGACGATAACTTCCTGCATCAGGTCGAGATTGGCTTGCGTATTGATGTTTTCCTGCTCGGTACGACTGAAGCTGACCGTCGTCAGCGGCAGGCCGAACCTGTCATAGCCCTCGGCGATCTGCAGGCGGTTGTCGAACTTGCCCTTCTCCTCCATGAAAGCCTGCAGCTCCATCTCCATCGGGCCGCTGACGATCGTGTCCACCTCTTCCGGCGTCTTCCCGGCGATCATCAAGGCGGCGATGTCGGTATTGGGGCGTACACGGTCCTTGAACAAGAAGATCTTGCCGATCTTCTGCCGTTCCGGCGTATCGTAGCTGCGCGACATCAACGTCGGGAAGTCGTACTCCTGGAACCACCGGTTCGGATTGGCGGGGGTACGGCCCCGCACCTTGAGCATGGAGTGCGAGATGATGAAACGCCCCAGCAGGTCGTGGTCATTGCCGACGCCTTGCGGCCAGTATTGGTTCTTCGATTTCATGAGCAGCTTCGGCGTTTCATAGGAGCCGGAACAGATGACGTAACGGCTTGCCTGCACGATGTAGTGCGTACCGGTTGTGTTGTCGATGCAATCGAGGCCGTCCACGTCCTCTTTGCTGCGCATGCGCACTTCCGTCACTGGCGTGTTGGCGCGCAGTTCGAAGTTCACAAAGCGTTTGTTGTCCGTCATTTCCGTCAGCACGTTCTGCGCGGAGAAGCGGGCCCCGAAAGGACAGTATTTGCAGGTGCCGGTGGTCAGGCATTTCCGGTAGCGGGCAATCGGCATCTTGCCGGGTTTGATGCCCAAAGCCTGGAAGGCTTCGATCATCTCGCCATCGGCCGCCGTCCAGGCGAAAGGCGGTGCCGGATAGGGCTTGCTGCGCGGCGACCAGTCCTCGGCGTCGTCGCCGCAGACGGACAGGAATTCCTCCGCCTGGTTGTAATAGTCCTCCAGGTCGTTGTAGCCGATTGGCCAGTCGGCGCCTTCACCGGTATTCGTGTAGAGCTGGAAGTCTTCCGGCTTGAAGCGCAGGCTCCAGGCTCCCCAGTGCATGGTCGAACCGCCAACCGCCTTCACTCGCGTACCTGCCGATAGCCAGTTCACGTTGCCGGTGGACGGCACTTCCCAATCCTGGTCATACGTGAAGTCGTACGGCGCACGGTTCAAGGTGATGTAGTCCCACCAGGAGCGCCGGTCGCGCGACGGTATGAACGGACCGGCTTCCAGCATCAGGATAGCGGTTTCGGGGTCGTCCTCCAACAGGCGCTTGGCCAGGCTCACCCCCGCCACACCGGATCCCACGATGACATAGTCATAGACTCGGCTGGCAGTCATGAGTTGTTCTCCTTTGGTTCGTACTGCCGCACCAGCGCATGCTCGTTGTAGCGCGAACCCTTCACATAGCCGTGGTAGTTCTTGCCGCCGAAGTGCTTGAAGCCGCTCATCATCACTTGCAGCTTGATGAATTCATCGACCACGTAGCGCTTGGCGTGGGCCAGGCGCGTGCCTGGCGGCCCGGGCGGGATGCCGTTCGCCAGGAACAGCCTGCGGTATGCCTCCCCCTCGCCGTACATCGCCACCAGCTCCCTGACCACATAGATGGCGTTGACGTATTCGCCGGTGTAGCTGGGCGCAAGTTCCGATTTTTGCTGCAGCATCTCCAGCCACGAGCTTTTCAGGTTCGACGACTCGTAGCGCACGTTCTTCCAGGTCACAGCAATCTGTTTGAAGATGTCCCACAGCGCTTCCTTGTTCGCATGCGTCAACGCCTGGCCGTCACCGGGCAGCAGGCTGGGGTCCACTTTGGCCTGGCATACCGGCCCGCCGATCAGATCCATCACCATGTCCCTCCTGTTTTATTGTTTCGGGATGTACATGCCCTGCAGCAGTTCACGCTCGGTTACCTTGGCCAGGTTGTCGCCGTAGTAGGTGCGTATCCAGCTATCGTCCGGGGCCAGGTACGGCGCGTTGTCGCCACTCCCGGCGCTGGCCGCTTTGCCGACAGCCTTTTTCGCGTTGACCATCGAGTAGCGCTTGGCGACATCGCGAAAACGGAAGTGGCTCCACAGGCGCATGAACTCACCGAGGTAGATGTCAGCCACGCTGCAATTGCCGCGGACGATCAGCATGTTCTCGTCATTGTTGGTGGTCGAGGCATCGCTGAAATTGGCGGAGCCGCTGATGACGGTCGGATTGGCCCCCATTGGATCGACAAACAGGTACTTGGTATGCACGTAGTTGACGAAGCTGTTCAGGCCACTGAGCTTTTCACCCAGCCAGCGATGCAACTCCGAGTCGCCGACAACTTCCGTGTCGAGCACCTCGCCAATCGCGATCAGGTTGTTTCGAACGGCCTTGAACTCGTCATATGTCGGGCCAGGCTTTTCCAGCAGCACGTAACGCATATTCGCTGAATTGCGTGCCAGGACATCGGCGAACAGCTTGTTGACGCCGAACGCCGCCGTGAACCCTGCCAGCTTCTGCGCCTGGTCGATGCTGCCCGAATACCATTGCAGGGCATTCAGCGAAGGACGAGGGCTGAACACGACGTGCACCCCGGTGGCCAGGTCGCCTTCGGGATCGGGGGTCTGTTTCAGGTTCTCAGGGCGCAGTTTTACGGCAGGCGTGTCGACAGCAAGTTGATGCCAGTACTGCAGGTACTTCGATGCCACCTCCTGCAGGCGCGTGATATGCACCACGTTCGACTGCCCATAGATGCCGCCGTCGGTGAAATTCGTCGACCCGCTCAGCACTTCGACCGGCTCGCCATCCTTTAGCAGCACGATGAACTTGTTGTGCGAGATATAGCTTGGATTTGCCTTGCGCGGAATCATCAGCGCTGCAATGCCAGCTGCCGCAATAGCCTTGTTGCTGGTTTCCTGCGGCTCTTTCTTACGGCAGTCGTATACGATTTTCACATCAGCGCCGCTGGCGGCAGCCGCACCAAAGGCTGCCAGTACTGCCTTGTGGCTGAATTCATAGGCCGAGGCCCGGATCGCGTAGCGCTCGCCCTTTGCCTGCCCGATGAAAGCGATGATCGCCTCTTCCACGCCGCGCGACAGCCACTTGTATGCCTCCGGCCCCGCCTTTGCCGGGCTGACGTTGCCGAACTTGCGGGCATATGCCTGGCTGCCGGCCACGCCGCGATTGAAGTAGATGGCGTGTGCGCCATTGTCCTCGTTCTCGGTGGTCACAGGCACTTCGACCGCAACACCGTATTGCAGGTTGCGCGGATCGCCATATACCGGCACCACCTTGTAGACGTAGTTGTTGTTCGCCTTGGCCGTGTAGTCGCCCCACAGGAAGCCTTGCACCGGATGCTCCAGGGTCGATACCAGGCTGCCTGGCGCAGGATTGGGTTCAGTCGCTTCAAAGGTCTTGAACCCCTTTAACCAATACTGTTCATCGGCCGTCTTATCCGTCCGATGGATTGCAAAGCCTAGCAAGCCTTTGCGCGCGTCATCGCTCACCTCCATACCGAGCAGTACAACATAAGTGCCCGCCACCGCATTGACGGTCAATGCCTTCGGCCCGTCCTGGGATACACGCATTCTCACCATACACCTCGCTATCGCAATTGGAACGTATGCAATGCGCGGCGGCAGGCCAATCAAAGCCCGGACCTCGCACTGCCCGCTTCACAGCCTGATTACGTGAGTACAGCCAGTTCCGCATGAGCATGCAGGTCTACTCTACATGGCGAAATGACGAAGAATTGCGCACATTTCCACAGTCGCATTTTTACGTCGGCTTCCTAATCGGAAGCACGAACAAGCGATCGCGATGCGAAATGTGGATGGCACTGCGCTGCACGACTTTGATGGTAGGAGCGTGGCGATGCGTAACACAAGTAACAGCGACGTATCAATGTAAGGTGGGATGCGCTACCGACTGATGGCACGCCATCCAGGAGATGGATGGCGTGCATTGCGACGCGCTTTATTTCGCGCTATTCAATACGTCACAGCGGCGCGCCACCGCCGTTTTCCGGGCTCTCCGAAGAGCGGCTGGAAGGCTCCGCGGCAGATTGCCTTAGATCTTGCACCAACTCGAGGGCTGGTCCGCCGCCGTCAATGGCTTCACGGCCGACGTTCCTTGCCAGGCTCGGTGCGCTGGCTGCGGAAATCGCCTGCAGCAGCTGCTGCGACGGCGGGCCCGCATCGGTAGCGTCAAGCGCCGCGGGCGCAAACGAAGCGGAGTCGCCCCCGCCGGCTCGTACCATGCTGCCGCTTGAACCGGCACCTGACTGCTCATCTGTCTCGATGACAATACGCATGAATCGCTCCTTTCAGTTCAACACCGCATAACGAGCTTCGATGTTCACGGGCTCCGCGGTGACATTGCGAATGCTGATCCAGTAAGTAATATTGTTGGCATCCGCTCGCTCAACTTCAACATCCCAGTCGATCTGTGGTGAACCAGGGCGTGGCGATGTCGGCACCACATTCCACTTAACATGCCAGGCCTGTGGCCAATTGAAAGTAAACCAGCGGCGGGTTGCACCCGCTGGCACCGACCCGGTGAACTGAACTCCAACTCTCATGATATGCCTCCGAAAGATTTACCAACCCAGCACGGCGTAGCGGGCTTCGATGTCGCATGGCGCGGCGCTGACGTTCGTGATCGTGATCCAGTAAGTGATGTATGCATCGGACGCTCGCTCCACCTGGACCTGCCATTTGATTTGCGGCCCGCCCGGCCTCGGCGTTGTCGGGACAACAGTCCACAGCATGTGCCAATGTGCCGGCCAGTTGTAAGTGAACCAGCGGCGGCTGGCGCCAGCAGGCAGGCTGCCGCGGAACTGAACCCCGACCCAGGGCGTCACATTGGCCGTGACCGCCGCCAGGATCTGCCGCAGGTTGGGGCGATTGCCGATGCGCTGGCTGGCCGGGCGGCCCGGTGCATCTTGTTGGGGTGAGCCCGTGGTACGCAAAACCTCCCTCGCCCTTGCCGGCGACATGGGAATTCGCCCGCGTGCGCGCAGCACGCCTTGCACGCATGCCAGGGCGCCCACCACAATGGGGGAAGCACTGGATGTTCCGCTGAAGCGGTCGGTGTACCAGAGGTCCTCGTTGCCGCCGCCTTGCAGGTCACCATAGCCGGTGGTCGTGACTTCGCGGCCCCACCCCTGCGCGTCGATGCACGCGCCAAAATTGGAAAATCCCAGGCGCGATCTATCCGGACCATGGTCATTGCCGTGCGTTCCAGGCGGCGGCGCGCCGGCGCCGACCACGATGGCGCCGCACTGGGGATTGCTGCGATTGAATGGATTGGTCCATGTTGCCGGGAAACCTGCCGGCCGGGTGCTATACAGCGCATCGTCTAGGTTCTCGGCGCCGTTGCCTGCTGCCTCTACCACCAGGATCCCCTTGCTGCTGGCATAACGGATGGCTGCGAAATCATCCGGCCACCACTCGACGGCGACATAGCCCAATTGGTCCAGGCGTCCCGCGAAGGCGTAACGCGGACCAGGCCGGTGGATTTCCAGCAGCATGATATCGCCGGGGCGCAAACGGTCCGCTGCGTTGCGGATTGCCGTAGCAGTGGGCATGGAGAAGGCCACCGCGCTGATGGACGCTTCCGGCGCAATGCCGGTGATGCCGATCGTGTTACGGTCGCCGCTGATCTCGCCCAGCACGGCTGTCCCGTGGTCAGTACTGGTGGCGCCGGTGCCACCTACCACGCCGCCCTGGTTTTGAAGCAGGTCTTCGTGGCTGAAGCGCCATCCCCATTCCAGGTCGATCACATTCACCCCTGTGCCGCCGCCGCCGCCCAAGGTCCACGCATAGCGCGCATCGATACCGCCGGGTGCGGCATCAAGGTACCCTTGGCGACTGCTGAAGTCCGCAGTCACCGGGGGCGCATCTTGCGCATCCGGCGTCATCGTGTTCAGCTCCTCCCATGTGACATCCAAAGCCGCATGGGCCAGTTCAGCCGGAGGTTTGATGTAGGCGGCATTGACTGATGGCTGCTTGCGCAGCTGTTCGGCAAGGTGCGCCATGCGGTCCTGTGCCACGTCGACACGGTAATACACGGACAGGTCCGGCATTTCAGGGCTGCCATCCGATGCCGCCGGCGCCATCTGCCGCTCGCGCAGTACTTTGTCTTCGCTGCCAAACAAGGGTTCCAGCACAATCTGCTCGGCCTCGAGCAAACGTGCCAGCGGCGCGACGTCCGCACTGGCCGCCGACTCAACACCATCCTGCCGGGAGCGCAGCGCAAATCCAGGTTCCGCGACAACAATCAACTCCCATTCGCTTTTGAGCCGTTCCGGTACATTTCCGTCGCCAGACGGGGCACCGCCACCCTGCTTGTTTCCTGCGATGAATCCACGATTCTTCTGCATTGCAGATCCTCCCCTTACGTTCCTGTTGCGGTCACTTTCAGGGCATCTCGTCACGCGGCTTAAGATATGCTGACTGAACACCAGGTGCTTGTTGCAGCAAGCCGAGTGCGTGCACGGCGGCGCCTTGATCCGCTACTTCCGTATAAAAAAAACCCGTCAGATCAGGATCACTGCTGCCCGGATGCATTGGGTGCAAGTCTAGAGCGAGCGCCGTCAAGGTACGTCTCAACTCCGGTGTGAACGGCGGCACATCAGCACGGGATTTGACTTGCGAAATTTCCGGAGCGAGCTTGATAACTAATTGCATGGACCTCCTCTTGAATGAAGTGTGGCGCGTACGGCGGACGCCGACAGCACCAGTTCAATATAGGCGTCCATCCAAGGGGGATTCTCTTGAATTGTCACTGCGCCATCGCATTCCCTGGGCTGCACCAAAATGCTCGGCCGAGGATGGCAACACCGTCCATGTGATGCTGAATTCCGGCAAAGTGCATAGCACTGAATTCACCACGACCTCCATCGAGATCGCCGAACCTCAGGAGATGCAGGGCGGCCAGGTGACCGTCAATGCGGATGCGCTGAAGAATGCCTTGCAGTCCAGCGGCAGAATCCAGGACGCAGTCAGGTGAAGGCAAAAATTCATGGCTCCTGCCACGCCTGGTAGAACGGCGTTTTCAAACGCACCGGCCGCACATCGAGCCTGGCGTCGAAGATCGAGTAATCCTTATCATCCAGTCCGGCACTGTCCCAGCCATGCGTATGCTCATCGCGCCGCAGCATGAACTCGAAGCCCAGCTCAGGGGCTGGATCGGCAACTGGTGCATCGGGTAGCTGCTCGAGGTCGAAGGCGATGCCGCGCACATGGTCGCGCGGACCATCCACCAGTTGCGACAGTGCACGCAGGATGGCGTTTTCGCCGAGGATGTCGGTATAGGCGGGGCGCATGAATTCCAGCTCCGGAGCAAAGCCTGGCTGGCGGAACTTGAGCTCACCCCTGGCCTGTTTTGCCGCCAGCACCTGCCCCTGCAGTCTAGCGAGGTCATACCGATCGCCATTATCGAGATAGGAAATCCGTACATTGCGTACATTCACAGGCCCTTGTTCCTGCGTTGCCCGGCGCAAGTCCAGCAGGAGCGCGCCACTGCCGCCGACAATTTCGATTTCGCTACCGTGAATAATCGCTGCGGTGTTCTCGTCCACGCCAAGCCCCACCTTGTAGCCTTTGGCGAGCATCAGCGCCAGCATGCGCCCCACCCTGCCGCGCTTGAGGAAATGCTGGTCAATGAACAGCTGTTCGCCAACAAACCCCAGCCCCCGGTCGATCTCCTTACCGTCGCGCATCACGCCCTTCATCACCTGCACGGAATTCATCGCATCGCGGAACATCGTGCTGCTCATGATGGCGGCACCGGCACTGCTGCCGGCAATCACGCCACCGCGCGCCTGCAGTTCGCGCACAGCCTGCAGTACCGGAGATGCCTTCCCGTCCGGATTCAATACGTCGGCCGTGCGCCCCTGCTCGCCACCGGTAAAGAACACGCCTGTGGCGGCACCGATCCTGGCCACGATGGCAGGGTCGGCTGCCGCCCGGCGTGCGGACTCCAGCGTCTCGCCAGCCCAGCACGGAGCGATCTTCAGCAGTTCCGCCTGGGCACCGCGGCGCCTTAGCTGCTCCACCGCCTCCGCGCCCGACGTTTCAGGCTGCGACGATGCGCTGGGAATCACCACAAACCGCGCCGCAGGGCCGCCGGCCAGCTGCACCAGGCGCTGGCGTACCGCCTCGTTATCGTTGCGCACGGAGCCACCCATCGGCACCACCGTACCGGCGACAGGCTGGAACGCCTGCGACGGCAAAGCGTCCGCAGCATGGGCGCAGGAACCCGGAAATTGGCCGCTGGATAGCGCCGCGCATAACAGCAGTGTCGATACGGATTTCACGAACAGGCTCCTTCACTGGAATGGAATTGCCGACCATGTTGCCATTGATCCGGCATTGACTTTGTTGCAACAATCCAACACCCCCTTTGCACCGAGGTACTCATGCAAGTTCCTGCGCGCGCAAGGCGTGCAAAGTTGCATACACTGAAACAGTTCCACCGAAGCTAGTTAATAGCGTTTGAATACCTACTCACGAGGACTGATCGCATGAAAATACCTGGCAAGCACAAGGCATCGGCCTTCCGCCGCACCCATTGCACCCATGCTGTATTACTCGCCCTTGGCAGCATGAGCTTGAGCGCTTACGCGCAGACCATGCCGCGCGTGGAAATCACCGGCTCCAGCATCAAGCGCATCGAGGGTGAGACAGCTTTGCCAGTAGAAGTCATCAAGCGCGAAGACATTGAAAAGACCGGCGTGACAACTGCAGCTGAACTGCTGCAAAAAATTTCCTCGAATGTCGGCGGCCTGACCGACGGTGCCAGCGTCAGCGACGTCATGGGTGGCCAGCGCGGATTCAATGGCGCCAACCTGCGCGGCCTGGGTGTATCGAGCACCCTGGTGCTGCTGAACGGCCGCCGCATGGCCAACTTCGCCAGCCCTGGCGACAATTCCGGCGTCGACCTGAACAACATCCCAGCCGGCGCCATCCAGCGCGTGGAAGTGCTCAAGGATGGCGCTTCGGCGATTTACGGTACCGATGCCATGGGCGGCGTGATCAACTTCATCACCCGCAAGGATTACCAGGGTGGCGATGCCAGCGTGTATGCGCTGCGTACGCACGAAGGTGGCGGCGGCAAAAGATCGGCCTCGCTGTCCGGAGGCTTTGGTAATTTGAGCACTGACCGCTACAACGTGTTCGGCGCACTGGACGTGCAGAAAACCGACCGCCTGGCCAGCTCGCAACGCGAGTTCATGCAGGAATACAGCCTGCCGGACCGCCTCTCTCCGCAGCTCTCCAGCTACACATTCCCTGCCAACGTCGACCTGACTCCTGCCCAGCTGGCGACCCTGAACAATTCGAGCTACCTGAAAGGTTCCGGCCCTGGCGGCACCTGGGCGCCGTCGCCGGGCCGGCGCGTCAACTTCGGCAAGGACTCCTGCGTGAATGGCAGCCCGAACGTGGTGCGGCCACTCGGTCCTGGCGGCACCGAAGGCTGTTCCTTCAACTACATGGGCGACTCCGAAGTCTATCCGGAATCCAAAAAGCGAAGCTTTATCGGCCGTGCCACCTTCCAGATAGCTGACACCCATGAAGTGTTTGCCGAAGTCCTGCTGAGCAAAGCCGAGACCAGCTATGCCGCATCGCCCGCCACTTCGGGCAGCATCAACGGCACCGACAACGGCATCTTCCTGCCGGCCGACCTGCAAGCGAAGACCGGCATCGTCACCCCGGTCAACTTCCGCTTCCGCCTGACGGACGCCGGCCGCCGCACCTCGGAAGTGACCAGCAAAGCGTCGCGCTTCGTACTGGGTGCGACCGGCAAGGTGGGCGACTGGGATTACGATACGGCGCTTAACCATAGCGTCAACAAGGCTACCGACCTCGATATGGATGGCTGGGTCTCACGCAGCAAAATGCTGGCGGGCATGGCCAGCGGCCAGTACAACCCCTTTGTTCCGGCGACGGACGGCTCGGGGCGCAAGTTCATGGACTCGATCAAGATCCACGACGCAGCGCGTATCTCCAAAGGCACCAGCGACAGCGTCGATGGCAAGGTGACCCGCCCGCTGATGGCGCTGGGCGGTGGCGATGCCATGCTGGCGGTGGGCGCCGAGCTGCGGCGCGAGAAGACCGCGTTCAGCTCTACCGAAGCATTGCGCACCAATGACGTGCAGGGTGACCGCGCCAGCTCCGACGAACTGCTGGCCGATTCGTCCAACTCGCGCGACATAGCCGGCATCTATGCGGAGATCAATGCGCCGTTCAGCAAGGAATGGGAAGGCCAGTTCGCGATCCGCCATGACCGCTACAAAGGCGTACACGATCCGCTGACCAATATCACCACCCCGAAACTGACAAGCACCAATCCGAAAATCGCCGTCAGCTACCGTCCCAGCAAAGAAGTACTGGGCCGCGCTTCCTACGGCACCGGCTTCCGTGCACCGTCGATTGCCGAACTGTTCCTGCCGGTGCGTTCCGGCACCACGGCCAGCTTTGTTAAAGACCCGGTCTCGGGAGAAATTGCCCAGTTCGACCTGGACCGTTACGGCAACCCGCAGCTGAAGCCGGAAAAATCCAAACAGTTCTCTGCCGGCGTGGTACTGCAACCCAATAACAACTGGAGCGGTAGCCTCGATTACTGGATCATTCGTAAGACCGACATTATTTCGGAGATCGGTGAGCAAACCGTGTTCGACAACCCGGTCTACTACAACGATCCGAATATCGTGGTGCGCGACGAAGATGGTGTGGTGTCCTTCCTGCAGTTCAAGAAAGAAAACCGCGGCAAGCTCAACACGTCAGGCTTCGATCTTGCGCTCAACTGGCGTGGCGATGCCACGTCGCTGGGCCGCTTCAGCGCCAGCCTGGATGGCACGCTGATCACCAAGTACAAGTTCCAGTCCGATCCACTCTCGCCGATGACGAATGGCCTGGGCGTGTTCCGCGACGACAAGGCCGTGCAGCGCTGGCGCCACAAACTCAGTGTCGACTGGACCCAGGGTCCCCTCAGCCTGAGCCTGGGCAACACCTTCTTCTCCAGCTATCGCGACCAGAACATTCCGGGCCTGGCTGATCCGGGCTGGAACGACCGTGATGTGAAGGCCTATTCGCTGTGGGACCTGACCGGCAGCTATTCGTTCAACAAGAACCTCAAGCTGCGCGCCGGCGTGATTAATGTCGCCGATACCGCGCCGCCATTCACCAACCAGTCGCGCTACTTCGAAGTGACCTGGGACCCGACCTACGGTGACCCACGCGGCCGGTCGTTCTTTGCCAACCTGCAGTACAAGTTCTGATCCCCCTCAAGCGTCCGATACCGGCCTCGAGACCAAGCAACAGGCACCGAGCAAGCCAGGGTCATGCCCTGGCTTGCTCCAGATGAACCTGCCATTGACAACCTAACGAACGTTAGTTAGAGTTCCGTATTCCTTATGAGATGGAAATCAGCAAATGAATTTGGTTCGGCAAATTAACCGTGAATGGTGCGATTCAGGCATTCCCGGGATTCAGACATGTTCGACCTGGACAGGTAATGACGGCGACGGCGGCTACTTGGCCAGGTTCCAGGCGGGCGCACGCTTTCCAAAACATTCCCATCATGGGTGGGAGCAAATCTGTATTCTGGAAGGCGCTATCCGCTTCAATGACGTCGAGATGCGGGCAGGAGACGTACTTCATGTCCAGGGAAGCGACGAGCATGAGGCCTACGCATTGGAAGAAGCGCTTCTGTTCGTTGCCCACCGCGGTGGCATCGAGATTCTGGAGTGACACCCATGGCGCCTGTCAAAGCAAATCAAGCGTCACTCACCCGGGAGGCCATTCTGGGCGCGGCGATACGCCTGTTTCAGCAGTTCGGTTTCAGCACACTGGGAATGCGGCAAATCGCTGATAACCTACAGATTAAGGCACCGAGCCTTTACCATCATTTCGCATCGAAAGAAGATCTGGCCCGACAGGCAATGCAACTATATCGAGAAGAGCAGGCATCAAGGCTGAATGCGATTTCCGGATCAGGTAGCTTGACGCTTGCTGAGCACCTTCGGCAATACACCGAACTCTTCGCGCAAATGCTGGAGGACGGCAAGCGGCCTTGCATGTACCTGATGATGGTGCGCGAACCGTCGTTCCAGGAGCGTACATGCATTGAAGAGTTACAGCGGTTTGCAACGCAGAATATAGACTGGCTAGAGAAGATTCTGCACAGCGAACCGGCCAATTTGAGATTGCGGCAGGACGGCGCAGAGCGCGAACTCGCCGAGTTAATCTTTGCGTCGTTGGAGGGAATAATGGCCGTTTCGATGGTAGAAAAATCCCCTCACCTGGCTTTTCGAAGAAGAGCACACAACCTTCTGAACGTTGTGTTGGCTTCGTGACTGCTCAGCATTGATCCATTTCACACGGCCGTGGACGAAGTACCCCTGTCGTGGCCCAAATTTACCTCTGATCGCATTTTGCATGTAGAATGCGCGCCAATACGTGAAAGGTGCCCTTCTGCTTGTCGGCCGAAGGGTGAAACGGGAAGCCGGTGACGCGCGGGATTTTCATCTCGCACCATTCCGGCGCAGTCCCCGCTGCTGTAAGCCTGACGACTCTGATCAACCGCCACTGTCCAACGCACGGGAAGGCACGATCAGGGAAGAATGAAGGCAAGCCAGAAGACCGG
The DNA here is from genome assembly GCF_001428585.1 of Duganella sp. Root198D2. Lineage (NCBI taxonomy): Bacteria > Pseudomonadati > Pseudomonadota > Betaproteobacteria > Burkholderiales > Oxalobacteraceae > Duganella > Duganella sp. Root198D2. Next base: position 82,505 of record NZ_LMIC01000023.1, on the reverse strand, counting down.
CCAGTCACGATGATTAAGCAAAGCCCGGGGTGTGGCTCTTGCAAGATATGTTTCGCCGTTTTCCATTTATCGCTAAAGCTACCGCACTCGGTCGTTGTGCGCACTCGCGCTCGCAATGCGCGCGTGCCATGCCGTCCCAGCAGAAATCCATCCATGTCCTCATCCCGACCAGCCCGCTCCCCTTCCCTGCGCCCTATCGTTGCCGCGATCTCTGTGCTTTTCACTTCCGCTGCCTGGGCTCAGCAAACCGAGATCATGCCAACCGTAACCGTACAGGGAGCGACGGCGTATGAGGGCCTCGGACTGACGCGCCCTGGCGCTACGGCAAGCAGATTGGACCTGACCGCACAGGAACTGCCGGCCAGCGTCGACTCCCTCAGCGCCGACACGATGCAGGCGCGTGGCGACCTGCTGGTCAAGGATGCCATCACGCGTACTACCGGCCTGACAGATACGAGCTCGCCGGGTAACGGAGTCGCCTACTCTGCACGCGGCTTCAGCGGCAACAGCGCCATTGCGCTACTGGAGAATGGCCAGCGCCCGCAAGTCGGTTCCGGTACGGCCACCTATCCGTCCGACCCCTGGGGCTATGAATACATCGACGTGCTGCGCGGCCCGGGGTCCGTGGTCTATGGCAGCGGCACCACCGGCGCAACCATCAACGCCGTACGCAAAGCTCCACAGCGCGCCACCAGCTTCGAGGCCATGGCTGGTGTCGGCGGCGGCAAGACCTTGCGCGGCGGTGTCGGCGCAACTGGCGCACTCGGCGAGAAAGCGGCGTTCCGCATCGACGCCTATGCCGATCATAGCGAAGGTTTCATCGACCGCGGCCAATCCCGCCGCGGCAAGATCCTGTCCAGCCTGACCTGTTCATTGGCGCCCGGCCTCGACCTCGACTTCTCGCTCGACCACCTGGAACAAAAACCGCAGCGCTACTTTGGCACGCCCCTTGTCAATGGCCGTATCGCGCGCGAACTTCGCGACCAGAACTACAACGTCGGCGATGCCGACATCTCGTACAAGGATGACAAAGCCGTTGCCCGCTTCACCTGGCGTGTCAGCCCGGTATTGGCCATCAGTAACGAGCTCGCTTACATGAAGGTGCACCGGAACTGGCGCAATGCGGAATATTATTCCTATGATGCGCAAGCCAAGGTGGTGGAGCGAAGCGACTATATCGCCATCCGGCATGAGCAGGAACAGACCGGCAATCGACTGGAAGCACGCTGGAACGGCGGAGACAACCGCGTCGTAGCTGGCTGGGAAGCTGCTGTCATCAACTTCACCCACGCCAACAACTCGCCCTACGGCGGATCATCCACAGTAGCCCCGACTGGCTTCAATCCGGGCCTGTTTGCCAGCCCTGATCCGCTGCGGCCTGACTTCAGCACCGATACCACCACCAATGCCGTGTATGTGGAAGATGCCTACGCCATCAACCCAAGCCTTTTGATGCTTGCCGGTTTCCGCCACGACCAGTACAAGGTCGAGCGCGCCAGCCTGCGCGGTGCCGCCGGCTTTACCACCAGGCTGCATTCGAACGCAGTGCGCCTGGGCCTGACCTGGAAGCTGGCCGCCGACGCTTCCCTGTACGGGCAGGTCAGCAGCGGCAGCGACCCGGTTGGCAGTTTGCTGTCGCTGAACCTGGCCAGCAGCCGCTACAAGCTGACCAGCTCGCGCCAAGTCGAAACCGGCATCAAGCAATCCCTGGCGAACGGCAAGGCTGAATGGACTGCGGCACTGTACCGCATCAGCAAGAACGACATCATCACGCGCGATCCATCCAGTCCGGCGCTGTCGATCCAGGGCGGATCGCAATCGTCGCGTGGCGCGGAGTTTACCTCCAGTGTGACCCTATTGCCGGAATGGCGCCTGGAGGCCAATGCGGCCTACACCGATGCCCGGTTCGACCAGTTGATCGAAAGCGGCAATCGCTCGCGCGCTGGGATGCGTCCGGCCGACGTACCAAAGATCTCGTCCAACGTGTGGCTGAACTACCATGCAGACTCATGGCGCGTGGCGATCGGCGCGCGCTACGTTGGCGAACGCTATATCGACAATGGCAACACGCAGGCGCTCGCCGCGTATACCACGATGGACGCGTCGCTTGGCTGGAACGTCAACCGCAATGTGCTGCTGCAGCTGAACCTGCGCAACCTGAGCGACAAGCTTTATGCCAGCACCTCATACAGCGATAGCCAGTACCTGCTGGGCGAGCGCCGCCACGCCGAGCTGACCGTGCAGTGGCGTTACTGATCTCCCGCACCGTGGGATCGTGGAAACGCCAGCTGCACCTGCTGCACCGCTGGCTCGGCATCGCCATCGGCTTGCTCGTGCTGATGTGGTTCATCTCCGGCATCGTCATGATGTACGTGCCATATCCTGCCCTTAACAAGCAGGAACGCATGGCGTGGCTGGCGCCATTGGATATCCAGCAGGTCAAGGCCAGCGCCTGGGATGCATGGCAATCTTCCGGCCAAGCCGGCGTTCCCTCTGCGGTAAAGATCAATACCATTGCAGGACGTCCTGCCTATCACTTCATGCGCGATGGCCGCCGGTGGTCAGCCTGGGCGGACACCGGCACCGCTCTGGAAGTCACGGAGGCTATCGCCCAGGCCTCAGCCAGAAATGCGGCGCCTGGAGCAAGCAGCCTGGCGGTGGACCGGATTGACCTGGACCAGTGGTCTTTTGGTTCCGTCAGCGGACATCGGCCGCTGTACCGGGTTCGGGCGAACGACGATGTGGGCAGTGTCCTGTATGTGTCCAGCCGCACTGGCGAGTTAGTGCGGGACGCCACGCGCAACGAGCGTGGCTGGAACTGGGTTGGCTCGGTCATGCACTGGATCTATTTCACGCCCTTGCGTACATATGCCCAGCCTTGGCGGCAAGCGGTGATGTGGACTTCCGCCGCAGCCCTCGTGCTGGTGATGGCAGGCATGGTTCTGGGCCTTCAGCGTTTGCGGCTGCGCCAGCGCTATGCCAGCGGCCGGCGTTCGCCGTATCGTGGCTGGCAGGCATGGCATCATTGGCTTGGGCTGGGTATTGGGACGCTGACACTGACCTGGCTGTTCAGCGGCTGGCTATCGGTCACCCCATTCAACTGGCTTTCTTCACCGGGCGTAACGGCCAACGACCAGTTGGCCTTCGCAGGCGGCCCGCTCAGTCGCCAGGATTTGTCGCTGGACCTGGCGCAGGCGGTCCATGCCAGCCAGGGCTTATTCGAGCTCGAGTGGCGCAGAGTCGACGGCAAACTTTTCTTCGGTGCACTCGACCGTACCGGGCAACGCTTGCTGGACCCAGACAGCGGCAGGCCAGCGGCGCCCATTGCGCAAGAGGTACTGCTGCATGCCGTGCGCGCCGCGCGGCCTGGCGTCCAGGTTCTTGCGGCTGAGCTGATCGATAGCGGTGACAGCTTTTACTACAGACATCATGGAGATCGCGACTTCCCGGTACTGCGCGTGCAGTTCCAGTTGAACGACGAGACCACATTCTATGCCGATCCCCGCAAGGGACAGCTGGTCGGACATGCCGATCGCAACAGCAAGTGGAACCGCTGGCTGTTCAATGGCCTGCACCAGCTTGATTTTGCGGCCGCCGTGCGCAAGCGACCCTTATGGGACGTCCTGGTGGCGGTGCTTTGCGTATTCGGCGCAATGTTGTGCGCCACAGGACTGTTCCTTGGGGGCCGGCGCATTAGCAAACTGCGCAACAACCGTTAAGGACTATCGCCCTGCCGTGTCATTCGTCGTCGGAGACGGGGCCGCGGCTGCGCGATGCCATCGGCGGCAGGTCGCATGGTTGGAATTTGATCGGACTGCGCAATCGCAAGGTCGCAAAAAGGCGTTGCGTCTCTTCTGTATTTCGTCCTTGCCAGCAGTAGCTCTTGTCTGGAAAACTCATGTTGTTATTGATTGCGGCCTTTCTGGCTCGCGCGCGTCCTGACAACAGTCGCTGGATCACTTGCGAAGGAACACGCTCGCTGATCAGATATGCCAACGCATATCTCCATCCACATTCGTCAGCCAACTCAAGGGCGCCGTCGACCATTTCCGTTAATCCTTCGAGTGATCGCCGATCTCCAATCATTAAATCATCTGGCATGCTGTTCTCCCTGTATTCCCGGCATTCGCCGAGGACGAGACTTGCCCGCCTGTTGGAAGAAGAAATTTAGCATGCCGCGCCGGCCGCCGGCATTGGGCTTTACTATTAACATTCGCAACCCGATGCGTTCGCCGTATACGTTGCGGAGACCCAGCTCCGGACTATTTGGAAAGCGGAGCGGCAAATCTGGCCTAAACTGAAAGAGCCCCTCAAAAGGTGAAGCCATGCAACTGATCGAACAGAGAGATATTGCGGAATTTGAATCGATCCTCCGCCAGCACCATCTGGCGCAGCAGGACTTTTCGTTGAGCGCCGTCGACACAACCGATCCAAAGACCGACGAGGTATCAGGTTTACAGGGCGAACTTACCGTGATGCGAAAGTCGACCGGCAAGTCAAAGCAATACCTCATCAGTGACAACACTTCCTGGCTTGAGCTGTTCCGTCATGACATTACAGACCGGGTCTTTGTTGGCAGGGGGAATAGTTCCAGGCTTTCCCGGTTAAACCCGCAGGCAGGCTGATCGAGCGGGCGCTGGTCGCAAAGGGGCGCCAGGTATTTTCATATCAACTTGGAGGTTCTAACATGACTACCGAAACCGGCACCGTAAAGTGGTTCAATGAAGCGAAGGGGTTTGGCTTCATCACACCAGACACTGGCGGTGCAGACCTGTTCGTGCATTTCCAGGATATCCAGGCAAAAGGATTCAAGGCTCTCAAGGAAAATCAACGCGTCTCCTTTGAGCGCGCGCCAAGTCCGAAGGGTGAGAAAGCTGCGAATGTCCGTCCTGAGTGAATACCGCTTGCAATCGAATCGCAGCGACCGCGCGATCTGATCGTGAGGGCCAGCGTGGTACGCCGGCCTCACTAAAATGCATTGGCGATGGCTGCCGACTCGTAAGCGGCGCGGAAGGTGTCATCCAATCGACCGGGCTCAATCAGCTTTGTTCCCGCTTTTGCTGAAGCCACCACATGCGTTGCATTACCCTGGTGGCGCAACACAAAGGGCCGATCATTGGCCGGCGCGCGCAGGAAGGCCAACGCTGCCAGCCGCGCATCGCTGAACTCGATACCTCGCTGTCCACTCTTGCAAATCACGGTGTACATCTCGTGCCGAACACTGTGAGACCCGATCACTTCCGTCGTAGAGCGCATCATCACCTCCAACTGGCCATGGCGATACATTAACCATCTTGCGACTGAAAACCGCTGAGACCTATTATTCCATTTCAAATTGAAATCTCAAAGTCCACTGTCGTTTTCCAGGCAAAGCGCAGGCATGCCGCCAGACAGCCATACCCCGGCCCTCAATGCAAGCCTTCGTTTCCCCGGTGATCGGGTCGCTGATCAGCCAAGTGTGCACCGTGCGTCCTGCGAGCTATCGGACTGGTGAGTACGCGTCCAATGACGTCGGCCGGGACTCCGCAGTTCCTCAAGTAGCGCACCGCCTCTTCCCTTCCAGTAAGGGCCATCAGCGCTATGCCACGCTCCACCTTTTCGGCAACTCGATTGTCGACCCGCCTTGCTTGTTCTGTACCGGCCATTGCTTTGTCCCCATGCATATATAGCCCAGTATTGCACAGCGCCGGACAATGTGCAGTCACCATAGCCGTCGGTAAGTTTATGGATTACGATTTTTCCCAACAGCAACTGTACCAACGTCTTAGAGGCTCACACCATACTTGGCGTAGATCCTGGCGATGGCCCCCGAGCGTTTCATTGTGATGATGGCTTCGTCCAATTTCGGCAGCAAGGCTTTCTTGCCGGGGTGGACGCGCATCGAGACATCAAACGAACCGAGAACGTCACCCAGGACAAACTCACGATACTTGGGCACCATGAGAACATTGTATTGGGCAACCGCTTTGTTTATCAGGATCTGGTCCATGCGCCCCGCCGAAAGCATGGCCATGAGCTGCGCCTCGCTCACGGCATCGGAGCGATGCACGGCGCCGCTGTCAAACAGCTCATGCAAGTCCGGATAGGTGTAACCCCTTACCAATCCGATGGTTCTGCCACTCAAGTCCCTCGGCGTATGCATTGGAAAATATTTGCCCGGGGCGAACACGAGTACGTCGACGACCTTACCAAACGGGACTGAAAATTCGCCCGGAACCCTTTGATTTTTTACCCAGCCGGGAAACACGCCGGGTTCAAGGTCGATACGTCCTACGTCGAACTCTTTGGCAAGGCGCGCGTAGGGGAAGTACTGGATCTGAAAGCGGTGGCCCGTGATGTTGCTTAGCTCATCCAGGATTTCCTGATAAATCCCGCTCCGCCCGTTCTCGATCATCATAGGCGGGTAATCGTAGAAGCCGACCTTGAACGTATCGCTCCGCGCGTCCGTGCCGAACGCGGCGAAAACCAGGCATGTCGCGAAAGCAAAGCGTCTCATGAATCTTCTGAGCAATGCGGAGTTGATGATGGCATTTCCGCATCAACTATTGCGCCATAGCCCTCCACAGTCAAGCTCCGCGTTACCTGTCGACGGACGAACCGCATAAATCTTGCTGCGGCATCAGGCAAGTCCAAAAGTCTTGCGCAATCCTGCGTCCACCGGCCCGGCCGGCATAAATCGCCGTAACTTGCTGAGCAAGGACGCCTGGCCGGATGGAACGCGCCGCATGCGCCATGGTCCCAGTGCCGCCTGCACAATGGTGTCCGCCACAGCATCCGGTTCCGGCGCGCCGCTGACGCTTGCTGCCACAGCTTGTGTAGCAAGGCTACGCTCACGGTCATAGTCTGCAATGCTGGACGCAGTGTGCGGCGAGTTCAGGTCCAGGTTCGTTTTCGTGAAACCCGGCTCGACCAGGGCGACTCGAATGCCGAACTGGCGCACTTCATGGTCCAGCGATTCCGACAGCCCCTCGACCGCATGTTTGGACGCCGCATAAAAGCCCATGTAAGGCGCCGGCAGGAAACCAAGCACCGAGCTGACGTTGACGATCCTGCCGCTGCGCTGCAGCCGCATCTGCGGCAGGACCGCCTGTGCCGTGCGCAGGATACCGAACAGGTTGGTATCGAACAGCGCACCCGCCTCGTGATCGAAGTCTCTTCCACCGCGCCGACGATGGTCACCCCGGCGTTATTGACCAGGACGTCGATGCGTCCGGCGCGTGCGACGATCTGCTGAAATGCTTGCTTAACGGACGTGTCGCTGCGTACATCCATCTCCACCAACTCGACACCGGCCAATGGGCTCGCACCGGCGATATCCCGTACGGTTCCGAACACGCGGCAACCGCGCCTGGCCAATTTCTCTGCTGTGGCGCGGCCAATACCCGACGACACCCCCGTGACAACAACAACTGTAGATTCCTGTATTTCCATTTCCTTTTCAATGATGGCTAAGCCGCCCCGCAATCGGCGCGACGTTGCTGTCCGCCTCTGGCTGTTCCACGCTATCGCCGCCAGCCTGGATCTTGAACCAGATCGCATACATCGCAGGCAGGAAGACCAGCGTAAGAATGGTTCCCGCAAAGGTGCCGCCGATCAGGGTGTAAGCGAGCGTGCCCCAGAACACTGAATGGGTCAGCGGGATGAAGGCCAGCACCGCCGCCAGCGCTGTCAGGATCACCGGCCTGGCGCGCTGTACCGTTGCCTCCACCACCGCGTTGAAGGGATCGAGTCCAGCCCTCGTATTGTCATGAATCTGCCCGATCAAAATCAGCGTGTTGCGCATCAGGATGCCTGACAGCGCGATCAGGCCCACCAGCGCATTGATGCCAAATGGCTGCCCGAACACGATCAGCATCGGCACCACCCCGATCAAACCCAGGGGGCTGGTCAGGAACACCATCACCATCGCGGAAATGGAGCGCACCTGGAAGATGATGATGAGCAGGGTAATCGCCAGCATGATCGGGAACAGCGGCAGCATCGCCACGGTCGCCTTGCCCGATTCCTCGATGGAGCCGGCCTGTTCGATGCGGTAGCCACTCGGCAGCTTGTCGATCAGCGGCTGCAACTGGCGGCTGATGGCGGCAGATACGTCCGGTGGCTGCAGGCCCTCGGCGATATCGCCGCGCACCGTGATCGTCGGCAGGCGGTCGCGCCGGCGCATCACCGGCTCCTCCGCCAGCACTTCGACCTTCCCGACCTGGGATAAAGGTATGCGCTGGCCATTGGCGCCGGTCAGCGTGAAATCGGCGATCCTGGCCGGGTCGAGGCGTACCTCGCCGGCCGAGCGGGCCACCACCTGCACCGTGCGGATATCCTCGCGCACCGCGGTGATCGGCACACCGGACAGGAAGAACTGCAATTGCTGCGCCACCGCGCTTGACGTCAGGCCCATGGCCTGCAGGCGGTCTTGCTGCAAGGTGAAGTGCAAGGATGGCGTGCGGGTGCCCCAGTCGGTATTCACCGTCCGCATCATCGCACTGGCGCCCATCACCTGCTGTACATCGGCAGCGATATGGCGCAGCTTTTCCGGGTCGGCGCCGGAGACGCGATAGGCCACCGGGAACGGCGAATATGGCCCGAACACAAGCTGGGTGACGCGCACCCGTGCCTCGGGCGCCAGCCCGTCGGCTACCGCCTTGCGCAGCCGCTGTTTCAACTCCTCCCGCTGCACCTGGTTATCGGTGCGCACCACGATCTTGGCAAACGATGGATCTGGCAGTTCCGGGCCCATCGCCAGGTAGAAACGCGGCGCGCCCTGGCCGATGTAGGCCGTAACGATTTTCGCCTCGTCCTGCTTGGCAAGCCAGGCTTCCACCTTTGCGGCGGCGGCGCTGGTCGCGCCGATCGACGTGCCGTAGGGCATCTGCACTTCAACCAGCACTTCGGGACGATCCGAGATCGGGAAGAACTGCTTCTTCACCACCGCCATGCTGAGTACGGCCACGACAAACAAGCCGACCACCGCGCCCGCCACCAGCCACTTGCGTGCGATCACGCGCTTCAGGAGCTGGCGGAAGCGGTTATAGCGCGGCGTGTCGTAAAGCGCCCCGTGGCCGCCGGCGACCTTCTCGACGTCGGGCAGCAGCTTGACGCCGAGGTAAGGCGTAAACACCACAGCCACTACCCATGAGGCGATCAGCGCGATGCCGACAATCCAGAACATATTGCTGGTGTACTCGCCGGCGGTAGAGCGGGCAAAGCCATTGGGCATGAAGCCTACCGCCGTCACCAGCGTGCCGGCCAGCATCGGCGCCGCCGTATGGCTCCAGGCGTAGGCCGAGGCAGCGACGCGGCTGAAGCCCTCCTCCATCTTCACCACCATCATCTCAATGGCAATGATGGCGTCGTCCACCAGCAGGCCCAGGCCGAGAATCAGCGAGCCAAGCGTGATCCGGTCGAAATTCTTGCCGGTCGCTGCCATCACGATGAACACCGTCGCCAGGGTCAGCGGCACGGCGGCTGCAACCACGATCCCGACCCGCCAACCCATGCTGGCGAAGCACACCACCATCACCACCAGCAGCGCGGCAAAGAACTTGAGCATGAATTCATCGACGGCCGAACCGATATTCACGGCCTGGTCGGTGATCTTGCTCAAGCCCATGCCCAGCGGCAGTTCGGCATTGATCGCACCTACTTCCTTGTCGAGCGCCTTGCCGAGGTCAAGGCCATTCCAGCCCTCACGCATCACAATGCCCAGCAGGAGCGCCGGCTCGCCGCCGTTGCGGATCATGAACGTTGCCGGGTCTTCGTAGCCGCGCTTGACGGTGGCGATATCGGACAGCTTCAACGTGCGGCCCTGTGCCACCACCGGCGTGTCGCGAATCTTCTGCAACTGGTCGAAGGCACCATCCAGGCGCACCAGCACCTGCGGGCCCCTGGTTTCCACCGAACCGGCCGGGGTCAGGACATTCTGGCTTTGCAGCGCCGCGAATACATCCTGCTGGCTGACGCCAAGCGTTGCCAGCCGCTCATGCGAAAATTCAAGGTAAATGCGCTCCGCCTGCTCGCCGATGATGTTGACTTTTTTCACGCCGGGAACGCGCAGCAGGCGCTGACGCAGCGCCTCCGCGTCGCGCACCAGCGTGCGCTGCGGCTCTCCCTTCGCCTTGAGGGCGAACAGGGCAAAGGTAACGTCCGCGTATTCGTCGTTGACCAGAGGGCCGATCACGCCGGGCGGCAGGTTGCTTATCTCATCGCCGACCTTTTTGCGCGCCTGGTAAAAATCTCCCTGCACTTCAGACGGCGGCGTGCTGTCGAGCAGGGTCAAGGTCGTGAAGGCCAGGCCCGGTCGGGTATAGGTTTCACTGCGGTCGTACCAGCGCAATTCCTGCAGGCGCTTCTCGATCTTCTCGGCGACCTGGTCCTGCATTTCCTGCGCCGTGGCGCCTGGCCAGGCGGTAACGATGGTCATCACCTTGACCGTGAAGGCAGGATCTTCCGCGCGTCCCAACTTGAAGAACGCAATGACACCAGCCAGGGAGATCAGGCAAATCAGGAACAATGTGACGGAGCGCTCGCGTACGGCCAGCGCAGACATGTTGAAACGCCCCTCGCTCATGGCAGCCCCGCCACGGTTGCTGCGGCGGCCTGGCCGGCCACGCGTACCTGGTCGCCTTCATGCAGCAGGTGCGCACCAAGGGCAACGATGCGATCGCCCGGTTTAAGACCGCCGGCGACACGTGCGCTATCGTCGTCCAGGCGCTGCACGACGACCGGCCGCCAGGAGACCTTGGCTGGTTCTCCAGCCAGCAGCCAAACACCCGGCCCCTTACCTGCATCGAACAACGCGCCAATGGGCACCCGCAGGCCGCCCCGCCCCTGCGCGTTCGCTAGCGGGACCTGGAGGGTGACTGTGGAGCCGAGCGGCGCATTCGATAGCTCGCCCTCGAGCACATAGCGGGCCTCGTACGTGCGCGTCAGCCGGTCGGCGGCATCGGAAAGCTGCCGCAGCCGGGCCGGCACTGCCAGTTCCTCCTTGCCGAACAGCCTCGCCTGGGCGGTGGCGCCCACGGACGGGCGCAGGGTTTCCGGCAACTGGATGACGGCTTCGCGCCGGCCGGCGTGCGCTACCCGCACAACGGCCTGCCCTGCATTGACGACCTGGCCGGGCTCGGCCAGCGTGTCGACAACCACGCCGTCGGCATCGGCCACCAGCTCCGCATAACGGCTCGCGTTGCGCGCTAATTCCGCCTGCGATTCAGCCGCGCTGAGCTGCGCTTTGGCCGCATCTGCCGCAGCCTTGGCCTGGTCGTAGGCTGATGCCGATATGGCGCCCGTGCCGCGCAAGCCACGGTAGCGGGTTTCATCGTCGGCCGTTTGCTGGGCCCGGGCACGTGCTGCGGCAACGACTTCCAGCTGGGCGTTGACTGCCAGCTTCAGGTCGGAGGGATCGATACGCATCAGCGCCTGGCCGCGCTTGACGGCTTGGCCGGTATCCACCAGCCGCTCCGTCACCTTGCCGGCGACACGAAAACCCAGGTCGCTTTGCACGCGGGCAGCGACAGTCCCGGTGAATGCGCGGGCATCGGCGACATCGCTCTCGACCCCGACCGCCCTCACCAGCGGAGCAGCAGTACGTGGATCGGCGGGCGGTTTTTCGCCGCAAGCGGCTAGCGCAAGGGGCAGGACGGTAACGACAGACGAGAAAATGAGGTTGCGGCGGCGCATAGGAATCCCGAAAAGGAAGCAAACAGGATTCCATTTTGAGACTAGTGACCACTTAAGTCAATAGTCACTTGCACATTTCTGCCGTATCGGCTCGTTCAGGGCGACAAACTCCGGAGCACCAGGCTCGACAATTGGAGCGGCGCCTCCTGCGCGGAGTCCAGGCCGTATTGCAACAGGACCGGGTTCAGGTACGGCCGCATCACCAGGTAAATCGCCGTCACCGCCTCGTCGAGAGGCGTCTTTCGTTCGAAATCTTCCGTCTCGCGGCCTTGCCGCAGGATGTCCTGCAAGATGGACTGGATGCGCTGCTCATACATGCTGGTGGATTCCCAATTTCCCGTGGCTGCCGCTGCTGCTATATCGTAAAGTTTGCGATTTTCAAAAAACAGGCGCAGGCTCGATTCGACAACCGCCTTGAACATACGGCGCAGCTTCTCAGGCGGCTTCTCGACCGCGTCGATGGCCGCCCTGACATCCGACTCGATTTCAGCCAGGCAGTTCGCACAAATCTGTTCGCCAATCGCCTGCTTGGACTCAAAGAATTTGTAGATATAGGCCTTGGAGAAACCGATCGACTTGGCCAGGTCGGAGACCGTGGTCTTTTCATAGCCATACAAACGGAAATGCTCGCTCGCCGCGGCGACGATCTGGTCACGCACCTCATGGTCGACAGGACCACGCGATGGGCTGGGGGTAACGGTTGCCTTATTCATGACCGACAGCTTACCGCCTGACTCCATTTTGCACAACCAGTGACCATTTCATGATACAGTCACCTCAAAATCATCTTCCCAGAAAGTCAGCCATGTTCAAAACCAGCCTTTCCATCAGCCTCATTGCCGGTCTCGCAGCGGGTTGCGCGGTCGGCCCCGATTACGCTCGCCCCGACGCACCCTTGCCCCAACACTATTTCAGCAAGGAGGCCATCGAACAGCGGGGCAGCGCGGCGACAGTGCCATCCAGCGCCTGGTGGGAAGGCTTTGACGACCCAAACCTGAATCGCCTGGTTGCCCTGGCACTGCGCCAGAACCTTGACATCGGCCAGGCCGCGGCCCGTATCACCCAGGCCAAGGCCGGACTGGCATCGGCCAACGCGGCTCTCCTGCCCTCCGCCAGCGTCAGCGCCCAGGGCACGCGCGCCCACCAATCGCTGGAAACACCTTTGGGACAGGTTCTGAGTTCGACGCCAGGCTACGACCGCAATGGCAGCGCCTATGATGTCAGTCTCGGAGCGTCTTGGGAACTGGACTTGTTTGGCGGCGTGCGCCGCGACCGCGAGGCAGCGCTTGCCGAATACCAGGCGTCCCAGGCTGGCGCGGCGGCCGTGCAATTGGCCGTAGCGGCCCAGACTGCGGACCTTTACATGACTATCCGGGGCCTGCAAATCCGCCTTGACGTCGCGGGCAGGCAAATTCAGACGCAGCAGGAGTTGCTGGCCAAGATAAGGCAGCTTTACGACCAGGGCCTGGCAGCCGAACTGCAGATGCGGCAAACCGAGGGTGCGCTGGCGCAGGTACGGGCTACGGTGCCAGTGCTGCAAGCGGCTTTGGATGCGGCCATGAATGCAATGGACGTCATGCTCGGCAGCGCTCCAGGAACGCACCGGCAGGAACTGGCCGAGGCACGCGGCGTACTTCCGGCCATCCCCCAGGTCGCCGCGACCGGGTCGCCGCGCGACCTGCTTCGGCGCCGGCCCGACCTGGTCGTTGCAGAACGTCGACTTGCGGCATCAAATGCCCGCATTGGCGCGGCAACCGCTGAATATTATCCGAAGCTGTCCCTGAGCGGAATGCTTGGCAGCGCCACGGCCATCTCGGCAGGCAAGCTGTTCTCCGGCAGCGCAAACCAGGCTGCCGGGATACTGGGCTTGCGCTGGCGGCTATTCGACTTCGCCCGCATCAATGCCCAAATCGAAGTGGCCAAAGGCCGCGAGGCCGAAGCGCTGGCAGCCTACCGCTTATCAGCACTGCATGCCATGGAGGACGTGGAGAATGCCTTCTCCACCCTGGTCAACCGTGAACAGCAAGCCAGCATCCTGGCCGACGGCGTGAATTCGCTTGGCCGCGCACGCGCGGCCTCGCTTGCCGCCTACCAACAGGGCGTTGCCAGCCTGGTCGAAGTGCTGCAGGCGGACGAAAACCTGCTGCGTGCCACCGACACGCAGGCGCAGGCGCAAACCGAGTCGGCCCGCGCCGCTGTCGCCGCCTTCAAAGCGCTGGGCGGCTGACATTGCGTTGCACTGTGATGCCGGCGCCATGCCGTAATGGTTTTGCAGTCCTGGCGCCCTCATGGCCGAAGAACGACTTTACGGCAGGCGTCGCGCTTCTCATCGAACATCCGGTATCCCTCGCTGGCCTCGAGAAGCGGCAATCTGTGCGAAATGATGACATCCGGGCTGAGCTTTCCCTGTTCAATGAACGTCAACAGCTCGGGCATGTGGCGCTGGACGTGGGTTTGGCCAGTTTTGAATCCAATGCCCTTTTCGAACACATCTCCAAACAGAAAGCCGTGAATGAATCCGGAGTAGACGCCCGGCACGCTAACGGTTCCGCCTCGCCGCACCGCGGCGATGCACTGGCGCAGGGCTTTTCCGCTACTCCCTTCGAGCTTGAGCGCCGCCAGCGTTGTTTCGAGCGCACTACCTTTCGCCTCGAATCCCACGGCGTCGACCACGGCGTCAACGCCGCGGCGGCTCGTGTGTTCGATGATGTATTCCGCTGCGTCCACCTGATCGAAATTGACGGGAATGATGTTGTAGGTCGTGCGTGCGAACTCCAGCCGGTAAGGATGGTGATCCACCATGAAGATCGTTTCCACGCCCAGCATGCGGGCGCACGCCGCGGCCATCTGTCCGACCGGCCCGGCGCCAAAGATCGCCAGCGATGACCCGGCGCCAACCCCGGCGTTCAACACCGCCTGGTAGCCGGTTGGCAGGATGTCACTCAGGAACAGGACTTTTTCGTCCTCCAGCGTATCCGGAATTCTGATCGGGCCGACATTGGCTTTGGGCACCCGCACATATTCCGCCTGCCCTCCCGGCACACCGCCATACAGGTGACTGAAGCCGAACAATGCCGCCCCTGGACGGAGCGACTTCTTGTTCATGATGGCGCCACGGTCCGGATTGGTGGTTTCACACGCCGAATAGAGGTGCATGTCGCAGAAGAAGCAGCTCCCGCAGGCGATCACGAAAGGCACCACCACCCGGTCCCCCTTTTGCAACCGCGTGACATCCGGTCCGGCATCCACCACGGCACCCATGAATTCATGGCCCATGATGTCGCCCTCCTTCATTCCCGGTACTTTGCCCCGGTAGAGGTGCAAGTCCGAGCCGCAGATCGCGGTGGCGCTTACTTGAAGGATGACGTCATCAGGCTCCTGGATGACAGGATCCGGGACGGTGTCGACTTTTACATCATGGGCTCCATGATAGACCAGCGCTCGCATATGAACCTCCTTCAATTAGCTGCCAAAGCGCGATTCGGGCAAACCAACGGTATCCGCCACGCGCACCGAGAACACGCCACCGGCATCGCGCTCATGCACCAATAAATCCACGAGCGCAGTGGTGACGTACAACTGGTCCAGCCCTGGGCCGCCAAACGCCGGGCACGTTGGCTGGCTGACCGGCACAGCGATGGCGCGGTCGACAATTCCGTCCGGCCGATAGCGCACGATGCGGCCGGCGCCCCACTCCGCATTCCAGACGCAGCCATCGGCGTCCACGGTTGAACCATCGGGCTCACCGCAGCCGGGGGGCAGGCAGGCGAATTCCCGCTCACCTGAAAGCTCATCGCCGTAGTCGCAGCAGCAGATGACCCCGGCCAGCGAGTCGCAGAAATACATAAGCCGGCCGTCCGGGCTAAAGCAGATGCTGTTCGCAATGGCCACCGGTTTCAAGGGAAGGCATTCGAGCCGCAAATCGTGCCCAAGCCGGTAGAAACGGCCGATCGGCGCCCGTCCCAACGCTTCGTTCATGGTGCCGAATACAAACCGCCCCTGCCTGTCGCAGCGGCCGTCATTGAGCCTGACCTCGGGACTGCCGCCATCCACTTCCACGATGGTCAGGATGGCCGCTTCAGGCAGGTTGAACCAGGCCAGCCGCCTTTCCAGGCCAAGCAATATACGGTCATCGTTGTGCGTCAGGGCAAACGAGGCAAGGCGTTCAGGCATCACCCATGTCTGGACAGCTCCGCTGGACGGCGTGAAGCAGCATAAGACGCGTCCCAAAATGTCGGTCCACCATAGCCGCTGCGTCCGGTCGCACCAGAGCGCGCACTCACCCAGCGCGTTTTGCGCGTCAACCACCAGTTCCATGATTTCCTCCTGCATCCACGACGTATAGCGTCGACATTGCACAAGGTTCGCCTGGACGGCACACCATGCCTGGAAATGACGGCTGGTTGGGCGCGTCCGGGAACTGCTGCGGCTCCAGGCAAAGACCCGCATGCGGTCCGAATCTCCTGCCTTGGCCACCCGCTGAGGCATCGAGGTACTGTCCGCTATAGAACTGCAAGCCCGGACAATCGGTATAGATCCGCAGCCGGCGCCCCGACGCCGGGTCGCGCAGCCAGGCCTGCGGGCCGGGAATTGCCCCAAGAACGAAATTGTGGTCATAGCCGCGCGCGAGCATCAGTTGGCGGTCGTCGGTGCCAAGGCTGCTTCCGATGCAGCGCGCAAGCCGGAAGTCGAATGGGCCGCCAGTCACAGGCTCCGCACGTCCGACGGGAATCAGGTCGTCACGCACCGGCAAATACAGGTCGGCATCGATCCAGAGCAGGTGCGACAGCACATCGCCCCGGCCGGCAACGTTGAAGTAGCTGTGCTGGCTGATGCTGACCGGCGTCGCCTGGTCCGATGCCGCCTGGTAGGTACAACGCAAGGCACCCGAGGCCAGCAGCTCGTAGGTAACCATCACCAGCAGATTGCCCGGATAGCCCTCTTCCCCGGCAGGACTCAGCCGATACATGATGAGCCGTGCCAGTTCGTTTTCGACATGGAAGCCTGTTTGCCACATCTGCTTGTGAAAGCCGGCAGCACCTCCATGCAGGTGGTGCATGCCCTCATTTCGGCCCAACTGATGCACTTTGCCATCCAGGGCGAAACGTCCGCCAGCGATGCGATTGGCAAATCGTCCGACCAGTGCGCCCATATAGCTTGCGTCGGTTTCATATTCCCGCACTGTGTCAAAGCCCAATACCAGATCGACCGGTTCTTCCGAAGATACGGCCAGTGTCCAGCGCCGGATGATGCAGCCATAGTCGAGCACCCGGAGCAGCATCCCTGTGCCGTTATCCAGGGTGAATTCGGTGACAGGCCGGCCATCGGCCAATTCGCCGAATCGAGACTGGGAGACGGATGGCTTCATCCTTCCCTCCAGGCGGCCAGCTGCTCCACCCGCCAGTGCCTTTCTTCGATGTTCATGGTGCGATCGCCTCCGCGAATCGTGCCAGGGCAGCGCAATAGGCCTGGTCTGGATCAATCAGCCGCGTGGAGTAGCCCAGCGCGTGGGCAACCTGGAGATATGGGGCATTCAGCCCGGCCGATGCGATCAGGCGCAGTAGCGGCAATTCATCCCTGTCGCATGCGGCGCGTGCCGCGAACTCGGCCCCGATCAGCAGGCCACTGACGTAGGATGCGGTGCCGGAAGCGTCAGCATCGCCGGACACCACGCGAGCCCGCGCTTCAAACAGCGTGTGCGACAGCGTCTCGCCATCCTGCGCACGGTCGGCCCCTTTGCATAGCGCGGCCTGGTCATCGCTACCGCCCATCAAGGGCGCCAGCGTTCCCCCGCTGCGCATGGCCGCGTACAATTCACCCGTGATGTAAGTCGACAATCGCCTGATGACGCCTTCGCGGAGTTCGACCCACTTGCTATGGGTGCCTGGCAGGACATACCAGCCGTCGCCGTGCTGAAGGGCCAAGGCACCCAGTAGCTGGGTCTCTTCGCCCCGCATCACATCAACGGAACCATCCCCGCGGTGGCAATAACCGGGGACGATGAAGCAGCCCGGCGCTGTGTTTACCGGCACCAGCGTCTCAGGCAGGCGGTTCAGCGCGACGCTACTGTCCAAATAGGCTACCTCCTGCCAGCCCAGGGCGCTGCCCGCCATACCGGACAACACGACCGGAACTTGCGCGTCGATGCCGAGATGATGGCGCAGCGCCTGGAGCGACTCAGGAAAGTGCCCCTGCACGGCGAGCGCACCTTGGGCGTCCTCATGCCTATGCAAACAGTGTCCGCCGGCGCCGACGACATAAGCGCGCCGGTTGCTGCTACCCCAATCGATACCCAACAGGCAGGCTGGCGCTACCATTCCGCCACGCTGCCATCGGGGTGGCGCCACAGCGGATTGCGCCAATCCCGCGCGCTGCGGCTAGCCTCAATGACCCGCTCTTGGTTGATATCGACGCCCAAACCCGGCAATGGCAGCGGCTTGATGTAGCCGCCATCCATGCGGAAGTCGTCGGCGTTGTGTACATAGTCCAGCAACTCCGCGCCCCGGTTGTAATGGATACCCATGCTCTGCTCCTGCAGTACGGCGTTGTAGGAAACGAAGTCGACCTGCAAACAGGCGGCCAGTGCCACGGGGCCGAGCGGGCAGTGCGGTGCCAGCGCCACGTCGTAGGCCTCGGCCATGGCCGCAATGCGCAGGCACTCGCTGATGCCGCCGGCGTGCGACAGGTCGGGCTGCAGGACAGCGAGCCCGCCCTGCTCCAGTACATGCTTGAACTCGAACCGTGAATACATGCGCTCACCTGCTGCCAGGGGGATGCTGGTCATATCCGACAGCCGGCGGTAATACTCGGCCTGTTCCGCCAGCACGGGCTCTTCGACGAACAAAGGCCGATATGGTTCCAGGGCCCGCAACAGCGGCTTCGCCATTGGCCATGCAACACGGCCGTGGAAGTCGATGCCGAACTCGATGTCGTATCCGAACACCGAGCGGATGCCCGCGATGCGTTCGACGGCGGCGTCTACCGCCTTCGCACTATCGAGCATTGCCAGTTCTTCAGTTCCATTCATTTTGAACGTATTCAGGCCCAGCGCCTGCAGGGTCCGGATCCCGGCGACGACCTCCGCCGGCCGGTCACCGCCGACCCAGCTGTAAATTTTCATCCGCTCACGCACCAGCCCACCCAGCAACTGGTACACCGGAACTCCCAGCGCCTTGCCCTTGATATCCCATAACGCCTGGTCGATGCCGGCAATGGCGCTCATGAATACCGCACCGCCGCGATAGAATCCGCCGCGGTACAGCACCTGCCAGATGTCGTTAATGCGTGCCGGGTCGCGCCCGACCAGCAATTCGCCCAGCTCTTGCACAGCGGTCTCAACGGTGCGGGCACGGCCCTCTATCACCGGCTCGCCCCAGCCGACAATGCCCTCGTCCGTGTCGATCCTGAGGAACATCCAGCGCGGCGGCACCCGGTAAGTGCTCAGTCGTGTGATCTTCATGTCCACCTCGCATCAACGATGAATCCCTGACCGCTACACATGGGGCCGTTCTCCGGCGTCGGCGCTCCTCATGACGCGCGCGGGGCAACCCGGCTATGTTCTCGCGTGACCTGCTCGGCTGCCCGCTTTCCTGCAAGGAACGCATGGTCGGAGTTGTAGTACTCCCATTCACTGTAACGGCCAGCCAGATGAATGTCATGCCCGGCCAGCCAGGTCCGCACCGTCGCTACGTTTTCGGCCCGCTGGTGGTCGTAGACAACATAGGCCACAGGCATGTCGATCTGGTTTGCGACCAGCACCTGGTCGTCAGCGCTGATGAAGCCGACTTTGATGGCGTCGTCAATACAGCGCTGGATCAGTGCTTGGCCGTCCAGTGGAAGCGGCTTGAGCGGTGAGTATGAGATCTCGCAGGTGAAGCCAAAGCCGCCCGGAGCATTGCATTCGGGGCTGGCATTGCCTTGCACGAAGATGCGATGAAATATCGTGTCTTCTGGATAGTAGATCCAATGCTTGTCTGTCACATCACTGCGCGCGATGCCGATATTTACACAACGTATCGAGATGTGACGCAGCCCCCGTGCGGCCTGCCGCACCGCCGGTGGCGCTGCATCGCCAATCAGTTTGACCAGTTCCGGCAATGGCATCGTGCTGACCAGTTTTTCGTACTGGAATCGGCGGCCGTCTGCCAGCGTTACCCGGTGTTCCTCTGGCAGCACCTGCGCCACTTCGGCATTGAGCTCAATTTTTCCGCGAATCAGGGGCAGGAAGCCATTCATCAACGACTGGAAGCCGCCGCGCTTCGGATAGCCAAAACGGGCGTTGGGGCCCATCGGCCTGGGCACCGGCCGCAGCGCGCCTTCAACAATCTCCGCGAGGTTCGGCAATGGCACGCGGCCGCCCAGCCAGGAAGTTTCCATTTCACTGAGCGGCACCGTCCAGAGCTTGCGGTTATACGGGATGGCAAAGTGTTTCGCGATCCCGGCGCCCCACACCTTGTAGATAAAGTCCTCGAAGCTTTGCGTCTTCTCCTTGCGAGCCGTATCACTGGCCCGCGCCGCTTCGCTACCACCATCAGCGCAACAATCTTCCACGTGCTGGCTTGCGCAGGATGGTGCCTCGGCGCCATCCCCGTAGCGGGCCTCGATGGCACCGAGGATACATTCCTTGATGACTTCAGGTGGCAGGCCATTCAGGGAGGCCTGGAACGGATAGCGTGTATACACCTCTTTGCTGTAGACCCACGCTTCGCGCATCTGCCAGTGCTGGTTCTCGCCCAGCAGTTTGTCGTACAGCTCCAGCACGTAAGGGTCATTGGAAAACATGATGTGCCCGGCATGATCAAAGGTGAAACCGCCGTCCTGGATTGAGCGGCACCAGCCGCCAACGCTGCCATTTCGCTCCAGGAGCAAATTATCGGTGCCTACGTGATATGCCGCCGACAGTCCAGTCGGCCCGCCCCCAATAACGATGCTGCCGTAGAGCGGTATACCTGGAGATGCACGCAGCGGATTGATCTTGCCGGGCGCATCGGATTGGCCCGCTTCCCCGTTGTCGCCGGCGCTTTTACGTGTCAGCCGCGCGGCCTTGCCGCCTGGTGGTGTACCGGCAATCAGTTGCTGCATGCGGTCGGCTGTGGCATCCCATGAGGTGCGCGCCACCACCTCCCGCATCGAAGCGCCCATCCTGGAAGTCTGCTCCGGTGTCTGCGCCAGCGCGGCTTCGCAATGGGCGATGAATTGCTTGTGGTCGTGACCAATTGCAACAATCGTCCCGTAAGGGTCCTCCACATCGCGGATCGCCGTGCTGACGATTGGCAGCTCCGCCGCCATGTACTCCAGGACTTTGGTCGGGCTGATGAAACGCGTTGCTTCGTTCAATGCGAACGGCAGCAGGCAAACGTCCCATCCGGCCAGGAATTGCGGAAGATCCTGATAGGACTGCTGACCGAAATAGTGCACGTTCTGCCGCTGCGGCAGCGCAGCAGGATCGATCTTGACCACAGGCCCCACCAGCACCACCTGCCATTCCGGGTGCGCATCGGCGATGTCGGCAATCAGGCCGGCATCGAAGCGCTCGTCGATAACACCAAAGAATCCCAGCCGCGGATGCGGGACGCCGCGTTGAAGCGCATGTCCATTGCTGCGGTCAAGCGCCTGCGCAAAATGCGCCGCCTCGACACTGCTCGGGAAGCAATGCGCATTGTCATGGCGCGTTCGCTTTGCTTCATACAAGCTCGGTCCGCCCGTGAACACCAGGTCGGCAATATTGAGCAAGGCACTCTCGCGCTGAAGCAGCTGCTTGGGCGGATTCTTGAATGCGCTCAGCTCATCCATGCAATCGTAGATCACCAGCGAAGGGTGCAGGCCCTGCAGCAATGGCAGCGCCATCGGCGTATAAAACCATACCAGCACCTCTTCGCCAGCCGGTGCCAGCTCCGCCACCAGCGGCTGCAGGAGGGGGAGCTGGTCGTCATGGAAGCCTGGCGCATGGGATGGCGTATGCGGCTGGCAAACTGTCAGGTTAGGCGAAGCTTGCGAAAATACCATGCGCCCCTCGCCTGCCTCGTACACCGGCTCTTCGACGAACATGACCTTGTAATGCTTCGCCAGGCGCGTGAGCAGGTGCTGCGGACGCTGGAAAACAAAGTCCCAGCGCAGGTGGCAGAAGACGATCAGGGTTTGCATGGTGCTCTCCTCGAGGCAAAGGCTGTCAGCCAGCCGGATTGATTGGCGCTACATCAGGTTGCGCGTCGCCGCGCTGATCTGTTCCAGCGGGACCTTCGGCGTGCGGTCCGCGTTCAGCAGGCCATTCGTTTCCTGGAACGTGTCGGCAAATTGCGTGTAGCAAAAACCGCTGAACATGACCGTCTCGTTCACCACCTTCAACAAGGCGCGGTAATGATCGAGGAAGGCTGCGGGAGTGTTCTGCCGCGAATAGCCCCAGGTATGGTGGGGCGGCGCGTTCGGATCGAACGCAATGCCGCCGAACTCAGTCAGCACAATGGGCTGGCCGCGGTGCGGAAAGCCATCCAGGGTGAGGATGCGGCCACCCGGGCGGCGCTGGTCGAATAATGTGCGGACCGGGTCCGTGACTTCGTAGCGCTGGCGCACCTTGTCGGGGTCCGGATCATAGTCGTGGATGCCAAGGATGTCCGTGGCCGAGGCCTCCCAGCCATCGTTGCCGATCACCGGCCTGGTCGGGTCGAGCATGCGTGTCAGGTGGTACAGTGCCTCCACGGCATTGCGATGCGCCTGCACCGCCGTCAGATTCGGCACGCCCCATGATTCGTTGAACGGCACCCAGACAATCAGGCTGGGGTGGCTGTAGTCGCGCTCAATGGCTTCCGTCCATTCACGCACCAGCCGCGTCATGGCCCGCGCCGTGAAGGCGTAAGCGGACGGCATTTCCTCCCATACCAGCAGGCCCAGGCGGTCCGCCCAATACAGGTAGCGCGGATCCTCGATCTTCTGGTGCTTGCGGACGCCGTTAAAGCCCATTGCCTTGGCCAGCTCGACATCGCGCCGCAAATCGTCGTCCGAAGGCGCCGTCATCAGGCTGTCCGTCCAGTAACCCTGATCGAGTACCAGGCGCAACTGATAGGGCCGGCCATTGAGCATGAAACGGTCGCGGTTGATTGATACCGAGCGCATGGCGGCATACGAGCGCACACGATCAAGAATGCGATCGCCGCTGTACAGGGTCAGTTCCGCATCAAGCAAGGTTGGCCGTTCAGGGCTCCACAGGATCTCGTTGCGGGAATCGTCAATACCAGGGTCCGACAGTGCGATCTTGCGGTTGGCCTCCTGCCCAACCAGCATGTAGCGGTCGGCCGCCAGCAGTTTTTCACCTTGCCAGATCTTGACCTCAACCGCCAGTGCGGGGCAGGCGTCACCGGCGGCCAGCACCTCGCAGCCCAGCTCATAGCCGTCGAAAATGGGCGTCCAGCGCAAGCGGCGGATATAGGTCGCCGCGACATTCTCCAGCCAGACGGATTGCCAGATCCCCGTCGTACGCGGATACCAGATCGAATGCGGTTCACGTTGCCAGTCCTGCTTGCCCCGTGGCTTGGCCAGGTCGGCCGGATCGTCTTCGACATACACCACCAGCGTTTGTTCGCCGTCGACCAGTTCATCCGTGATGTCGGCAGTGAATGATGTATGGCCGCCCTCGTGTTCGGCAACCATATGGTTGTTGATCCACACGCGCGCCTGGTAATCCACGGCGCCAAAGTGGAGCAAGGTGCGAGGCCCGCGCTCCTCAACCGTGAAACGGCAGCGGTACCAGCATGCAGAATGGAAGTCCGTATCGCCGATTCCACTTGCAACGGATTCTGGCGCAAACGGCACCGTGATCCGTCGCGACCATGGGATGCGGTCGGACGGCAAGCTGAATTGATGCTCGTCATCAAATTCGAAGTCCCACTCGCCGTTCAAGGACTGCCATTGCTCGCGCACCAGCTGCGGCCTTGGATATTCGAACTGGCCCATTTTCTCCCCTGCCCGATTTGTTTTTTCGTTGGGCCATCGTAACAGCGCATCTACCTCAGTGCGCTCACGATACGAACGGGAAAAATGTTTGAAAAATGGCAGCTAGCCCGATGCCGTATGAGCCAACGCGACGCTGGTGCAATCCCGACCACACCTTCCTGGCGTCGGTCCACCTCGAACTGAGCGCCCAGCCGGCTGCTCAGTGGACCGGATTGGCGCGGGTCGCTTCCGGTCCTGCTGCGGGCAGCATTTCAGCGGCCGCCGGCGCCATCATCAAGCGCATGGGAATGGCCAGCTCGATGCCGTGCTCGGCCAGCGCGCCCACCACCCGCAGGTAGATTGCCTGCTGGGTGTCCATGAAGACGAAGTAGTCGGGCGACTTGATCCAGTAGACGGTTTCGAAGTCGAACGACCACTCGCCAAGGCCCGAAAAATGCGAGCGTTCGAAGGTCGCCGTCTGCTCCTGGGCCAGCACGGCGTCCTTCAGTAGCCGCGGAATCTCGCGCAACTGCTGTTCCGCCGTACCGTGACGCACCCGCAGGATGAATGCGGCACGCCGCGTGTGCATGCGCGTCTGGTTCAGGATGCGGGCCTTCAGGATGTCGCCGTTGGAAAAAATGATCTGGTCGCCGCCCAGGCCGCGCAAGCGCGTGGTCTTCAAGCCGATGTATTCAACCGTGCCCAGCTTGTCGTCCACAATGATGAAGTCGCCGACGACGAAGGGTTTGTCCAGCACGATGGAAAGCGAGGCAAACAGGTCGCCCAGGATGTTCTGCACCGCCAGCGCCACTGCGATGCCGCTGATGCCGAGGCTGGCCACCAGCGTCGTGATATTGAAGCCCAGGTTGTCCAGTACCATGAGGGTAAAGACGACCCAGACCACCAGGCGCAATACGAAGTCGATGATCGCAGCGGAGGTGGCAGAGGCGCCTTTCTCGTCGCGCGCACGGTAATGGCCGCGCCACGAGCGCAGCAGGCTGTCGGCCCAGACTCCGCCCTGCAGCAGCAGGGTGGTGGCCGTGATGCGCCACATCCAGGTCTGCTGCTTCGGCGGCAAGTCGAGCATCTGGCTCCCCAGCCACGCCCCGCCCACCGCTATGGTCAGCAACCAGGTCTTGCGCAGCGCGCGCACCAGCCAATCGTCAATCGCCGTATGGGTATATGCGGCGATCACCGCCAGGCGCCGCACAGCCAGGCATTTCACCAGGTACAGCACGGCCGCCGCCGCTGCCATCACGGCCAGCGCCGTGCCCCATTCTTCGACCGAATTTCCGAGAAAGGTATAACGCATCCGCGCAGTGTAGCGAAGCGGGGCCGGTGACTGCGCACGCATGACTACCGGCAAGGTTGCGCCAGCCAGTGGAAAAGTTCGGGATACTTTCGCCACCTCGACTCGCAAGCCCAGAACAATGTCAACAAACAAGCCAACCACCGTAGAACTGTGGGGCGGACTGGAAGGCACCGTCAACCGCGTAGCCGACCAATACTTCAGCCAGATTGAGCGCAACGGCCACGACCGGCGCGAGGACGACCTGGACCGCTTTGCGGCGCTGGGTATTCGCGCGCTACGCTACCCCGTGCTGTGGGAGCGGGTGGCGCCGAATGGCCTGGCCAGTGCCGACTGGACCCAGCCGGACAAGCGATTGCCGGTCTTGCAGGCGCTGGGTGTCACCCCGATTGTGGGCCTGGTGCATCACGGCAGTGGCCCCTTGCATACCAGCCTGGTGGATCCGGCCTTCGCCGAGCAGCTGGCCGGCTACGCGGGCGCGGTGGCGCAGCGCTATCCCTGGATCCAGTACTACACGCCCGTCAACGAACCCTTGACGACGGCACGCTTTTGCGGCCTCTACGGACTGTGGTATCCGCACGGGCGCGACGACAAGACTTTCCTGCGCGCCCTGCTCCATCAATGCCAAGGCACCGTGCTGGCGATGCGCGCCATCCGTGCCGTCAATCCGCACGCCAAGCTGATCCAGACCGATGACCTCGGTAAGACTTATAGCACGCCAGAGCTGTCCGACTGGGCGGACTTCTATAATGATCGCCGCTGGCTGGCCTGGGACCTGCTGTGCGGGCGCGTCAACCAGGAACATGCCTTGTGGCCCTACCTCACCGAACGCGGCGGACTCAGCGCGCAAGAGCTGCTGTGGTTCAGCGAGAACCCGTGCCCGCCCGACATCATCGGCTTGAACTACTACATCACCAGCGAACGCTGGCTCGATCACCGCGCCGAGCGCTATCCGCAGCGCTACGTAGGCGCAGACGGTTTTGCCGACATCGAAACAGCGCGTGCCCTGGCCGTTCCCACGCCAGGCATTGGACCGCTGCTCGACGAAGTATGGGAACGCTACAAGCTGCCAATGGCCGTGACCGAAGCCCATATCGACGCCAACCGGGAAGACCAGCTGCGCTGGCTGCTCGAAGTGTGGAACGCGGCCGAGGAAGCAAGCCGGCGCGGCGCGGACGTGCGCGCCGTG
This sequence comes from Duganella sp. Root198D2, assembly GCF_001428585.1. Taxonomy (NCBI): domain Bacteria; kingdom Pseudomonadati; phylum Pseudomonadota; class Betaproteobacteria; order Burkholderiales; family Oxalobacteraceae; genus Duganella; species Duganella sp. Root198D2. Next base: position 56,409 of record NZ_LMIC01000023.1, on the reverse strand, counting down.
ACGGTATGGTCGCTGCTGGGTTCTTTCGATTGGAATTGCCTGGTAACCGAGTGCAGCGGGTATTACGAAACGGGCGCCTTCGACCTGCGCGCACCGCTTCCGCGCCCTACCGCCTTGGCCACAATGATGCGCGAGCTGGCCACCGGCCGCCCGCTATCGAGCCCGGTCTTGCAAGGCGCCGGCTGGTGGCGCCGCCCCGGCCGTTTTCTCTGCCCGCCGGCGGCCAGCAGCACCAGCCTGGCAGCCCTGCCAGCCGAACGCCAGGTCCCGCAGCGCCCCGCACAGCCGATCCTGATCAGCGGCGCCACCGGCACGCTGGGATCGGCGTTTGCGCGCATCTGCGAGCAACGCAACCTGTCGTACCGCGTCCTGACGCGCCAGGAGATGGACATTGCCGATCCAGCTTCGGTGGAGGCAGCCATCCGGCTCTACCAGCCCTGGGCCATCATCAATGCCGGCGGCTATGTGCGTGTACACCAGGCCGAGCAGGAGCAAGCCCGCTGCCTGCGCGAAAATACACACGGTGCGGCCGTGCTGGCCGTCGCCTGTGCGCGCCACGCCTTGCGCCTGCTTGGATTTTCCAGCGACCTGGTGTTCGACGGCGGCAAGGGCGCGCCCTACGTGGAAAGCGATCGTACAGCGCCGCTGAATGTCTATGGGCGCAGCAAGGCGGAGGCCGAGCAACGCATGCTGTCCATCCACCCCGGCACACTTGTTGTGCGCACCAGCGCCTTCTTCGGACCATGGGACCGCCACAACTTTGTAACAAACGCGCTGCAGGCGCTGGCCGCCGGCGAGCGCTTCGCCGCAGCCGACGACGTGATCGTCTCACCCACGTATGTACCGGACCTGGTCCAGACCTGCCTCGATCTCCTGATCGACCAGGAAAGCGGCATCTGGCATCTGTCCAACGGCGAAGCGCTCAGTTGGCACCAGCTGGCGCAGCGCGTCTGCCTGATGGCCGACGTCGGCACAGACGAACTGGAAGCCTGCGCAGCCGTTACCTTCGACGGCCACGCCGCACAGCCGCGCTTCTCGGCTCTGGGCAGCGAACGCGGCATCCTGATGCCGACGCTGGATGACGCCCTCGCGCGCTACGTACTCGCCGCCAACAGCCTGCGCGAATCGGGCGCTGCGCAGAAGGCTCACTACGGCGGCAGCTGACCTGGCGCCTTGACCGCCCTGGTCAATTTCATTATGCCAGTTGGGAATATTCATAATTGCCAAGACAGGCTGTCGCACCGACAATTGCCGCCAGGCAACATTAATCGTTGGAAGGATGGCATGAAAAATTATAAGATGCGAACGATCGCCCTGTCGATTTTCGCAGCGAGTCTCGCCGCGGGCTGTGGCGGCGGCTTCGAAGAAGCCACCAGTACGACTGCACCAGACAACAGCAGCAACACCCGCAACACACCGGCTGCAAACGGCACTGGCAGCACGCCTGGCACTGGCAGCACGCCTGGCGCTGGCGGCGCGCCTGACACCGGCGGCGCTCCCGGCACTGGCACCACGACCGGGGCTGACACGACGCCCGGCGCTGGCGGCACGCCTGGCGGCGGCACGGCGGCCCGCGTTTTCAACCACCCCGGCGCCCCGCTCACCCGTTCTGACCTCAACACGCTCAAGGCCTACGTCGACCAGGGCCGGCAACCATGGAAGTCCGCCTACGAGCAGCTGGCAAACGAAGGCAGGTCCAAGCTCACCTATGCCATGCAGGGGCCGTACGCGACAGTCGGTCGCGCGCCCGACGTGAATCTATGGGCATGGCGCAGCGACATGATGGCGGTCTGGAATCTCTCGCGCATGTGGCATTTCACCGGCAACGACGAATACGCAAAGAAGGCGCGCCAGATCCTCATGGCCTGGGCGACTACCCAGGTCGAGTTTTCCGGCCGCGAGTCCATGCTCGACCTGGGCGACTACGCCTATATGTTCGTGGGCGGTGCCGACATCCTGCGCGGCACGTGGCCGGGCTGGACGGAAGCCGACACTGCCACAATGAAGAAATACTTCAAGAATGTCCTGATCCCGGCATCGAACCCCTATGGCGAAAACCAGTTTGGCGCCGCCAACAAGGGCGCATTGGCAATGGTTGCCCTCGGTTTGATGTCCATCTTCAACGACGATGCAGCGGCGGTGGACAAGGTTGTGTACCAGGTGCGCACGCTGGCCCACATCGGACTGCGCAATTCCAACGATATCGGCATGCTCGGCGACTCCCTGCGCGACCAGGGCCACTTCCATGGGCAGCTCAAATCGCTGATCATGCTCGCCGAGGCACTCTGGAAGCAAGGCATCGACATCTATTCCGATTTCGACGACCGGCTGCTGGCAGCTGGTGAATATTTCGCGCGGGTCAACGAACTCGTGCCGACCACTGCACTCCCGTTTGGCACCACCGATGCCTATTACATCGCTGACGGAACCAACCGCGGCTGGGACGGCTGGGGTGGCGGTAACGTCCTGCTCAACCAGATCCATGCCGCCTACGCCATCCGCAAGGGCGTGCAGGCACCATTTATCGCACAACGGCGCCTCTGGATGCCGGTGGACGGCAACAGCTTCATGTTCTTGAAGGACGCCGACACCTCCGTCGCGGCGCCGGCGCCACAGCTTGCCATTCCATCGACCGCCTCGCTGACAACGGGTTTGAGCAGCATTGACCTCGGCGGCGCCATCCCAAGCGGGTCCGCCAGCTATGCCGCCGGCAAATGGACTGTGACGGGCGGCGGAGCAGAGATTTGGGGCACTAACGACAGTTGCTACTTCGCCTACAAGGCTCTGGTCGGCGACGGCGCCATCATCGCCAAGGTTGAATCGGTCCAGAACACCGGCCCGTCTGCAAAGGCGGGGGTGATGATCCGCACCAGCCTTGACCAAGGCGCCCCGCGTGCGTGGATGGCCATCGCCAGTCGCGGCGCCGCCGAGCAGAATATGCGGAATCTTACAGCCTATGGCGGCAGCAATTACGCGAACAAAGTCCTTCCTATTGCGAACACTGCGGCCTCCTATTGGGTCAAGCTCGAGCGCATCGGCAACGTCATCACCGGCTACCTGTCTCCGGATGGCACCAACTGGGCCGCCACCGACGTCGGCCGGATTGACGGCCCCCTGCCGAATACCATCTACGCAGGCCTGGTAGTCTCTTCGACGGTCAACGGCACACCTAACAGCTCGATCTTCAGCAACGTGCAGATCACTGGAGGAGACGGCAATGCCCCGAGCGTGATCCCGGCAGCGCCGGCAGCGCTGCTGGCCTCGCCGGGCGATGGCGCTGTTCCCCTGCGCTGGCAGCGCTCATCCGGCGCTACGCGCTACGTGGTCAAGCGCGCCAAGTCCAGCGGCGGCCCCTATACTGCCATCGCAACAGATGTCAAGGGCGGCAGCTACACGGACAAATCGGTGGCCAACGGCACCACCTACTACTACACCGTCGCAGCGGCAAACTCCGCCGGCGTTGGCGCCGATTCCCCCGAGGACTCGGCCACACCGTTCCACCCGATGGTCAATGTCGCCGCCGGCGGCACTGCCAACGACAGTGCGAACAATGCCGACAACGCCAAGCGCGCCTTCGACCATAACTCGGCGACGCAATGGTTCTACAAAGGTGTGCAGGGTTGGCTGCAATATGACCTCGGGCATACGGAGACAGTCCAGAGCTACACCGTCATCAGTTCCAACGACCAGGTTCCGCGCGATCCGAAGGACTGGGAGCTCCAGGGTTCCAACGACGGCGTGGCCTGGCAAACACTCGACGCGCAAAGCAATCAGGTGTTCGGCCGACGCTTCGCGCCGAAGAACTACCCTGTCTCCCGGCCCGGTGCCTATCGCTACTACCGGCTCAACATCACGGCCAATAACGGCGACGCCACCTTTACCGACCTCGCGGAATTCGGTCTGTTCGCGTCCAAGCCGCAGTGAAAACCGCGTGCGGCCCGGCCTTGTAAGTCGTTAATGAAAGTTAACGATTGCATTGCCGGGCTGCCCCCCCACACTGCCCTGCATGCGGGTCACCACCCAAGGTGAAATCGCGTGCTTTCTTTGGGCGCAGGCAGTGCAAATCACATCCGCGGTTTGATTTCTGGCGAACAGCGTTTGGCGGAACGTTAAACGCTCGAGCAAAATCGTTCTCGCCACCGGCAATTTTCATAATTGCCTTATCGCGCATCGCGTCGCAAAAATAGCCGCACTCGCGCCCTCATCCCCATACAGCACTATCCCGGAGCCTGGCAGAAGAGTAATTCCCACCTTGGCAATCCCATTTCACGAAAGGCGTTCCAATGTCCTTCACCCGGCGATCGATGCTCAAAGCCACGCTCGCGGCGCTGCCGGCGCATTGCGCCGCCCGCGACCTTGGCCAACTTGTACCTTCCGTGCCGGCCCCTGTTCCTGTTGATGCGGCGCACGCCTTCCTCGCGACCCAGGTGCGCTTGCTGCCGGGAAGTCCGTTTTACATACGGCAGGAGCTGCAGCGCAAAGGAGTGCTGGCCTCTTATGATCCCGACAAGTTACTTTATCCCTATCGCGCCCTGGCCAAACTTCCCCAAAAAGAAGGCATCGCAAGCGGCTATGACGGTTGGGATAGTGGTTTTCTGCGCGGGCACATGACGGGGCACTATTTGTCCGCCGCTTCGCGCATGGCGGCGGCTACCGGCAGCACGCTGTTTCGCGACCGGGTGAACTACCTGGTGGGTGAGCTCTCCAAATGCCAGGGCAGCCTGGATCTGGATGGTTACCTGGCGGCTTTTCCCACAGCTGCATTTGACCAGCTTGAAGGTAAGCCTGGGGCCGATGCGGAGGGCATCTTGGTGCCTTATTACACGGTCCAGAAGATTATGTCGGGCCTCCTCGACGCCCATGCCTATGTCGGGAACCAGCAGGCGCTCAAGGTAGCTAGCCGGATGGCAGACTACTTTGGGAAGCGGCTCGCAGCGCTTGATGCCGCACAGATTGACAGGTTGTTCCGCACGGACGGCAGCCGCAATCCGCAAAACGAATTTGGTGCGATGAGTGACGTTCTGGCGGAACTCTTCAAAATCGACAACGATCCCCGGCATCTCGCCGCCGCCCGTAGGTTCAATCGCGCATGGTTTGTCGGCCCGCTTGCCGCGGGCGAAGATCGGCTGGGCGGCGTACACGCCAATACGCACGTCGCGCAAGCAGTGGGCTTGGCAAACTGTGCTAACGCCAATGGCAACCCGCTGGAACTGAAGGCCTCCGAAAATTTCTGGCGGCTGGTTGTGCACAAGCATTCGTTCACCAACGGAGGCAACTCATTTAACGAATGGTTCGACAAACCCGGCGTCGAGGCCGGCCCGTCAATCGATGACCACAAGTCTTGTCCCCGACTACGGCCGAAACCTGCAACACCCACAACATGCTCAAGCTCACCACCAGGCTTTTCGAGCGCAACCGCCGCGCGGAGCTCGCTGACTATTACGAGCGCGCCTTGTATAACCACGTGCTGGCTTCGGTGGCGCCCGATTCGGGCGCCGTGACGTACTTCACGCCGCTCCATGGCGACTTTCGCACCTATCTTAACGGCAGTTTTTGCTGTAACGGCACCGGTATTGAAAACACCGCACGCTACAACGAAGGAATTTACTTTCGCAAGGATGATACGCTCTGGGTGAACCTGTATATCCCATCAGAGCTCAACTGGCCGGAAGCCGGGATGCTTTTGCGGCAGGAAGGGGATATCGCGCGCGGTGACCCGGTGCGCTTGACGGTGCTCAAAACTGGCGCCCATGCCATTACCCTCAATTTGCGAATCCCAGCATGGATCGCCAAACCGGCTGCATTGAGCATCAATGGGAAGCCGCAAGCGGTGGACGCGAAGCCCGCAAGCTATATCTCGTTAAGTCGGCAATGGAAAGCCGGCGACGTCATCGATCTTACGCTCCCGGTGGGGCTGCGGCTGGAGCAAGCCAGGGACGCATCTTCGATGGTCTCCATATTCCATGGTCCCCTATTGCTGGCTGGTGAACTTGGCAAGGACAAAATGCCCGGTAGCGACGTGGGCGACAAGGATGCCTTCCTGAAGATCGCTGCGGCGCCGGTTCCCAATCTCGTCAGCACGTCCGGCAATCCGGCCGATTGGCTCGCTCCGGTTCCCGGCGATCCGTCCGCGTTCAGAATCAAGGACGCTGGTCCGGCAACCGGAATTGTCGTTCGGCCGTTATTTGACCTGCATCACCAACGCTATTCCGTTTATTGGCACCTTCGCAAAGAGACGTTCCGAGACCGTCCATAGCTGGCACACAAAAGAACGGCGGCCGAAGCTGCCGTTTAGCGTTGTTCGACTACTTGAACCGTTCAAAGAAGGCCTTGGACTCCTGCGCCGAGAAATTGGGATACCAGTGGCCGCCTGTCTCGGTACCGCACCAAATCACGGGCTTGCCGCTGTCGCAGCCCTGGTACTCTACGCAGCCGTTACTGCCCACTGGAACCGTGTTGGCACTACAGCTATTACGTTTAAGGAAAAGATCGCGCGCCTCCATCCCCGCTGAATAAGGCACTACGTTATCGTCTTTGGCGTGAATGAACATGGCCGCCACCTTATTGGAAGAACTGGCACAGCCACTCCAGAGCGAACCGGCCATCGGCACGATCGCTCGCACCACGTCGCCCATCTGGCATCCGATGGCGTTGGACATCATGCCACCAAAGCTGAAACCGGTAGCGAAAACACGCTGGGTGTCGGTGCACGCGCCCTGCTGTACCTCGCTGATCATCGCGCGCAGAAAGCGAATGTCACGGTCACCGGTGTTGGCCCAACCCTTATCCAGGCCTTCCGGAGCAACAAAGATGGCATTGTCGCCGTACAGATTCTTCAGACCGAAAAAGCCGCTCCAACCGTAGACATCGGCAGCGCTGCCATCACGCCAGTGCAACCCGATGATCAAAGGATAGGCCTTGTTACGGTCATAGTTGGCCGGCATCTCGATCCAGTAGCTGCGCGAAGTACTGTCGCTGGTGAGCGAATGCATGCCGGTGGCCAGCTTGGAACCACTGCCACAGCCCGCAGGGCTCGCAGGCGGCACGACGACGGGGGGTATGACGGGGGTTGACGGCGCAGCGCCCAACGCCGGTGTGGAACCCAACGCTGGGATTGGTGCGGAAGGGTTGGCGGAGCTTGCCCCCCCGCCGCAGGCAACGAGCGCGGTGGAAAGCAGCGCGGCCCATACATATCTCATATCTTTTCCTTGTTTGATTAAAATTTGCCCCAGCACACACCGTGACAGCCATGGGATGCAGAGGACCGGGATCTGCTGCAGCAGAAAGAAGACGGCACGACGTCGCATCAAAGATCGGATCTGTGACCAGACACGATCAGGGAAGCTCGTCCAGTTCGGTCGTGCTAACGAGGAACAAGGCGATCAGGGCAAAGCTGCGCGGTGCATCAAAACCTTCCATGCGCGGTAAGAAACCGATTATCTGTGCGCGCGTCGGCGCCTCCTCTACTCGTTTTTCGCGCTCGATTCTAACGGCGGCGATCGCGGCAGTCTTTTATGTTTTTCGCCAATAGCCGACATGTTTTTGAGTTGCCGAAATCATCGCTGGCGAACTTCTGGGCTAGCGAGCCCCAGCCGGTCAGCTGCCACGCCATATGGGTCGGCGCGCAAGTGGATGACACGACTGATAGCGGCGTCGAACTGAGGTAGAACCTTCAATTTCAGCAGACTCCGCGGCATCGTTAAATAGTCGCTCCGATTACCGACGAATCCGCGGGCTGAGCGGTATAAAATTGCCATCGTTGCAATTTACATCCATGCTTTGCCGTTCTCTGAGAAAGGATCAACCTTGAAACTGCTGTCCTCCCATCTGGCACGCCGCATCTTCTCCACCGCACTCTGTCTATCCGCCTTCGCATTCACCACTACCGCTTCTGCCGGTCCGAATTGGGCAATCGACGTCGCCGGTGGCCAGGATCATCCCCTGCTCCAGCGCTACAACAATTCCTGGATGATGGCCTACAAGAAGATCAACTTCGACCAGGCGACTTTTCCCGGCAAGCTGGGCCTGAACAGCAACAATGATTTCATCGCGCCGATCACCGTGGAAGGCCAGATCACCCGCATGGTTTATTTCGCCCCGCTCGGCAAGACACCGCTGGAAGTTCATCGAAACTACGAACAGGCATTGAAGGCAGCTGGATTCAAGGCCAGCATCAGCTGCACGCCACGCGATAAAGATTGCGAGTACATGCGCTTCGGTTTAAACGATCGTTACCGAGCCATGAAGGAAGCCGACTTCAATGCGAACCGGGATCGTCAGGCTGACGGCTCCGCGCTCGATCGACAGATGGGCTCGCTGGGCGGTTCGAATATGCTTGGCACCGATGACCTTTATTTCACATACGGCACCCTGGCCAAAAACGGTGCCACCGTCCACGTGATGCTAAATTCGGGCAAAGTCCACAACACTGAATTCACCACGACCTACATCGAGATTGCCGAACCTAAAGCGATGGAGGGCGGCCAGGTTACCGTCAATGCAGATGGCTTGAAGTCTGCCTTGCAGTCGAGCGGCAAGATCGCCCTGTACGGCATCTACTTTGACACCGGCAAGGCGGACATCAAAGCAGTTGAATCCAAAACCCAGCTGGACGAAATGGCGAAACTCCTGAAGACCCAGCCCGCACTCAAGGTGTACATCGTCGGCCATACGGATAACCAGGGCAACCTGGACGCCAACCAGGCGCTGTCACAGCAACGTGCACAGGCGGTGGTCTCAGCGTTAGCCAAGCAATACCAGATTCCTGCAACTCGCCTTGCGAGCAAAGGCGTCGCCAGCCTGGCCCCCGTCGCTTCGAACGCAGACGAAACTGGACGAGCCATGAACCGCCGGGTGGAACTCGTAGTGCAGTAATCACACCATCACTCCGCGTTGCTGATCGTATTCGCCCGTCACCGCAGCTCACGTTCCAGGGTGCACGGGCGCTTCCACTTACGGCCCCACCGGTTCGTCGCGAAAAAGTCCGGTGCAGCTTTCTTATGCGCCAGCAGCGCGCGAGCGTTTAACTACCCAACCCGGGGCCGTTCCCGGACGGTGAAGGCCAGGAGGTTTCGTCCACTTTCACTTAGCCGCCCAAGCGCTCGTACGCTGGCCGCGCCATCGCCTGGTCACATGAGTTCAACAAAAAGCTGTCGCCAATCGAGTTTGAAAAGCGGCATTCTCAGAGGCTTCGGGGCGTCCAGGATAGCGGTGGCGATTCAGTAAAGCTAGCGGCCCGCCGGTCACCGAGAGCCGTTGGGTGGTCCGCACAGAGGCTCGGGTTAGGTAGCTGGCACTTCGCGGGTTTATGGTCTCAGAATTTTTCCGACGAGCCGAGGATGACTTGGCGAAATTTTTCGAGCATTTCGGCGCGACTCTCAGTGGCCTGCTCAATGCTGTGGCGGAGGAGGAAGATGCCGCTGTAATAGCAAGAACCGATGCTGAAAAATCCACATGGGTTCCCGCGAATTCCTGCCTAAGATAGCGCTTATTACTGCTGGCGCATCTTCTCCGCCTTTTTGATTTTTTTGTCCGCTTTCTTTTCCTTCGGAGTTTTTACTGGTTCCTTTTTCGGGGATTTCTTCGCGTCTTGGCTTTTACTCATCATTTTCTCCAGTTAAAGTTTGCCTCGCCTGCCATTTGCTATCGTAGAATTAATGGATAGAGCATCCGCGTAGCGTTGGCAGCGGCTGAAGGGCAACTGCAACTTCGCCTTCGGGCTCTTCTTCAGTCTTCCATTGGATCCATCCGAGTACTTCGGCGATGCTCACTAAGCCGCTATGCAAAGCCGCTCGCGCCGCATGGTATTCGGACATCTCGGACTCAGCCTGAGTTGGCGCTGCAGGCATGGTAAGGCCTACTGCGCGAATCTTTGCTTCTAGAACTTCCAGATCGTCTGTCAACGCGGAGTGAAGCACATGCAGAGCTGTCTCTACATCCTCGACGTCGTAGGCTTCTCGATCGTATATTTCCATGTCGTTTCCAGGCTCCTGATTTATGTACTTGGCTGGAAATTGGTATGAGCAGAGGCGTAACTCCTCTAGTCTCGCCAGCAAGATACAGCAATTTTGGAAAAGCTGCCTACGGAGTTCGGATGTGATTGCGATAAGTAGCATCTGAAGTCGCAGCCGCGAAAAATAATCCGAAAAACAAAGGTGACAGTGCGAAAACCGTGTATATTGAATCCCGCACTACATCAAGTCGCCGTTATTGTTGGTCTTTCTCTCCCGTCTCGCCTATTGGCGGTCCTGTTTGATTTCCTCTCATTGCCCTCTTGGTCGAACGTGCGATTCGGGCGCTTGCCCATCATCTAAAAGGAACGAAAATGACTACTCAAACTGGCACCGTAAAATGGTTTAATGACTCCAAAGGCTTCGGCTTCATCACACCTGACGCAGGCGGCGGCGATCTCTTTGCCCATTTCCAGGACATTCAATCGCAAGGATTCAAAAGCCTGGCCGAAAACCAGCGCGTTTCCTTCGTGCGCTCGACCGGTCCCAAAGGTGACAAAGCCGGAGAGATCCGCGCAATTTAAGCCGTTGATCTGGCGGAAGCATGCGCCGTGCAGATAGCCCGGGTGTGTCGCCGCTACGTGCTACCGACTAGAAAAAAACGGATTTACGTTCAACGTAAATCCGTTTTTTTCTGGGCCGTCCGAAATCTGCGTGCCAAGGCCCTGCCGCCAAGGAGTGTCTGCGCAAGCGCCTGCTGTCGCTGTCCGCAGATAGCTTTGCTGATACCGCAGACTTTGCGCCCGCGGACAGGTCCCTTCTCACGGCTCCCTCCTGGGTGAGGACCGCTGGTCAGTCTTGCATTAGCATGAATATTGGAGCGGCTGTCTACAAAATACTATGTGCCGGAAAACGCTCACTTCGCACCCAAAAAGAACTTAGACCTTGGCCGCAAGGGGTATAGTCTAAGTTATGTTTACGAGCGCCATCGCGTGTTCCCTGTATTTATCGAGAGCCAGCGGCGTACGATTCCCCAGTGAATAGGAACCCAGATGGACAGCGCGCAATTCAACGGAGCGCCGCCGCTTGCCAACGCGGCCCTGGGCATTTGGTTCGAAGGCCGCAGCTTCCACTACCAACAGTATCGCTCCGGACACATTGAGAGATGCTATTGCTTACGCCAAGGTAGACCAGCGCCGGCCCGACTACCAGTCGATGCCATTGCCCTGTGCCGGGAGCAACAGACGGGCCCCGCCAGCGAAGAGTTCGAGATCAATGAAACTTATCATCGTCTACGCGCATGGAACCTCTCGGTACAAAGAGTTCCACTACGATTTCCTCGAGCAGGCACTCGCTTGCGCGCAACGTCTGTCAACGCCCCCCTCAATCGCACAGGCAGCCCGGCTGGCGTCCCATGATTGAACGGCAACGACGCACTGATGAGGTGACCGCAAACGCCGTCGCCCGTGGACTCAATATCTTGGCCGTGCGCAATGCCAGTCTGGCTCGACGCTACATGGAATTTAAACATGTGCCCGCTCGGGTGATCGCGCGCGTTCTTACGCAACCCGCGTTACGCAGGCGAGAAAGTGCAGAGCAATCCCTTTCGGAAGCAATCACACCGAACAAGCATCCGGCAAGCTGACGTGCCATCCACGAGCGCAGGCGCCGCGGCCTGCATTAGCCGCGGTCCATAGCGACATGAGCTTCAGTGGGTGCGCCGAATTGTCCCGCGCATTCCGGCCCTTTAGGAGCGTCGAGATGGCGGAAGGTAATTCGACCCTTGTCCATAGTTCGTAAGCGGACAGCTTCAAGGACACATCACCGGCTAGAATGCCGATAAGGTTTTTCATGCGGCCTCAGAATAGGCAATCAGCCGAACGCCGCTCTCCAGTTCAACGCGGTGACGCCGTCCGCCGAGACTTCCTGGATCATGCCCTGCATATCGATGAGGCTTTCTTTAGCCAAGTTCAGAGCCGTTGCACCATGTGAATCCGCGTAGCGCGCCCGCCAACAACCGACTCATCCAATTGATAAGCAACAAGCTTATGCTCGAGGGATCCTGCTGGCTGCACCTCAACGAAGTCCCCGATATCTGCCAAGAGATCGTGGCCACCCGCATCCGGCCTGATTTGACCAATGCCTTTCAATCTGCTGAACCAATGAATTGTTCCCGTATGTGTGATCATGCTGCTCCTTGCTATAGACGAACGGAGCCACTTCTCAAGTAGAGCCAGTGGTCGAGAATCAGACAGGAGTGGCGAAGCGGCCTCAACAGGAAGGAGACAGGACGGTGACAAAGTACCGAAATGGATGCGCTACTGTACAGCAGTTCACAGCGATCACCTAAGGAAAATGACATGTCACTGATGAAGCAGTCAAAATTACCTGGGATTCGGCTAACGATGGCGCATGACTACCAAGTTCAGATACCGAAAGCGTGAGGTGTCCATCCAGCCTCCATCAAATGTTTTCTGAACTAACTCATCATATAATAGAGGCAATATATCAGTAGCCGCCGGCTTCATGGCTTGGTGTCTCGCCTTGAACACTCTAATAGAATTTAAATGTTGTTGAAATACGGGAAAATAGCGACGCGTCTGATTGCGCTCCTCACAATCCCGGCCATCTCATTACCGCACTGGCTCACGCTGATAGCGCTGGCAGTTGTAATGCAGTCCCAACCCGCAAGTGCAATCACTCCGGCTATGGGAAGTTACGCCCACACTGCGTGGAATGGGCAGCGCGGTGCGCCTGCAGACGTCCTGCAATTCACTCAAACCCAGGACGGCTGGCTATGGATCAGTTCGCCGAACGGCCTGTTCCGGTTCGACGGAGTCGATTTTGAACGCATGGATAGCGTGCATGGTCATCGCCTGCACACGACTAACACGGTTGGATTACTGACCACGCGCGACGGCCGGCTATGGGTTGGCGGACGCTTTGGTGGCATCAGCATGATTGCCGCAGACCATTTCCGAGTGTTTAACGAGGACAGTGGCTTGCCGCGCGGGATGGTACTAACGATGTCCGAAGGTCCCGATGGCAGCGTATGGGCTGCCACCAGCACCGGGCTGGGCGTGCTGCAGCCCGGTGCCACGCATTTCCGCCGCGTTGGCAAGCAGGAAGGCTTGCCAGAGACCTTGACACAGAAGGTCTTGTTCGGTCGGGATGGCCGCCAATGGGTTTCGCTAAGCGGGGGAATTTATTTCCGTGATCCCGGCCGCGCACGTTTCCAAAGGGCGTGGCCGTATATCGACTTGATGGCGATAGCCGAGGCGCCGGACGGCACGCTATGGGCCTCAGATGGGATAGACAAGCATTACCGCGTGTTGACCAGCGCGCCGCCCGGCAATCCTGCGCCACACGCCGAACTGGGCGGCAACGGTGCGATGTTCGACCGTGACGGCAATATGTGGATCCTGAAAGTAAACGCGGTAGAACGCCGCCGCGCGCCGTATGTCGGAAAGGCGGCCGACGCGCGCGAGCTCACCAGGGAAAACGGCATGAGCGGCGCACTGGTGCAAAGCGCGTTCGAGGACCGGGAAGGAAATATTTGGCTCGGTACCTCGGGTGGCTTAGACCGCCTGCGGCGCATCCGGCTAAGCGGCGTCAAGGTTGAAACTGCGTTCGACCACCCTGGCGTGGTCGCCGACGAGGGTGGCGGCGTTCTTATCGGTGATTGGCGGCGGCCTTTGCGCCGCTACGATGCATCCGGCCGCCAGGAGGCGCTGCAGCCATTGCGCTTTACCTGCGCCTACCGCGCCGCCGACGGTACGCTGTGGCTTGCCAATGCCAGCGAGCGCTGGCGACGCGATGCGTCGGGCGCCTACGAGCGGATACCTCATCCAAAACACCTGGTTGGCTATGCCGCGCAAGCCATGACCATCGATGGCCGTGGCCGGATGTGGGTGTCGGTCTCGCGGCAGGGGCTGTTCGTGATTGAGGACGGCGTTTGGCGCAAGCATGGAAGCTTGACCGGCATACCGGACAGGCTCGCACTGTCGCTCGCCACCGACCGCGCGGGCCGGGTCTGGGCTGGATTCGCGGAGAATCAGATCGCATTGATCGACGGCCAGCGCTTGCAGTTGTTCGGCGCCGCCGAGGGACTCCGACTGGGCAATGTGCTATCGCTGCTGGCGGACGGCAACCAGCTCTGGGCGGGCGGGGTAGACAGCTTGGCCCGTTACGACGGGCGGCGCTGGCACGGTGTCACACTGGCTGGCGGCCAGTCGCTACGCGGCGTCTCGGGAATGGTGCGCCCCCGAAATGGCGACCTGTGGCTGAACGGCTCGGATGGCATCACCCGCATCGCAAATGACGATGTTGATCGACTGACGCATGCCCCTGGAGGGGCCGTGTCGTACGAGAGGTTCGACGCGCTCGACGGACTGGTTGGCACCGCCGAGCAATTGCGCCCACTGCCCTCCATCACACAGGGCACCGATGGCCGCCTGTGGTTCGCAACTGCCAGCGACGTGGCCAACATAGACCCGGCGACCATCGCACGCAATCCACTAGCACCACCTGTACAGATCCTGTCGGTGCGCGCGGGAGACGTCAGGTACGCGCCGCGCCATGGCTTGCGCCTGCCCGTGGGCCGACGCGACTTGCGCATCGCCTATACGGCGCTTGGCTTGGCGATCCCTGAGCGGCTACGTTTCCGCTACAAACTTGAAGGGTTTGACCAGTATTGGCAAGACGCGGGCATCGGGCGTGACGCGGTCTACACCAACCTGCCGCCCGGTGATTATCGGTTCCGCGTTATCGCCGCCAACGAGGACGGGGTATGGAACGAAACCGGCGCCACACTGGAGCTGAGTCTGCCCCCGAGGTTTATCGAAACTCGCTGGTTTATCTTGCTGATAGCACTGGCGGCGCTGGTGCTGATCCGGGCGTTGTATCTGCTGCGGGTACGCCGGCTTACCGCGCGCGTGCAGGAACGCATGCAAGAGCGGCTGGCCGAACGCGAGCGCATTGCGCGCGGCCTGCACGACACTGTGCTGCAAAGCGTGCAGGGGCTGATCATGCTGTTCGAGCGGCAAGTGCGTAACTTGCCGATCAGCGCTGCGCAGCGGAGCGAGATCGAGCAAACGCTTGACTTCGCCGACGAATTACTGGCTGAAGGCCGCGACTGCGTGTCGGACCTCCGCCATAACGGCGACTCCGGGGACCTCGATCATGCGTTGTGCCAGTATGCCAGCCTGCTGCTGCAGCAAAAGTTCACCTCCCGCGTGTCGGGTGCGTCACGCCCGCTGTGTCCACGGGTGCGCCAAGAGGTCAAGGCGATCGCGCGCGAAGCGCTGTTCAATGCCGCGCGTCACGCCGATGCGAAACAAGTTGAACTCACCATCGAGTATCGTCCCGATGGCTTCATGCTGCAGGTCCGGGACGATGGCTGCGGCATGCCGGCTGCGTTGTTGGATAGCGGAAAACCGCGACACTATGGCATTGTCGGCATGTGTGAACGCGCCAAGGCGGCCGGGGCTAGCTATATGCTTGATTCCACCCCTGGGCGGGGCACAGTGATGCGGTTGGATATCCCTGCCGAGTATGCCTATCCCGGCCGTAGTTCAGCGGCCTTGTTCGCCCGCCTGCGCGAGCTGCGCCGTGCGGCAGTGGACGCCGCTTAAGCCCGATAGCCCGAAAGAGCTATCGACGCGGCACTCTTCGTGACGATGGCGGGCCCTCCTCTCCCCAGTACGCTATGGGTGGCATGTCAGACATGCCGAACATTTCAACTGACAAAGAGGAAAAGCATGAGCAACGTTACCAATCCGGATCAGCTCCGACGCAATGTGTTGAAGAGCGCGGCTACGGCGGCTGCCGGCGCGGCGGCGGCGGGCGTATCACTGAGCGCCGGTGCAGCCGCCTCGGACAAACAGACCCGCCAGGTCGCCAGCGTTACCACGCGCGACGGGGTGGAACTGTACTACAAGGACTGGGGGCCGAAGAATGGTCAGCCGGTCGTATTCAGCCATGGTTGGCCATTGAACTCGGATAGCTGGGAATCGCAAATGATCTTCTTGGCCGACCAAGGCTATCGCTGCATCGCGCACGACCGCCGTGGCCATGGTCGCTCCTCCCAGCCATGGGATGGCAACGATATGGACCATTACGCCGATGACTTGGCGCACGTGATCGAAGTGCTCGATCTGAAGAACGCTGTACTGGTCGGCTTTTCCACCGGTGGCGGCGAAGTCGCGCGCTACGTCGGCCGCCACGGCACCAAGCGCGTCGCCGGCCTGGCCCTGGTGTCAGCCGTGCCGCCGCTGATGCTTAAGACTCCCGACTATCCGGGCGGTTTGCCGCGCGAGGTATTCGATGGCATCCGCGCAGGGTCGCTATCCAACCGCTCGCAGCTGTACAAAGACATCGCCGCCGGCCCATTTTTCGGTTTCAACCGTCCGGGCGCCAAGACCTCGCAAGGACTGATTGACGCTTGGTGGATGCAAGGCATGATGGCTGGCCACAAAAACACCTTCGACTCGATCAAGGCGTTTTCCGAAACCGACTTCCGTGCCGACTTGCGGAAGTTCGACAAGCCGACCCTGATCATTCACGGCGACGACGACCAGATCGTGCCGATCGATGCCTCGGGCCGCGCTGCCGCCGCGATCGTCAAGCACGCCAAACTGTTGGTCTATCCGGGCGCACCACACGGCCTGACCGACACCCACAAGGATCGCGTCAACAACGATCTGCTGGCCTTTATCAAGGGCTGATGGCGCTTGCACTAGAGCGAAATGATACCCCGCTTGACCGCCAAAGCGACCGCATGCGTGCGGTCACGCGCGTCCAGCTTGGCAAGGATGGTACGTACGTGGGCCTTTACCGTGTCTTCCGCGATGCCCAGGTGCACGCCGATCCGCTTGTTGGAGTTGCCGGCGGCGGCGCTGCGCAGCACTTCTATTTCGCGCTCGCTCAAAGAAGACTGTCCATAGTGATCAGCCAGGGTGCGCGCGACGTCGGCGGGAATCCAGCGGTTACCGGCGTGCACCGCCCGAATCGCATCAAGCAGATCCCTGCGCAGGCTATGTTTCATCAAGAAACCGGCGGCGCCCAGCTCGATTGCGCGGCGCACGTAATGCTCGCCGGGCAAAGTGGTGAGCATGATAACGCGGGCATGGCCGTAAGCCCGGCGTAGCGCTTCCAGTGCTTGCAGGCCGCTCGTTCGCGGCATGGAAATGTCCATGATCGTGATGTCTGGCCGCAGCGCTTCGAACGCTGCCACGATGCCCTCACCGTCTTCAAGTTCGCCGACCAGACGCAGATCTGGCTGGCTTGCAATTGTGTCGGCTAGTCCGGCCAGGATTAAGGGGTGATCGTCAACGTTAAGAATACGTACTGGCGTGGATCTGCTGGATGTTGCGATGCTGCTTGACACTGGTGCTCCGGGGTTGGCGGTGAGACATTCATCAGTTTAAACCAAACTCATCCAAGGTGACAATTTGGTCCCTGACACCTTTCGACTTTAACCAGAAATCATGCGGCCTAAGCCGCGTATTGGAGAAACATGAATTCAATTATGAGCAACATCGCTATGGCCGCCGTATCGCTGATGATTTTCGGCGGCACCGCCGCGGCGCAGTCCGCGGCAGACCCGCACATGCACGCGGCCGCCGCCCTGCCAACGCCAAAGTTTGACGCTAAAGGTATCGCCCGTACGGAAACCGTGCGCAGTGACTTCGATCACAGGCGAGTGGCGATCCAGGTCCGCGTCGATTTTGCCCAAGGCGCATCCTTCCCCAAGCATTCTCACCCCGGCGTCGAAATCGCCTACGTGCTGAGCGGCGTCATCGAATATGAGATGAACGGCAAGACGTTCCGCCTCCAGGCTGGCGAGTCACTGTATATCCCCGCCGGCGCGGTGCATTCGGCCAAAAACGTCTCATCCGGAACAACCTCGGAGCTGGCGACCTACCTGGTGGAGAAGAACCAGCCGATCGTCATTCTCGACAAGTAACTACTTGGACATCGTCCCAGGCCGCAGCAGTTTGCCGAAAGTGGTAGCCCCGCAGGCTAAGCGGCTCGCTGTGGCGCATTTAATGGCCATGCATGCGTTGGCCGTGACGCGGGCTTGTTACCTACCGCGTGTACCACGCGGCAGGCCTGATGGTTCGGCGCAGGAAGCGCAAGCGCATCGCCGGGGTCGAACGTACGATCCGCGTGCTGGCCACGGGCGCGAATCAAAGCTGGTCGATGGACTTTGTGTCGGATGGCTTTGTCGATGGCAGGCGGTTGCGCTGCCTGAACATCGTGGATGATTTTACGAAGGAGTGTTTGGCCATCGAAGTCGATACCTCGCTACCTGGGTACACGATGCGGGCATTGTGAGTACAGGGCTGAATGCGGTAGATTTGAGTGAACGGATTGAACCTTTAGGGCCGTGGCTCAAACTATATCTTGCACTGACTTTCATATGGACTGAAGATCGGTCTGATCGTAAGCGTAACGCCAGCACTGTTGTCGGTAGAAGCTTCAAAAGGTGTAAGCCGGAAGCTGACGCGGCGCTAAATTGACAATCGCTTCGCTGCAATCTGGCAAAATGAAATGAACCAGTCTTGCAAGCACAAATAAGCCCGCGCGAGGCGGGCTTATCTATTCAGTAAGACGCATTATTCACCGATCACCCCGGCTATCTGCCGGGTATCATCAGCCATCCGCAACCCGCGCTATCTGCTCGGTGTTGCCAGTTAATGCATGCTATTGTCCCGCTAAACCATTTTCTCCAGACCCAGGCTATCTGCCAGGTGTCCGTAGCCGGTTGGAGGGGGACGGCGCATTAGGGCGCAGGGCAATGCGACCTTCATATGCGTGTAACTTGTCTTCGACGGCAAAGACCTTTCGCGCACGGCTTTGCCGGGCACTGGCACATCAGCGATCAGGACAAAACCTGAATGTTGCCAGCCTTTTCGCCTTTAGGGCCAACGCTGCGCACAAACGAGACGCGCTGGTTTTCGGACAGACTCTTGAAACCGTTCGATTGGATGTCCCCGAAATGGGCGAACAGATCGGCGCCGCCTGCGTCCGGAGTGATAAAGCCGAAGCCTTTAGCGTCGTTGAACCATTTAACGATACCAGTTTGTTGAATGCTCATGATTAATTCCTTAATTAAAATTATAGGCAACATTGCCATAAGGGCACTTGAAACCAAGAATTAAAACCGAAGGAAAAAAACTGAACGACCAGAAAAGACAGCCATGCGGAATTGGGACCAACAAGATTACGACTTGATGCAAGTACGAGATGCAATATACGCGTCTTTCCAGACATCACCTAGCTTTATTTTAGTTTTCCGCTATGCCGCCAAGTTTCTACTCATACTGAACCTGTAGATAGGCCGGCATCACAGGCACATTCCGCCGCCCCACGGACATGTTCGATCCACTTTTTTCGGTGTTTCCCTAGAAAATGGACTAATTGACTTGCCGGTTTGTGGAGCCACTTACAAGCTCAAGTTCAGCAAACGACGTGGCCTGCGCAAGGCAGGCCATTTTTTTTGCGATTCGCTTATGAAGGCTATGCCGCCCGGAATCGGCGTCGGCATAGCGAAATCAGCGCGCAGCGTTCATATCTTGACGAGTTCCACGCGACGATTTTTGGCGCGGCCTTCTTCGCTCGAATTATCAGCCAGCGGACGACCGGAGCCCATGCCCTCCGGCTTCAGCCGGTCTTTGGAAATCTGCAAGGTGCTAATCGCCTTCACAACCGACTCCGCGCGCGCACGCGACAATGCTGTATTGCGGGCGGCAGTACCGGTATTGTCGGTATGGCCTTCCACGCGCACCTTGAGACTTCCATCAGCGGCCAGCATCTTGACGATTTCGTCAATGGCCGGCTTGCTGTCGGCGCGCAGGATGTCACTGTCGTTGTCAAAGTTCAGGTAAAGCGCGATATGACCATCCTTGGCCAGCGCCGCGGCCATGTCGTCAGCCTTCACCAGGGCGACCGTTTGCTCCATTGCCTTTTCCTGCACCACTTCGATTGACATGTTCAAATCGTCGTCAAAGAAGAACAACGCGATCCAGATGTTCCCTTTTGGAGTGCGCACCAGGTACTGCGAGAACGAAGGCGTTTCGTCTGGCGCCGTAACGTGACTATTGGGGATCGCCAGCTTCTTAAGCAGCGCTTCCTTATCTCCACCATTACGCGCGATGAACGCGGGGTCAAGTGGATGCACCTTATCGACCCGGACGCCGCCCATCGATTTAATGGCAGCCTCATAGTTGCGGAACGCTGCCAGCATTGACATGTTCGCAGCGCTCGGCGGGAACCAACGCTCCGAGGTGCGGCCCTCAACGGCGCGCAGTTCTTCACCTGCGACGACCCACGCGCGATCGAAATCCTTCGCATCTGTATGGTAGCCATCGGTCCCTGCCGGCATTTCAACGAAGGGGAAGGGAGGAATGACAGCTGTCGACATCGGCACGGATGTGACATCGAAAGCCTTGACCTGGCCAGGTACGACAACTGGCGTCGACACCGCGCTTGCAGCGGCATCGCTCACCTCGGTTACCATCGTCCGTGGTTCAACAGACGCTTTTTCTTTGGATTTGCAACCTGACAGAGCAAATGCACCCAAAGTTCCCACTACGACCCAAGGCAAAACGACACGTAACCTCATTCGACTATCCTAATTGAGTGAATTGATAAAAATATCATTATCGCAATAATATCAGTTTCAGAATTTTGAGCGTGAGTTTGTTCCCGTAACGAAAAGCCGGGTCGACAGGGACACCCTGCGCATGGAACGCCTGCACCACGGTAACGTGGAAGTCTCCGCGATCGACGCATACTTCACGGTGCTGGCGCCCGGCAACCGCGCCAGCTGCCACAGCGCACCACCAGAAGGGCCGCTTGACGCTGCCAATTCTTGTGAGATTTCGCCTTCGGAAAAGAAAAAGCCCCTGAAAAATCAGGGGCCTGGTTCAGGTTTTTAAGCGGTTGCAGCCATTAGCAGCCAAACGGGAAATTATTCCCACTCGATTATCAACGAGAATGCAATGTCCTTGTGTAGCCAGCGCGCTTCGACAACACGCTCATCCTGGTGCCGACCAAAAAACCCAAGTCGGCACCGATGAACGACATCAAATCTCTACCTGCGTACCCAGCTCGATGACGCGATTCGTAGGGATGTGGTAATAATCGGCCGCATCGCGCGCATTCCTCGACATAGCGACGAACAAATGCTCCCGCCACGGCGCCATCCCTTCACCTGGCGCAGAAATCACGGTCTGGCGAGCAATAAAGAACGAGGTTTCAAGCATATGGAACACTAAACCGTGATCTTCGCATCGTGCCAGTACTGCGGGGATGTCTGTCTCGTCCTTAAAACCAAAGCGCATATTGAGCTGGTAGCATTCGTGGCCGAGCGCCACAACGTCAATCTGTTCACGTGCTGGAATCCAAGGCTGGTCGCAAATGTGGACCGTCAAGAAGATCACCCTTTCATGGATCACCTTGTTGTGCGACAGGTTGTGCAGCATTGCGTGTGGAACGCCATCGCTTTCCGCACGGAGGAAGATAGCCGTACCGGGAACGCGTTCGGGCGGCGAAACAAACAGTGATTCCAGGAACGCTTCGAGAGGAATGGCATGCTTCTGCAGGTTTGCGAAGACCAGCGCGCGGCCGTGCTTCCACGTCAGCATCACCAGAAGCAACGCCCCGCCCATGGCCAGCGGGAACCAGCCGCCATGCATCAGCTTCAACACGTTGGCCGAGAAGAATGCCGCGTCGACCGCAAAGAAGAAACCTGTCGCCAGCACGCACACCACAATGTTGAGCTTCCAACGATGGCGTACAACAAAGTACGTTAATACCGTTGTCGCCAACATCGTGGCCGTCACTGCAATCCCGTATGCCGCTGCCAGATTTTCGGACGAGCCGAAGCCGATCACTGCCAATAGCACTGCCGCCAGCTGCAGCCAGTTAATTGCCGGCATGTATACCTGGCCCATTTCCGTGGCTGAAGTGTGAAGGATGCGCATGCGGGGCAAGAAGCCAAGCGCGATCGCTTCCTTGGTCATGGAAAAGGTACCGGAAATAGTGGCCTGCGATGCGATAACGGTGGCGCAGGTCGACAACACCACCAGGGGATAGATGCTCCACGCGCCCAGTTGCTGATAAAACGGGTTCGAGATCGCTTCCGGATGGGCAAGCAGCAAAGCACCCTGCCCCATGTAATTCAATGCGAGCGCAGGAAAAGCGACAGTAAACCATGCCACGCGAATCGGCAGCTTGCCAAAGTGCCCCATATCCGCGTACAGCGCTTCGGCACCGGTGAAGGCCAGCACGATGGCGCCCAGGGCAATGAACGCTACCAGCTTGTTATGCATCACAAACTGGACAGCATGCCAGGGGTTGAGCGCTCCCAGGATTTCGGGCCTTTGCACAATGTTGACCACGCCCATCGCTGCAAGCGCGAGGAACCACAACAGCATGACCGGGCCAAACCAGCGGCCAATACCCGCCGTGCCGTGACTCTGCGCAGCATACAGCAGCACCAGCACGATAATGGTCAGCGGCACCACGTAGGGTTTGAGCGCTGGAGTTGCCACTTCCAGGCCCTCGACGGCAGAAAGCACCGAAATCGCTGGCGTAATCACACTGTCGCCGTAAAACAAGGCTGCCCCAAAAACACCAATCAGCAGTAGGCCGGTGTAGCTACGCGAGGGCTTGGGCAAGGAGGACAGCGCCAGCGCCATCAGCGCCATGATGCCGCCCTCCCCTTTGTTGTCGGCCCGCAGCACTAACGTTACATATTTCAAGGAAACGATAATCGTCAGGCCCCAGACAACAAGCGAGATCACACCGAGCAGATTATCCTGACTCAGCGCCAGACCGTGCTCCACGTCAAAAATGGTTTTCAGCGTATACAAAGGACTGGTACCGATGTCCCCGTAGACGATACCGATTGCAGCCAGCGTCAACGCAGCCAGTGAACTGCGTTTAGATTCAGTGCTCAAATTTGCTCCATGCAAGAATGCCAACGGGGGCAGCTTACACTTCGCCGCTGTAAAAAAGGTGTAAAAATTGCGTATTTTGGCGATGCGTGCGGCCATCGGCGCCCGCGCCGTATACAAGCTCTTTATCCCATAGCACCGTCTTTTTAGACCATTTTTACGCATCGATCTCTAGAGTGGCAACATCCCGCAACTGCGGTTCACTGTTTGCCAAAGGAGTACCACCTCATGAAAGAGATCATGTTCGCCACCGCAATGCTCGCACTTTGCGCCGCCTCCGCCCACGCGCAAGACGCCAAGCCCGACAACGAAATGAGCTTCAATGCCGCCGTCAGCTCCGACTACCGCTACCGCGGCATTTCCCAGACCCGCCTGAAGCCTGCGCTGCAAGGCGGCACCGACTACGTGAACAATCCAAGCGGCCTGTATGTTGGCGCCTGGGCCTCCACCATCAAGTGGACCAAGGATGCCGGTGGCGACGGCAACGTCGAACTGGACATCTACGGCGGCAAGCGCGGCCAGGTCACTGCCGATGTCAGCTACGACGTGGGCGTGCTGACCTATGTTTACGCGAACAACGGCCTGAAACATGTGCCCGGCTTCGCCAATGCCGACACGACGGAAGTTTACGGCCAACTCGGTTACGGCCCAGCGACAGTGAAGTATTCACACTCTGTCACCAACCTGTTTGGGTACGTTGACAGCAAGAACTCCGGCTACCTGGACTTCAGCGCCAACTTCCCCGCATGCCAAGGCTACACCGTCAACCTGCACGCAGGTCATCAGAAGGTGAGCCACAACAGGATCGCCAACTACACCGATTGGAAAGTCGGCATTACCAAGGATCTAGGGTTCGCCAGCCTGCAGCTGGCCGCGGTGGGCACCAACGGCAGCAAGATCGCCTACGCTTCGCCGGCCAACGGCAAGTTCCTCGGCAAGAATGCCTTGCAACTGACCCTCAGCAAAACCTTCTAAGGCAAAGTCCGCATCTATGGCGCCCGATGGCGCCGTTTTTTACACCTTTTTTACATGCGCTTGGCAAGTGTTTACACCGATTTTAGGCGGTGATCACTAAGCTAGTCAGTATCCAAACAAGACCTTCGGGGAAAGCAATGGACTTCGTATTTATCGGCGCGATCGTCGCCTTTTTCGCACTGGTGGTCGCCATGGCCAACGGCTGCGACAAGCTGGGAGGCCAGCAATGACTATCTTCTATCTCATCGGCTCGGTCGCCACGGCGGGCCTTCTGGTCTACCTGCTGGTAGCCCTTTTGAAAGCGGAGGACCTGTAACATGACCACCCAATCCTTCCTGTTATTGGCGGTTTTCATGGTGGTGCTGATCGCCGCCGCCTGGCCACTGGGCGGCTGGCTGGCGCGCGTGGCCGACGGCCGCAAGGTGCCGGGCCTGGGCTTACTGGGCGCTGTGGAAAGGCTGCTCTACCGCGCGGCCGGCGTTCCACTGGAGTCCGAGAAGCAAGGCATGGGTTGGAAAGCCTATGCGATTTCGCTGCTGGCATTTAACACTCTAGGAACACTCTTTGCCTACACGGTACAGCGCCTTCAGCAATGGCTGCCACTCAACCCGCAAGGGCTGGGCAACGTTAGCCCGGACTCCTCGTTCAATACCGCGGTGAGCTTCGTCGCCAACACCAATTGGCAGGGCTATGTGGGTGAACAAACCATGAGCTACCTGAGCCAGATGCTCGCGCTCGCGCCGCAGAACTTCCTGTCGGCCGCCACCGGTATTGCCGTCGCATTTGCCCTGATTCGCGGATTCGCCGCGCGCTCCGCCAAGTCGATCGGCAATTTCTGGGTCGACCTGACCCGCATCACGTTGTACGTCCTGCTGCCGCTCTCTTTCGTCTACGCCGTGTTCTTGGTCGGCCAAGGCGCGATCCAAAACTTCTCCACGTACCAGGAAGTAAACTTGGTCGAGAGCGTTGCCTATTCCGCACCGAAGACCGATGCTGAGGGCCAGCCATTGAAGGATGCAGCCGGCCAGCCTGTGATGGAAGATAAATCTGCCAGCACCCAGTTGATCGCCATGGGCCCGGTCGCTTCCCAGGAAGCGATCAAAATGCTCGGCACCAACGGTGGCGGTTTCTTCAACGCCAACTCGGCGCACCCCTACGAAAATCCAACCCCATTGTCGAACTTCAGCCAGATGCTGGCGATCTTCCTGATTCCCGCCGGATTGTGCTTTGCGTTTGGCCACCTGGTGGGCGATCGCCGCCAGGGCTGGGCAGTACTTGGCGCCATGAGCATCATGTTCGTGGTGGCGGCGGGGGGCATTATGGCTGCTGAACAGACCAGCCACCCGGCCCTGCAAGCGATGGGGATCGACCAGTCGGCAGGCCCACTGCAGCCGGGCGGCAATATGGAAGGCAAGGAAGCGCGCTTCGGCATCTCGGCCTCCGGCCTGTTCGCGGCCGTCACCACCGCCGCTTCCTGCGGCGCGGTGAACAGTTTCCACGATTCCTACACCCCCCTGGGCGGCATGGGCCCGACCCTGCTGATGCAGCTGGGCGAAGTAGTATTCGGCGGCGTTGGCTCGGGCCTGTATGGCATGCTGATCTTCGCCATCATGGCAGTGTTCATCGCCGGCCTGATGATTGGACGCACCCCAGAATACCTCGGCAAGAAGATTCAGTCCTATGAAATGAAGATGACCTCAATCGCCATCCTGGTCACGCCGACCCTGGTGCTCGTGGGTACCGCGATTGCCGTTATGACAGAACCGGGCAAGGTAGCGGTGGCCAATCCTGGCGCGCATGGCTTCACCGAAATCCTGTACGCCTTCAGTTCCGCCGCCAACAACAACGGCAGCGCGTTTGCCGGCATCTCAGCCAATACACCGTTTTATAACACCATGTTGGCGATCGCCATGTGGTTCGGCCGCTTCGCCATGATTGTGCCAGTGCTGGCCATCGCCGGTTCGCTGGCTGGCAAGCAACGCCTGCAAGTCACTTCCGGCACCATGCCGACCCACGGCCTGATGTTCGTATTCCTGCTGGTGGCCGTGGTGCTGCTGGTCGGCGTCCTGAACTACGTTCCTGCCCTGGCCCTCGGCCCGGTCATCGAACACCTGCAACTGTATAAATAAGGAGCGCCTTTATGTCGCAAGCTCAAACCCAACAAGAAATGGCGATGCATACCCTGCAGCCGAGCAAACGCCTGAAGCTGCTTGACTCGCAACTGGTGGTGCCTGCCATTGTTGACTCTTTCAAGAAGCTCAGTCCAGCGGTGCAGCTCCGCAGCCCGGTGATGTTCGTGGTCTACGTCGGCAGCATCATCACCACGCTGCTCTACATCCAGTCTCTGACTGGCCAAGGAGAAGCCAGTTCGGGCTTTATCCTGGCCACCAGCATCTGGCTGTGGTTCACCGTCCTTTTCGCCAACTTCGCCGAAGCGCTGGCTGAAGGCCGTAGCAAGGCACAAGCCGCTTCGCTGCGCAGCCTGAAGCAGAGCGTCACCTCGAAGAAGCTGTCGATGCCCAAGCATGGCACCACGTGGTTGCCATGCCCTGCCACCGATCTGCGCAAGGGCAACTACGTGCTGGTGGAAGCCGGCGACGTGGTCCCCATCGACGGCACCGTCATCGAAGGCGTGGCCTCGGTGGACGAAAGCGCCATTACGGGAGAATCAGCGCCCGTGATCCGAGAATCGGGCGGCGACTTTTCCTCCGTTACGGGCGGCACTCGCGTGTTGTCCGACTGGCTGGTAGTGCAGGTCACCGCCAATCCGGGTGAGACTTTCCTCGACCGCATGATCGCCATGGTGGAAGGCGCCAAGCGCAAGAAGACCCCGAACGAGATCGCCCTGACCATCCTGCTGGTGGCACTGACGATCGTGTTCTTGATGGTGACCGCAACCCTACTGCCGATGTCCATGTTCTCGGTGGAAGTGGCGCAATCCGGCACCCCCATCACCATCACAGTACTAATCGCGCTGCTGGTTTGCCTGATTCCGACCACCATCGGCGGTCTGCTATCGGCCATTGGTGTGGCCGGGATGAGCCGCATGATGCAGGCGAACGTGATCGCTACCTCGGGCCGGGCGGTGGAAGCCGCTGGTGACGTCGACGTCCTTCTGCTGGACAAAACTGGCACCATTACCCTCGGCAACCGCCAGGCTTCGGCCTTCTTTGCGGCGCCAGGCGTCACCGAGCGTGAGCTGGCAGATGTGGCGCAACTTGCCTCGCTGGCCGATGAAACGCCGGAAGGCCGCAGCATCGTCGTGCTGGCCAAGCAGAAGTTCAACATCCGCGAACGCGAGCTGTCGCCGGTTCACGCCACCTTCCTGCCGTTCTCCGCCAATACCCGCATGAGCGGCGTTGATATGGATGGCCGTGAAGTGCGCAAGGGCGCCGCCGAAGCCGTGCGCAAGCACGTGGAAGCAATGGGCAAGGAATTTCCCGCTGAAGTCCTGCGTAGCGTCGACGACGTGTCGCGCCGCGGCAGCACGCCACTGGTGGTGGCCGATTCCGGCCACGTCATGGGCGTGGTGGAACTGAAGGACATCGTCAAGGGCGGCATCAAGGAACGTTTTGCCGAGCTGCGCCGCATGGGCATCAAGACTGTGATGATCACGGGCGATAACAAGGTGACCGCTGCCGCGATCGCCGCCGAAGCGGGTGTGGATGACTTCCTGGCCGAAGCAACCCCGGAAGACAAGCTCAAGCTGATCCGCAATTACCAGTCCGACGGCCGGCTAGTGGCCATGACCGGTGACGGCACCAACGACGCCCCGGCGCTGGCTCAGGCCGATGTGGCGGTCGCCATGAGCTCCGGCACCCAGGCCGCGAAAGAGGCCGGCAACATGGTTGACCTGGATTCCAACCCGACCAAGCTGCTGGAGATCGTGGAGATCGGAAAACAGATGCTGATGACGCGCGGCTCGCTGACCACCTTCTCGATTGCCAACGATGTGGCCAAGTACTTCGCCATCATCCCGGCGGCCTTCGTGGGTACCTACCCGCAGTTGAAGGCATTGGACATCATGCACCTGTCGAGCCCAAACTCAGCCATCATGTCGGCGGTGATCTTCAATGCACTGATCATCGTCTTCCTGATCCCGCTGGCCCTGAAAGGTGTGCGCTACCGCGCCATCGGCGCCACCGTGCTGCTGCGCCGCAACCTGCTGATCTACGGCATCGGCGGCCTGATCCTGCCGTTCATCGGCATCAAGCTAATCGACCTGCTGCTGGCAGCACTCAACCTCGTATAAGCTGGAGAACCCTATGATTTCGACTTTCCGCCCCGCCCTCGTGCTGTTCGGGGCACTGACCCTGGCCACTGGCGTAATCTACCCGCTGGCCGTGACCAGCGCTGGCCAGGCCCTGTTCCCCCACCAGGCGTCTGGCTCCATCATTGAAGTGGACGGCAAGGCAATTGGCTCGACGCTGATTGGCCAGCAGTTCACCTCGCCCAAATACTTCTGGGGACGGCCGTCTGCCACTGGCCCGATGCCATATAACGCCAACGGTTCTTCCGCTTCCAACCAGGGGCCGCAGAACCCGGCCTTCACGGACGCCGTCAAGGGCCGTGTGGATGCGCTGAAGGCAGCCGATCCAGATAACAAGGCGCCGATCCCGGTCGACCTGGTGACTGCTTCGGGCAGCGGGCTGGACCCCGAAATCAGCTTGGCAGCCGCGCAGTACCAGCTCCATCGAGTTGCGGACCAGCGCCGTATGACGCCGGAGCTGCTACAAAAGCTGGTTGAACAGCATTCGAACAAGCAGTACTTCGGCGTCTTCGGCGAACCGCGCGTAAACGTCCTGGCCCTGAACCTGGCGCTGGACGGTAAAACACCGCATACTCGCTGATATGATTCCACTCGACGACGACCGCCCAGACCCCGATGCACTCCTGGCGCAAGTACAGGCACAGGAGCGCAAGGCAGCGCGGGGCAAACTGCGTATCTATTTCGGGGCGTCGGCTGGGGTGGGCAAAACCTACGCCATGCTGTCAGCCGCCCGCCAGCTGCAGGCCGCTGGGCAACCGGTCCTGGTCGGCATCGTCGAGACCCACAGCCGCAGCGAGACTGCTGCACTGCTCGATGGCCTGGACATCCTGCCCCTCAAGCAGATTGCCTACCGGGGCAAGTCTCTCGGCGAATTCGACATCGACACCGCACTCGAGCGCCAGCCACCGCTGGTCTTGATCGACGAGCTGGCCCATTCCAACGCGCCTGGTTCGCGCCATCCGAAACGCTGGCAAGACGTCGAGGAATTATTGGAAGCCGGCATCAATGTCTTCAGCACAGTCAACGTGCAGCACCTGGAGAGCCTCAATGACGTGGTCGGTGGCATTACTGGCATACAGGTTAACGAGACGGTGCCGGACACCGTATTCGATGCCGCCGATGAAGTGGTGCTGGTGGATATCCCCGCCGACGAATTGCTGGCTCGCCTGAAGGGCGGCAAGGTGTACCACACGCAGCAAGCGGAACGCGCCGCCAACAACTTCTTCCGCAAAGGGAACCTGATTGCCCTGCGTGAGCTGGCCCTGCGTCGCACTGCCGACCGCATCGAGGACGATGTACGCGCCTACCGTGTCGAAAAGTCCATCGACAATATCTGGAAGACCGGAGCATCGGTCCTGGCGCTGGTGGGCCCACGCCCTGGCTGCGAACAGGTGGTGCGCAGCGCCGCACGCCTGGCCGGACAGCTTGGCACGGAGTGGCATGCCATCTACGTCGAAACGCCCAGCCTGCAACGACTCCCGACGACCGAGCGGGAACGCATCCTGCAAACGCTCAAGCTGGCGCAGGACCTTGGCGCTGATACTGCAGTGCTTTCCGGCAGCGACATCGCGGCCACTGCGGTCGACTATGCACGCAGCCACAACCTGTCCAAGATCACGATGGGGCGCGGCCATACGACGTGGCCATGGCGCCGCTCCCATATCCGTTCACTTGCATCGTATGCACCCGACGTCGACTTGATCGAGGTCGCGGTCGATAGGCGAGACGAAGCGCCGCGCCCCGCCCCCACCACCGATGCTGACGAACAGGCGGAGATCATCAAGCGCAATGTGACCGGCTACGCGATCGCGGCCGGTGCCAGCGTCGGAATGGCTCTTCTCGCGACCCCCCTGATCGGGTGGCTGGACCTCGCCAACATCGCCATGCTGTTCCTGCTGGTGGTGTTCATCGTTGCGGTCCGCTT
Organism: Duganella sp. Root198D2; assembly: GCF_001428585.1. Lineage (NCBI taxonomy): Bacteria > Pseudomonadati > Pseudomonadota > Betaproteobacteria > Burkholderiales > Oxalobacteraceae > Duganella > Duganella sp. Root198D2. The sequence goes on along the minus strand of NZ_LMIC01000023.1, from coordinate 26,325 downwards.
TGGCCGCGGTCCGTCGGTACTGGCGACCTGCGTCAGCGTCGCCTGTTTCGACTTCTTTTTTGTACCACCGCGTTTCAGCTTTGCCATTTCGGACCTGCAGTACACGATCACCTTCATCGTCATGCTTGCAGTCGGGTTGATTACCGGGCATCTGACTGCGGGCCTGCGATTCCAGGCGCGGGTTGCGTCCTACCGTGAGTCGCGAGCGCGCGCGTTGTATGAGTTCGCGCGCGAACTATCGGGCGCGCTGCAGACGGAACAGATCTTCGACACCACCGCGCAATTCACTCGAAGCACGTTCGGCGCCAAAGCCACGCTGCTCGTGCCGGACGATAATGGTCGCCTGCACCTTCCAAGCGGCGTAGCATCCAACGCCGCATTCGACCTGGGCGTGGCGCAGTGGGCCTTTGACCATGCCGAAAGTGCGGGCATCGGGACCGACACACTCCCCGCCAGTCCGCTGTTTTACATGCCGCTGGTTGCGCCTATGCGCACACGTGGCATCCTGGCCATCGAGCCTCCGCAACGACGCTGGATCATGATTCCCGAACAACGGCAGCATCTTGAGACGTTTGCTGCTCTGGCGGCGATTGCACTGGAGCGTGTCCACTATATCGAAGTGGCACAAAATGCCCTGATCAGCATGGAATCGGAGCGACTGCGCAACTCGCTCCTTGCCGCTTTGTCGCATGACCTGCGCACACCGCTCACTTCGCTGGTAGGCTTCTCCGAATCACTGGCCAGCTCGCGTCCACCGTTGTCGCCCCAACAGCTCGATCTCGCGCAATGCCTGCACACGGAATCGCTTCGCATGAGTGCACTGGTCGCCAACCTGCTTGATATGGCGCGCATCGAAAGCGGTGAACTGAAGTTCAACTTACAGTGGCAACCCCTCGAGGAAGTCGTGGGCAGTGCCTTGCGCGCCAGCCGACTGCAGTTGCAAGAGCATAAGGTTAGCACGCAACTGGCGCTCGACTTGCCGCTGCTGCGCTTCGATGCGGTCCTTATCGAACGCGTGCTCTGCAACCTAATTGAAAACGCGGCCAAGTACACGCCGCCAGCTTCCTCCATCGTGATCTACGCCGTACAGCGCGGCGATCTGGTGCGTGTGATGGTGTACGATAACGGCCCGGGCCTGCCGCGCGGACGCGAGGAAGCGATCTTTGAAAAATTCACCCGCGGCGAAAAAGAGTCTGCCAAGCCTGGTGTCGGCCTGGGCCTAGCGATTTGCCGCGCCATCGTCGAAGCCCACGGCGGCACGATCCGCGCCGACAAGTCGCCGCTGGGCGGTGCCGCGGTGGTGTTTACGCTGCCTGTCGGAACCCCGCCCCAGGCCCCTGAAATTGAGGAAGTATGAACAAGCAACAAGCCGAGATCATTCCCACCGCCTTGCTGGTCGAAGATGAACCCCAGATCCGCCGCTTCGTACGCAGCGCATTGGAAGAAGAAGGTTGGCACGTGCACGAATCGGCCAACCTGGCACGCGGCCTGATCGATGCCGGCACCCGTCGCCCGGACCTGATCATCCTCGACCTGGGGCTGCCGGATGGCGATGGCATTGACCTGATCGCCGACCTGCGCAAGTGGTCCAATGTGCCCGTCATCGTGCTTTCGGCGCGGGTCGATGAAGCCGACAAGATCAAGGCCCTTGATGCCGGCGCCGATGACTTCCTCGGTAAACCGTTCGGCGTTGGCGAATTGCTGGCGCGCGTGCGCGCCGCGCAACGGCGCCTGCGCCAGCCGCAATCGACCTTGTCCGGCAGCGTCAGGTTCGGGGAAGTTGAAGTGGACCTGCCGGTTCGCCGGGTCACCAAGCGCGGCGAGCATGTGCACCTGACGCCGACCGAATACCGCCTGCTGTCGGTGCTGGTGGCCAATGCCAACCGGGTACTGACCGCCCCGCAATTGCTGCGCGCGGTATGGGGGCCGGCCCAAGCAGACAACGGCCATTATCTGCGTATCTACATGGGACATCTGCGCCACAAATTGGAAGACGATCCGGCGCAGCCCCAGTACCTGATCACCGAGACGGCAGTCGGGTACCGGCTGCAATTGTCGGCCTCGGGCGACTGATTCACCCGCATGGCGCGGCCGGCAGCAGGCGCTTTTCCAAACGGTAGGCTGCCATACCCTCGTGGCAATAATCCTGCTACACACTCAACACGCGGTAGCCGCGTGTGGCGAAGAGCTTGAGCAATGCGGACAATAATGGCCCCAACAGAGCCACTATTGAGTTACCAATGGAAACGACAGTTAATATTCTGTCACTTCCATTCGGTTATCAACGAGATTAGTTCAAAACGCCACTATTGCTCACGATCCGCGTCGATGTTCTTACACGTCGAAGATGATGCGATCAAAGGCCATGCCAGGTAAGCTCAGATCTGCTCACCAGACTACATTGCATCCTCGCATGGAAAGTCGATTAACGCTCACCCCTGAGGAAATAGACTGGCTGCTCGGCTTCCCCCTTCTCCACCATGGCCAGCAGGCGTTGCAGCTCGGTGCGTCCTTTGTCTTCCTTTGCGGAAGCGACCAGGTTGCGCAGGATGGTGGCGTGTGCCATTTGCAGCGCTTGCGCCGCAGTCGCCGCGATGTCGGGTTTCACACCGACATGCTCCCAGTTGGTTTTGGTGACAACATTGGTCGTGCGCGAGGTCGGGATCGCAACAGCAATGTCATGGCCCAAGCTGAACCACCCCACAGGATTGGAGCCGCCGCCGGTGACCTCCCCGACCACCGTCCCGCGCTTGTGCGCCTGGATGCCGTAAGCGAAATCCTCCCCGCCGGAAAAGGTGCGAGCCGAGGTCAACACGTACACCGGCTTGTCGTAACGCTGTCCGACCGTCGGTACAGTCCAATACTGCTGCGTTGTATTCTCCGGTCGGTTGTACATGTCGATCAGGTGCCGGTGATCGCCGACCGGGAAAAAGTGGCTCATCAGGTACGCCACACTCGTCGGGCTGCCGCCACCGTTGCGGCGCAGGTCGAGGATCAGCGCATCCGTTCCGACCATGAGCGACATCGCCGCAGTGTATGCCGGGGCGACGAATTCCGGGCTGCCGAAATTGCGTAGCTCGATATAGCCAACGTTTCCGGGAAGGCGCTCGATCTTTTGGATGCCATAACCGCGCCGCTCGATCTGCTCGCGCCAGTCGTCGATCTGGGCACGGCTGAGCGGCTCGGCAGCACCGTTAGAGTCATTGAATCCTTCAAACACCCTGGCGCCGAAGTGCTTGTCACCACTGATTTCGCGCAAATCCTTGGCCAATGCCTCGCTGAATGATTTCGCGCCGGCGGCGGACGCATATCCCCCCTTGGCATTCTTGTTTGCAATCGCACGGCCAACGCGTTCGGCCACGGCGGGCTCAATGTAATTTGCGTTCATTTTCGCGACCAGCGTCTGCACGATCGCAGCGCGCTCGGATGCGTTCAACGGAGCGTCATCCGCTGCCAGTGCGGACGAAGACAACAGCATGCTCAATACAGCGCCTGCGACAAGCTTCTTACTAACTAACATACATTCTCCAAGTTGGACTGCGAATCGGGCCTCGTTTTGCGCTGCTGCAGCGCAGCCGCCAAGGCGGGCATATAAGTGCGGCTGGCGCGCAGGACACTACCGTCACGCATGCGCAGCAAGGCATCGCGGTTGGTGAGCGAGCGCAGCTCGGCGATCATGTCCAGCCGCACGATAGTTGATCGATGTACCCGGTGGAATTGGCGCGGATCGAGCTGCCGGGCCAGGCTGTGCAGGCGTTCGCGCACCAGCCAGGTCGTCCCATTTGAATGCAGGGACGCATAGTCGCCGTCGGCCTCGATGCGCTCAACCTCCGCCACCGGCACCAGCACCGTGCGCGTTCCGACGCGCACACTGAAACTTTGCAGCGCCGGTTCAGCGGCCGATGCAACGGCTCGGCCCTGGCTGCGGTTAGGAAAAGCCTGCTGTGCGCGGTCAAGCGCTTCGTCGAAACGTTCGTCATCGACCGGCTTAAGCAGGTAATCGAGGGCGGCCAGTTCGAAGGCTTGCAGGGCAAAGCTGTCGTAGGCAGTGAGCAGGATCGCCATCGGCCGCTGCGCCGGCGGCAGCGCGGCCAGCACCTCGATGCCGGACTTGCCTGGCATTTCGACGTCGACGAACACCAAGTCGGGCCGCAGCGCCACAATACCTTCGAGAGCGCTGGTGCCGTCCCCGAATTCACCCACCAGCTCGAAGCCGTCGCGACGCGCCAGCCTGACTTTGACTGCCAGCCTGGCCAGCGGCTCGTCGTCGATGATCACGACGCGGATGTTCATGCTGCCACCTCCATAGCGCGCAGTGGCATGGCGATTCGAACCTGGAAGCGGTCGTCCATACTCCAGCCGGCATCCACCTGATGCTCCGCGCCATACAGGTGGCGCAAGCGTTCTCTGACGTTCGCCAGGCCGATGCCGCTGGCCGAGTGCGGCCGCTTCTGGCCATCGTTCTTTACGTCGATCAGCAGGCGCTTGCCCTCACGCTCGACCAGAATGTCGAGCCCCCCGGGCGTCGGCAGCGGTGCAATGCCGTGACGGATCGCGTTCTCCACCAGCGGTTGCAGGATCAGGTAAGGCACGACGCTGTCCAGCAGGTCGGGGCCGACCTTCATCGTCAGGCGCAGGCGTTCGCCAAGCCGCGCCTTTTCGATGGCGAGGTAGGCATCGAGCAGGGCCAGTTCATCGGCCAGCGCATGCTCGTGGCGACCGTCATGCGCCAGGGTGGCGCGCAGAAAGTCGGACAGTGACGCTAGCATGCGATTGGCCTCCCGGTTGGACTGGGCCGACACCAGCGCGGATACCGCGTTCAGGGAATTGAACAGGAAGTGTGGATTGACCTGCAGTCGCAGTGCGCGCAGCTCGGCATCGCGCGCGGCGCCTTGCGCCTGGGCCAGATGCAAACGCACCTGTTGCAGGGACAGATAGTAGGCACCCATCGCGTGGACCGCACAAAAGGCGATCAGCGCCAGCCAGCAGCTATCCAGTCCGCGTGCCAGCCGGCCCCATTGATAGCCGGTTTCCATTCCGAGCGCGATCCCGAAAGACTGCCCCAGCAGGGCGTTCGTAATGGCCATGGCATAGGTAATCACCAGCAGTATCAATCCCATGCGCAGCCAGGACCAATCGCGACGCCACATGGCCCGCTGCAGCAGCGTCAGCGGAATAAGCCATAGCATGCAGGCGACCAGGAACAGCGTACGAAAGGCAACGATATAGTGATCACTGACGGCGGGTAGGCCCAAAATGACCATGCAGGCTGACACCGGCAGTGCGGCCAGCACAGGAACAAGTAAAGGGGTTTCGACTTTCACGCGGGGTTTCCAACAATGCAATTCCGCAATTCTAGCGTTTCGATCACCCGACGAATAGAAAGCAATACACGCATAGAACGCCCAAAGATACCAAAGGCTTCACCTTAGACGATGGCCTGGCGGCGGTCGATTCATTTGCGGCGTCCCGTGCATATCTTGCAGCCCAGGCGGTCGGAGATCGAGGTAAGGATGTTCGTGTGCCCGCTACACCTCGACGATGATGCAATCAGCCCTGTTCATTTGGAACAAGCTCGTCCGCGCTGCCGAACGCTAGCGAATATAGTCCACCGGGGCGGCCCAGATTCATTCTCGGTCAGCTAGCGAGGATGGTTGCGGCAACTGCAATCACTTTCTGGACTCCGCAACCATAAGGCGCCCAATCGGACGAGCAAAGTCGAGTACAACTTGCACGTGGCGTTCCCACTGCTATAATCGCCCTCACCTATGCGCCAACTTCTCTGTATCCTATTAATGTTTTGCCTACCATTGCAAGGCTTTGCCAGGCATTGGAGCGAGGATATTCAAACTGGGGATCGCTCGTTTGCGCACGGGGTACTGCATGACGAGCACGTGAGCCATCACCACGAGGCCGACGGGTCAATTCACTTCGACGCGTCCGACGAATCGGTCCAGCATGTGCAGGATCATTCCTGTTCACCACAGCCTACTGGTTTGCTGCTCCCGGCAGTCGCCGCAGCGCCTGACCAGCTGGTAGAGATCGTTTCTGCCCGTGTTATCGCCTATATTCCTGATCCAATGCTGGAGCTACCGCACCGGCCTCCCGCACTCGCCCTCGGCTAAACTGCCGAGGGTGCCCAGCACATCCCTTTGATTGCGGCAAAGCCGCATCGTGCCCGCATTCCTCGCTGATTCCTAATCATCCGATGGAGTAGTACCCATGCACGTCTTTAGACTGCCCCGCGCTTTCGCCGGGCTGGCCCTGTTGGGGCCAGCCTTGGCGTTCGCGCAGCCTGCGCAGCCCTCTGCGCCGCAGGCTACCCTTCATATCCTTGTCGAAAACGCCTGGCAGCGCTCGCCCCAAGTCCGCACCTTGGAAGCGCGACAGGATGAAGCGGCCGCTGGCCTGGCACTTGCGGATTCATGGCTCGCCAGCGCGCCGACGCTGGGCATTTTACAGCGTACTGACCAATGGACAGACCGGCACGAGCGACGAGAATCCGAGATATCGTTATCGGCCCCAATCTGGACTCCTGGTCAAAAGGCACGCCGCACGGATCTCGCCAATGCCAGTGCCAACGAACTTGCCTCACAACTGGCGCAGGCCAAGCTTGAAATTTCCGGCCAGGTGCGAACACGGCTATGGCAGGCTCGCGCCGCCAAGGAAATTGAGATCGAGCGCGCCGACCACTGGTCCCACCTGCAAGAACTGGCTAATGACGTCGAACGGCGCGTCAAGGCTGGCGATCTGGCGCGCAGTGATGTACTGCTTGCGAGCCAAGAAGTATCACTGGCACACAGCAATTTCATCGCAGCCCGAACCGACGCGAAAGCTGCACTGGCACGGTTTTCCGTCCTGACCGGGATGACCACCTTGCCCGACGTTGAAATCGAGCCTGTGGCGCCATCTGGCGAACCGATTCCCCTGCGCCTCCAAGCGGCACGGGCCGCCGAGCTACGCGCCCGCGCGGCCATTGCGGCAGTGCGGGCCCAGCCGGCGTCAGCACCGACGGTGGCGGTATCAATGCGGCGTGAGCGCGATGGCGTCGGTATGCCAAACGATCGCAGCATCGGCATAGCCTTGCAAATCCCGCTGATCGGTCAGCAGCGCAACCGTCCCGCGGAAGCCGCCGCGACCACGCAGCTGGCTTCGGCCAGCGCCGACCTGGCCCAGCTAGAGGCCCAGGCACAGGCAGACATTGCACTCGCGCGCGACCGCTTAGCCGATGCCGAAGAAGCGCTTCGCCTGGCCGAGCAGCGTGCTGGCGCCATGCAGGAGCACACCCGACTCTTCGACAAAGCTTTTGCCGCAGGCGAGCGCGCGCTGCCGGAACTGCTGCGCTCCAGGATTCTGAGCCATGAGGCCCAGATCGCGCTTCGCCAGCAGCGCGTAGCCTTGGGTATGGCGCGGGCTGAACTTAACCAAGCATTAGGAATCATTCCATGAAACGACTGACCACATTGTTGTTTTTGCTGGCGCTAGTCGCGCCAGTTTTCGCTTCGCCAGGCGCACACGGCCCCAACGGCGAACACCTGGACGGCCCGGCATCGGTTACCAGTACCGGCAGCGTCCCACGCATTGAAACCTTTACCGAGTTGTTTGAACTCGTCGGTCACCTGTCAGGCGGCGAATTGTCGGTCATGATCGACCGTTATGACACCAACGAGCCTGTACTGAACGGCAAGCTGGAAGTCCAATACCAAGGGATAAAGGCGCAGGCCAAGTTCCATTCGGACCTCGGCGATTACGCGATTGACGATCCAAAGTTTCTGCAGGCGATATCTACCCCCGGAAAGCACCAGTTGATGTTCACCTTCGTCGCAGGCAATGAAAGCGACCTGCTGGAAGGGGCATTGGACGTGCCGCGCGCAGCGCAGCACGCGCAAGCGGGCCTGCCGCTTTGGACTTACTGGGCTGGCGGCGCTGCATTGTTCCTGCTGGCGGGCGGCTTGATCCTGCGCCGCCGCCTGACTGCCAAGAAGTGAATAGAACACCATGAACACGAAACTGAAACTAATAGCGCTGGCTTCATTGCTTGCTTCCAGCGTTGCTGCACAAGCGTCCCCTGGGGCGCACGGCCCGAACGGCGAACACCTCGACGGCGCTAACGCCACGAGCGCCAGCGGATTGGCGCGGCTGCCCGATGGCAGCGTCAATGTGCCGAAGTTGGCGCAGCGCCGCATGGCGATTCGCACCGTCAGAGCGGAGGCCGGAGAACATCCTGTCACGGTCGAACTGAATGGACGCACCGCGATTGATCCCAACGCCGGAGGTCGCGTCCAGGCGCCGTTTGCCGGTCGCATCGAAGCCGGTCCGAAGGGATTGCCGGTGCCCGGCCAGGCGGTACGCAAAGGAGAAGTCCTGGCACTGCTGCGCCCTGTCGCCAGTGCGGCGGAACGAGGCGCCCAGCAGGCGGCGCTAGCAGACCTCCGCGCCAACCGCAACCTGCTTGAGCAGCGCGTAAAGCGCCTCGAATCACTGGAAGGCACGGTTCCACAAAAGGATATCGACGCCGCGCGCGCCGAACTGGCAAGCTTGCAAGGGCGCGATAAAGCGATCAGTGCGGCAGTCGGCGGTGCTGAACCGATTGTTGCCCCCACCGATGGAGTCCTGGCCAGCGCGCTCGTGATGACTGGACAGATCGTCGAGTCGCGCGACGTGCTGTTCGAAGTGGTCCACCCGGAACGCATGCTGGTCGAGGCCACCACTCCAGATGTCAGCCTTGCCAATCGCATTGCGACGGCGAGCCTGGTGCAGGCACCGGAGGCGCAACTGCGCCTGCTAGGCGGCGCGCGCAGCCTGCGTGACGGTGCATTGCCGGTGCACTTCCAGGCCAAGGGAGCCGGCTTACAGCTCGCCGTGGGCCAGCCGGTCACCGTGCTGGCGCGCTTGAAAACGACAGAGAAAGGCATCGCCTTGCCCGCTGCGGCCTTGGTTCGCAATCCAGCCAATGAGACGGTGGTGTGGATCAAGTCCGGCGCCATGCGCTTCATCGCCCAGCCTGTCGAGGCCAAGTCACTGGATGCGCACACGGTCGTCGTCACTAAGGGCCTGAGCCCGGAAAACCGTGTGGTGGTGTCTGGTGCCGCGCTGATCAACCAGATCCGCTAGGAGCGCCATGTTTAGTTACTTAGTTCGTTTCAGCCTGGGCAACCGACTGTTCGTGCTGGCCGCTGCCGCGCTCCTGATGGTATATGGCGCGCTGACGGCAGGGCGCACTCCAGTCGACGTGTTCCCTGACCTGAACAAGCCGGTGGTCACGGTACTGTCGGAGGCTGGCGGCATGGCGCCCGAGGAAGTGGAGCAGCTGGTATCGTTCCCGATTGAAACAGCACTCAACGGCATGCCCGGCGTGAGCCGAGTGCGCTCCGTGTCCGGCGTTGGCCTCTCCATCGTATACGCTGAGTTCGATTGGGGCACCGATCCCTATCGCAATCGCCAACTGGTTTCAGAGCGAATCGCACTGGTCAAAGAACAATTGCCGGGACAGGTTACCCCGATCATGGGTCCGGTATCGTCCATCATGGGCGAGATCATGCTGATCGCGCTGCCGATCGACCAGGCGAAGACCGATCCGATGCGCGCACGGGAATATGCGGACTTCGTGCTACGTCCACGCTTGCTGTCGATTCCCGGCGTTTCGCAGGTGATCCCCATCGGGGGCGAGGTGCGGCAATTGCGGGTTGCGCCGGACACGGCGCGCATGGCGCAATTCAACGTGACGCTGGAGCAAGTCACCAGTGCCTTGCGCGGTTACGCAGCCAACACCAGCGGCGGCTTCATTGACCTGAACAGCCGCGAATACCTGATCCGCAATCTTGGACGCACCAGCAAGCTGGAGGACGCGAAAGGTTTGGCCGTTGCCTGGCGCAACGGCACACCTGTATTGCTGGAGCAAGTGGCCAGCGTACGCTATGCGCCAGCCTTCAAGCGCGGCGACGCCGGTATGAACGGCAAGCCAGCGGTCATCGTCAGCGTGCAAAAGCAGCCAGCCGGCGACACCGTGCGCCTGACACGCGATATCGAAAGCGCACTAGCCGAGCTCAAACAAGGCCTGCCGGCAGGCATCGCTGCGCCGCAGGTGCTGTTCAGGCAGGCGAACTTTATTGATGCTTCGATAGGTAACGTACAGGACGCCCTGCGCGACGGCGCGATCCTGGTCGCGGTGGTACTGTTTGCATTCCTGCTCAGCGCACGCGCCACGGCCATTTCGCTGGTTGCAATCCCCCTGTCACTGGCATTGACCGCCCTCGCCTTCCACCTGCTCGGACAATCGATCAACGTCATGACCCTCGGCGGCCTGGCCATTGCGATTGGAGAACTGGTCGACGATGCGGTGGTGGACGTGGAGAACATCCAGCGCCGCCTACGCCAGCGCCGCGAAGAGGGCGTGTCGGTCTTGGAGGTGATCTGGCAAGCCTCGGTGGAGGTGCGCTCGGCCATCGTCTACGCTACCGCAACCGTGGTACTGGTATTCGTACCGCTCTTCGCGCTGCCCGGTATTGAAGGCCGTTTATTTGCACCGCTCGGCATCGCCTACATCGCTTCGATTTTGGCCTCGCTGCTGGTATCGATGACGGTGACACCGGTCCTGGCCTACTACCTGCTGCCAGCGTCGCTGCTCAAAGTGCACCGCGACAGTCCGCTGGTCACGCGCTTGAAGGCGTTCGATGAAAGACTGCTGGCGTGGTGCTTCCCCCGCATGAAGGTCATTCTGTCGAGCGCAGCGGTGCTCGTGGTACTTGCCGCCGCCTCGGTGCCCTTCTTCCCGCGCGCCTTCCTGCCGGCATTCAACGAAGGCTCGCTGGTGATGGGCATGATGTTCACGCCGGGCACCTCGCTGGCCGAGGCCAACCGGCTGGGTTCCCTGGCCGAAACGTTAATCGGCCAGGTGCCTGAGGTCACCAAGGTGGGGCGCCGCACCGGGCGCGCGGAACTCGACGAACACGCCGAAGGCGTCCATTCCTCCGAGATCGACGTCGATCTCAAGCCGTCCAAGCGCAGCCGCGAGGAGGTCATGGCCGCAATCCGCGCCCAGCTGTCGGCGATCCCCGCATCGGTCGCCATCGGCCAGCCGATTTCGCACCGACTTGACCACCTGCTGTCCGGCGTGCGCGCGCAGATCGCATTGAAGATCTACGGCGACGACATCGATACGCTGCGTGGACTGGCTGATACGCTGCGCGGCAAATTGCAATCGGTACCGGGCCTGGTTGACCTGTCGGTTGAGCGACAGGTCCTGATCCCGCAAGTGAAGGTACACATCGACTACCGTAAGGCCGCCCAGCATGGCTTGGCGCCAGGACAAGTGCTGACGGCCATTGAAGCGCTGGCTGAAGGCACACGGGTCACCCAGGTAATCGACGGTGCGCGCCGGTATGATCTGGTGGTGCGCCTGGCGGATGCGCAACGTACGCCGCAAGACCTGGAGCGCCTGATGCTGGACAGCCCGGCGGGCCGCATTCCGCTCTCCAGTGTGGCCACCGTTGAGGAGAGCGATGGCCCCAACCAGATCGGACGCGAGAATGGCCGCCGCCGCATCGTGGTATATGCCAACACCGACGGCTCCAGCATGTCGCGCATTATCGGCGACGTTCGTAAATCGGTCGACGCTACTCCTCTGCCTGGCGGCTACTTTATCAGCATTGAGGGACAGTTCCAGGCGCAGGAGCAGGCGCAACGCCTGATCCTCGGCCTTTCGCTCGGCTCCCTGCTGATGATCTTCCTGGTCCTGTATTCCCGCTATCGTTCTGGCACGCTGGCACTCGTCATCATGGGCAATATCCCGTTCGCGCTTGTCGGTAGCGTCATCGCCATGTGGATCGCCGGCGTAGCGCTGTCGGTGGCGTCGATGGTCGGCTTCATTACGCTGGCAGGCATCGCCACGCGCAACGGGATTCTCAAAGTGAGCCACTACGTCAACCTGTGCAAGTTCGAGGGGGAAACGTTTGGCTGGCCGATGATCGTCCGCGGCTCGCTGGAACGCCTGACACCGGTACTGATGACCGCACTGGTGGCAGCCTTCGCCTTGACGCCGCTGCTGCTCTCGGCGGAAGCACCCGGCAAGGAGATCCTGCACCCTGTTGCCGTGGTGATCTTTGGCGGTTTGGTGAGTTCCACATTACTCGACTCGCTCCTGACCCCACTGATCTTTTGGAAGGTGGGCCGCAAGCCGCTGGAGCAACTTGTGGCGGGTAGCGCCAACGAAACATATTGACGCAAAATGGGCATGCGGCAGCGCCCAAGCAAGCTGCCGCAATTCTCTAAGGAGTCTGCAATGAAAAAACTAATGGCACTCATGGCCTTCACGCTCGCCATGGCAGGTGGCCAGGCAATGGCTCACGAAAGCCCGGCAAAACATGGCGGCATTGTCAAATCCGCCGGCGACATGTCATTTGAGCTGGTCAACAAGGATGGCCAGACCACGATCTACGTCGACGATCACGGCAAAGAAGTCGCAATGGCTGGCGGCTCCGGCACCTTGACCGTCCTGAAAGGCACCGAGAAATCGGAAGCGCCGCTCACCGCAGGCAGCGGCAACACCCTGGTTGCCAAGACTGGCGACAAAGTCACCGCCGGCACCAAAGTGGTGGCCGCCATCGTGTTCCCCGACAAGAGCACCATGAGCGTGCGCTTCTCGATCAAGTAACAATCCCCACCGGCGGCGGCCCACACCGGCTCCGCCGGCATCTTAGGGTATTGCTGCCCCGATGGCAGCTTTCACCTTCCCACTGGAACATGCAGCCCTGGCAGCGGGCCAGGCTGCATCACTTGCAGCTGCTGGACTCCTGATCGCTGCCATCATGCTGGCGTCGCGGCGCGTTGCCCACCACGCCGAAGTCCTTGCCGAAAAGGTTGGCGAACCCTATGGCAGCATGACTCTCACGCTCGCGGCAGTATTGGTGGAAGTCGTTATCCTTGGCATAGCCGCTGTATTGGGCGGCTTGCGCCATGGCGAGCAGCCCTACAACGTCGACTCAGGCAACACATACGTCGTGATGATCCTGACGGCTATCGGCATTTCGATGATCGTCCCAGCCTTCTTGTCCCCAGCAGCCGGTAGTTATTTCTTCAGTTACAGCTACGCCGAAACCGGTGTGGCCGGGCACGGCCATCCGGGAAGCGCACACGCTTCGATCGTGCTTCTGGTCGTTGCTGTCATCAGCATCGGCCTATTGGCCGAAGTCATGGCCAAGACACTGGATGCGGGCTTAGCCGAAAGCGGCGTCCCGCCGAACATCGCCGCTGTCGTGGTGGCATTCATATCGGCAAGCCCTGAAATCCTCACCGCCGTGCGCGCGGCGATTGCCAATCGCATGCAACCAGTGGTGAATATCGCACTGGGTGCTTCGCTGTCGACCGTGATTCTGACCGTGCCAATCATGCGTGGTCTCGCCCTTTTTGAGGGAAAGAACATCATCATGGCGTTATCCTGGCTAACGGACTCGGGCCCCGCCATATCCTAAGAACAACGGCTTTGCCATCACTCGCGCCGGCCGTCGATAAGGGCGTATTTAGGGCTGGATTGGCCGATTTCATGTTCTAAGTTGGTGATTTTCTCAATTGCTGCGATCGATTCCGGCCCGCACAATGGGTTCGAATCGCAGCACGGTGCGCGAAAAATGAAACCACCCGAGGCAAATCATGATGATCCAATCTGGTCGCTCGCTATCGGCCTTGGGCCATGCCGCAAGCTCGTTCACCTAAATCGCCTATCCGCTTTTCGCCCCCCGATTTTCCGACCTTCATGAAAAAAACAAGCTGCTCCGCTGTAGTTCTCTTGTCCGTGTTGGCTTCGCTGCCCCCGGCCTCATTTGCGGTCAACCCGGTTATTCAAACCATGTATACCGCGGATCCGGCGCCCATGGTCCACGAGGGCACGCTCTACCTGTTTTCCAGCCACGACGAAGACGTCGGGGAAAAAAACAGCTTCAACCTGAAGAATTGGGTGCTCGCTACGACGACGGACATGGTGAACTGGACGCAGCATGGCGTGGTCGCCTCACTTCACGACTTCCCCTGGGCCGCCAAAGAGATCTCCGGCTGGGACGGTTTTGATAATGGCGCCTGGGCGCCCCAGGTGATTGAGCGGGATGGAAAATGGTATCTGTATGCTCCGGTGCAAGGCCGGGGCATCGGGGTGCTGGTGGCCGATAGTCCATTGGGGCCCTACACCGATCCCATCAAAAAGCCGCTGATCGCCGGCCACGCTGGTGGCCTGTACGACAGCATCGATCCGACCGTCTACATTGACGACAAGGGTCAGGCCTTTCTGGCCTGGGGCAATCCCAATCTCTGGTCGGTAAAGCTGAACAAGGACATGATTTCCTACGACACCAGCGTCGGGGAGAATGGCATCATGCGCCATCCGATGACCGTCGCGGCCTTGGGCAAGCGCACCCCGCCGGACACGGTAGGTTTTACGATACCAAAGCCTGCTCTGCGCGGGACATCCTACGAAGAGGGACCCTGGCTCTACAAGCGCAAGAATCTGTACTACCTGTTTTTTGCCGGTGGCCCCCTCCCTGAACATCTCGCTTACTCCACCGGTCCCACAGCCGAAGGCCCGTGGACCTACGGCGGCGTCGTCATGCCCCCGCAAAGTGCCTTCACCAACCACGTCGGCGTAGTCGATTTCAAGGGCAAGACCTACCTCTTCTACCACAACGCCGCGCTGAAGGGAGGCGACGGCTTCAAACGTTCCGTGTCGGTCGAAGAGTTGAAGTTCAACCCGGATGGTTCGGTCCCGACGGTGCAGCCGACCAAGGAAGGACCAGCACCGGTCGCAACCCTCGATCCCTACAAGCGCGTAGAAGCCGAGACCATCGCCTGGTCTTCCGGTGTCAAAATTGAGCCTAACAGCGCCGGCGGACAGAATGTGAAAGACATCCACGACGGGGACAGCATCCGGGTGCGCAATGTCGATTTCGGCGCAGCCGGTGCGCGCGCCTTCATGGCCAGCATCTCAAGCACTGCCAAGGCGACGGCGCCCACTGGGGCGAAGGTCGAGATTCGTTTGGACAAGCTCGGCGGCCAGTTGATCGGCACGCTGCCAGTCTCCGGAACGGCCGGACAATGGAAGCCGCAGTCCGTGCTGGTCTCCGGTGCCTCCGGCATCCATGATCTCGTCTTCGTGTTCCGCGGTGCGGCCGCCAAAGAGCTGTTCAAGTTCGATTACTGGCAATTTGCCGAACTCGCCTCCGCCACATCCCAGCCCCTCGCGGCGGCACCGGCGCATCCTGCCCATAATCCCCTGATCTGGGCCGATGTCCCGGACATCGCAGTCATCCGTGTCGGAAAAACCTACTACATGAGCAGCACGACGATGCACATGAGCCCGGGCCTGCCGATCATGAAGTCGACGGACTTGGTCAACTGGAGCATGGCCTCCTACGCCTATGACACCCTTGCTGACAATGAAGCCTTGCGTCTCGAAAACGGCAAAAACGCGTACGGCGCAGGCTCCTGGGCCAGTAGCCTGCGATTCCACGACGGCGTGTTCTATGCCACGACTTTCTCCGCCAACACGGAACGCACCCACATCTACAGCACGCGCGATCCGGACCACGGGCCGTGGAAAGAGACGAGTTTCGCGCCTTCGCTGGGTGACCACAGCCTGTTTTTCGACGACGACGGTCGCGTCTACATGGTTTGCGGAAGCGGTCGGATTTCGCTCGTCGAACTGAAACCCGATCTCTCCGGAATCAAGCCCGGTGGCGTAGACAAGGTCATTATCGAAAACGTCAATGAACTCTTCGGCACCGACCAGGGCGGGCTCAGAGGCGAGGGCTCGCAGCTTTTCAAGATCAACGGCCGCTACTATCTGTTCAACATCGCCTCGCCCAAGACCCGCTGGGCGCGTACTGTCACCATCCACCGCGCCGACAGCATCGACGGTCCCTACGAGGGTCGCATTGCGCTTGATGACCGCGGTATCGCCCAGGGCGGTCTCGTCGACACCCCGGAAGGCAAATGGTATGCCTACCTGTTCAAGGACAACAGCGCCGTCGGCCGCATCCCCTACCTCGTGCCTGTGACATGGAAGGAAGGCTGGCCCGTGCTCGGCAAGGATGGCGAGGTGCCCATGACGCTCGACATCGCAGCCGGCGGACAGGGCGCCTCCGGCGCCTCCGGCATTGTTGCCAACGACGAATTCGACCGCCTGCCCGATGCTCCTCCCCTACCCCTGGCCTGGCAATGGAATCACAATCCCGAGCCGCGCAACTGGTCGCTCACCAAGCGCCCGGGCTACATGAGCTTTGTCACCAGCCGGATCGACTCCGGCCTGTCCGAGGCCAGGAATACCCTCACGCAACGCACCTTTGGCCCTAACAGTTTCGCCACCACCAGCATCGACGTGAGCGGCATGAAAGACGGCGACTGGGCCGGACTGTCCGCTTTTCAGAAACAGTACGGTTTTGTTGGCGTCAAAATGAGCGGCGGAGCCAAATCTCTCGTCATGGTAAGCGCCGACGCCGGCCCGCTCGAGGAATTCGCCTCCATTCCCCTCTCCGGCAATACCGTTCACCTCAGGGTCGAATGCGAATTTGAATCTGCGCCCGATGACGCCCGCTTCGGCATCGACGGGCATAGCGTCAAGATCTACGGCAAACCAGGGAAGCCCGAAGTCGCCCGCTTCTCCTACAGCCTTGACGGCAAATCCTGGACCGCCATCGGCCGGCCCTCGCGCCTTACCTACACCTTCCCGCACTTCATGGGTTACCGCTACGCCCTCTTCTACTATTCGACGAAAAGCGCCGGCGGCCGTGTGGACTTTGATTACTACCGGACCGGGCGATCACGATGAAACCGTGCCGGTCCGCAAAGGCCAAAGATTTAGTTCAATTGAAATGTTATTGGGAATCGTATGAGTACATCACCGGAATCCAGTTCGACCCCGCCCGAAACTGAAGGGCAGCCTACCTTTCGGCGCGGGAACCGGCGCCTTGCGATGGTTGTCGTGTTGCTCATCCACCTTGCCTTGCTGGCTGCCATGATGATGTCGCGCGCGCACAAACCTGAGCCACCACAGCGTGCCGTTGACGTGGTCATGCTCCAGGAAATAATTCCGGAAGAAAAGATCGCCGAAACTCCGCCGGATATTGCCCCTCCCACCGTCGCGCCGCCTCCACTCGTGATGCCCACGCTGCCAGTGCTCGACATCGTACCCGACGCTATCCGGTCCCCGGCGCCGGCGCCAGTCCCTGCCCTGGCCGTGGCTCCGCCTCCGCCGGCTCCTGCGCCGGCGAAGGAAGTCGTGACCAGCGCGCCACCCAAGATATTTGAAGAATGCGCAGAAGGGTCAGATCGGCGCATGATTGCCGACGTCTATCGCCTTAGTGTCGGCAACCAATCGGTCTCCGAAATACGCCGGCGCAAGCCGATCAAGCGGGTTTGCATGGCCCAGCTCGACATCACCCCGCGCTCTTTCAAGGAAGGCTTTCCCGGCCTGGGCTCGACGAACGAATGGTTCGGTCTGGATATTCGCTTTACCGTCACTATTCAGGAAACCGCCACATATCAACTGATGCTGTTGGCAGACGATGGCGCCGTGCTCAGTGTTGACGATGAAAACGTGATCGACAACGATGGCATCCACGTGCCAACACCGGTGGCGACGACGTTGAAGTTGGAACAGGGCTTGCACAACTTCCGCGTGCGCTACTTCCAGGGACCTGGGCCGGATCTCGCATTGATGCTGGCTTGGAAAAAGCCGGGCGCGACCGATTTCGGCTACATCCCGCGCAGCCTGATAGGTCGGCCGCCGGCCGGCTCCCTGTCGCCGATCCTGGCGAAGGAATGATGAAAAATGATTCTGCGCATTGATGATTTTGAGAATTGCGACGCACATGAGGAGTGCGCAGAATCGTGGACAAAGGTTGGAGACCATTCGATAGGGCCAGGCGCAATCTTGTCGCGCGCCAGGCCTTCTGTTTTTTCACCGCCTTCGCGGTATAAATGTTGCGAACATCACATAAGGCCCTACCCACCAATGAACCCGAACAGCTTATCGCGCAGTGCCGCTATGCCGGTCGCGCGACGCCGCTTCCGCGCCCCTCGCCTGCTGTCGCTGGCGGCACTGATCGCGCCGCTGGCGATGGCGCAGACCGCCATCAAGATCGACCTCGCCAAACCTGGCATTCCCCTCAGTCCGACCTTGTACGGCCTGATGACGGAAGAAATCAATTACTCCTACGATGGCGGCTTGTACGCTGAACTGGTGCGCAACCGCGTCTTCAAGGACGACGACAAGGCGCCGGTGCACTGGTCGGTGGTGCAAGACGCCGGCGGCAGCGCCGCGATCGCGCTCGACCAGCGCTTTCCCGTCGCCGACACAGCTTTGACCACCAGCCTGCGGCTGGACGCCATGCATGCCGCGCAGGGCCACCGGGTCGGCATCGCCAACGCCGGCTACTGGGGCATTCCCGTCAAGCCAAACACCCGTTACCGCGCCAGCTTCTACGCCAGAACCACCAACGCCGGCGGCGTGCCGCTGACGGTCAGCATTGAAGGCGCAGACGGCAAGACCGTATACGCGCAGGCCGAGGGTGGCCGCATCAACAGTGAATGGAAGCGCTATAGCGTCAACCTGAACACCGGCGCCAAGGTCAAGCCGACCACCAACGCGCGCCTGGTGATTGCCACCGAAAGTCCGGGCACCGTCTGGTTCAACCAGGTGTCGCTTTTCCCGCCGACCTATCGGGACCGGCCGAACGGCAACCGGGTCGACCTGATGCAAAAGCTGGTCGACATGAAGCCGGCCTTCCTACGTTTCCCGGGCGGGAACTTTCTCGAAGGCGAGACCGTAGCGACCCGCTTCAAGTGGAAGGAAACGCTCGGCCCGATCGAGCAGCGTCCCGGCCATCGCGGCACTTGGGGCTACCGCTCGTCCGACGGCATGGGCCTGCTCGAATTTCTCGAGTGGTGCGAGGACATGGGGGCAGAGCCGGTGCTGGCGGTATTCGCCGGCTATGCGCTCCACGGCGAAACCATTCCGGGCGGCCCGGACTTACAGCCCTTCGTCCAGGAAGCGCTCGACGAGATCGAATATGTGACCGGCGACCTGAGCACGAAATGGGGCGCGCAACGCGCCAGGGATGGCCATCCGGCGCCGTTCAAGCTGCGCTACGTCGAGATCGGCAACGAGGACGGCTTCGACAAGCAGAAGACCTACGACGGCCGCTACACCCAGTTCCACGACGCCATCAGGGCGAAGTACCCGCAGCTCAAGCTGATCTCCACCGTCAACGGCAAGGATTGGCTGAGCCAGCAACAGAAGCTGACCAGCCGGGTGCCCGACCTGGTCGACGAGCACTACTACTACAGCCCGATGGAGATGATGAACGACGCCGCGCGCTACGACAGCTACGAGCGCAAAGGGCCGAAAGTCTTCATTGGCGAGTGGGCCGCGCGCGAAGGTGAACCGACCACCAACCTGCACTCCGCGCTGGCCGACGCCGCTTTCATGGCCGGCATGGAACGCAATGCCGACGTGGTCGAGATGTCCTGCTACGCGCCGCTGCTGGTGAACGCGAACCCGGGTGGCATGCAGTGGACGAGCAACTTGATCGGCTACGATGTGCAGTCCAGCTACGGCTCGCCGTCGTACCACATGCAGAAGATGTTCAGCAACTACCTGGGCAATGTTTCGCTGCCACTGCATGCCGAGAAAGTGAGCACGCAAAGCTGGCAGCGGCCGCCCAACAAGGAAACGCCGCTGGAGCTGCCGCCTGTCATGCAGGTGCCGACGATGTTCTTCTCGGCGACCAAGTCCGATCAGCGCCGCGAGATTTACCTGAAGGTGGTCAACGCGATCGGCAGTGCGCAAACCGTGCAGGTCGACCTGACCGGCGCCGGCAAGGTGGCTGCGCAAGGTAAGGCGATCGTGCTCGCCTCAGCGAAAAAGGAAGATACCAACACCATCGCCGAGCCGACCAAGGTGGTGCCGGTGACCAGCGAAGTGAAGGGGCTTGGTAAGCAGTTCAGCTACAACTTCGCACCTTATTCGGTGACCGTGCTGGTCCTGTCGACCAACTAGCCCGCTTCTTCTGACTCTGCCATGACCCTCATTGTAGGGCATGGCTGAGCACGCTGTTCCAGTACATGGCCGGTGCACAACCCAGTTCGCGCTTGAATACGTGCTACAAACGGAGCCCCTTTCCTCAGCGCGTTCTGATGCCATCAATCCGACTTTTTCGCGATGATGGTATTTCGGCGCCTGTTGAGACCCTTTTTGGCGGAAACCATCGGAAGCACCAACATTGGGAGCCGCTTGACGCTGCCAATCCTTGCCAGATTTCGCCACCAGAAAACCAAAAAGCCCCTGAAAAAATCAGGGGCTTGGCTCAGGTTTTTAACCGGGTGCTGCCAGTGGCAGCCAGACGGGAAGTTATTCCCATTCAATGGTCGCTGGTGGTTTGCCGCTGATGTCGTACACCACGCGGTTTAAGCCACGCACTTCATTGATGATGCGGTTGGAGACCTTGCCCAGCAGCGTGTGCGGCAGGTGCGCCCAGTGTGCGGTCATGAAGTCCTGGGTCTGCACGGCGCGCAGGGCTACGACGTAATCGTAGGTGCGGCCATCGCCCATCACGCCCACCGATTTCACCGGCAGGAACACAGCGAATGCCTGCGAGGTCGCGTCGTACCAGTTCTGCGGTGCGTCCTCGCCTGCCATCACGGCGCCTTCGTACGGGGTGTTGCGCAGTTCTTCGATGAAGATGGCGTCGGCGCGGCGCAGCAGGTCGGCGTATTCCTTCTTCACTTCGCCCAGGATGCGCACGCCCAGGCCTGGGCCTGGGAATGGATGGCGGTACACCATCTCGTGCGGCAGGCCCAGGGCCACGCCCAGCTTGCGCACTTCGTCCTTGAACAGTTCGCGCAGCGGCTCGAGCAGCTGCAGCTTCATGGTCTCCGGCAGGCCGCCCACGTTGTGGTGCGACTTGATGGTCTGGCCTTTCTTGCCCTTGCCCGCCGATTCGATCACGTCAGGGTAAATGGTACCTTGTGCCAGCCACTTGGCGTTGACCAGCTTGGCCGATTCAACCTGGAACACTTCGACGAATTCGCGGCCGATGATCTTGCGCTTCTGCTCAGGATCGGTGACGCCGGCCAGGTGGCCCATGAACTGATCGGTCGCATCGACCTGGATCACTTTCACACCCAGGTTCTTGGCGAACATGTCCATCACCATCTTGCCTTCGTTCAGGCGCAGCAGGCCGTGGTCGACGAAGACGCAGGTCAGTTGGTCGCCGATGGCGCGGTGGATCAGGGCCGCTGCCACGGAGGAATCGACGCCACCGGACAAGCCGAGGATCACTTCATCGGTGCCGACCTGGGCGCGGATCTTCTCCACTGCTTCGGAGATGTAGTCCGGCATATTCCAGTCTGCCTTGCAGCCGCAGATCTCGTGCACGAAGCGGCCCAGCATGGCCTTGCCCTGCACGGTGTGGGTCACTTCCGGGTGCCATTGCACGGCATAGAACTTGCGGTCTTCGTCGGCCATGCCGGCGATCGGGCAGGAGTCGGTGGATGCCATCAGCTTGAAGCCAGGAGGCATGTCCAGCACCTTGTCGCCGTGGCTCATCCAGACCTTCAGCATGCCGTGGCCTTCGTCGGTAACGAAGTCGTTGATGCCGTTCAGCAGTGCGGTGTGGTTGCGGGCGCGCACTTCAGCGTAGCCGAACTCGCGCACCAGGCCGTTTTCCACTTTGCCGCCCAGTTGCGCAGCCATGGTCTGCATGCCGTAGCAGATGCCCAGAACCGGCACGCCGATTTCAAACACGGCTTGCGGTGCGCGCGGGGAATCGCCTTCCAGCGTGGAATTGTGGGAGCCGGACAGGATGACGCCCGATGCGCCGTAGCTGCGAATGAACTCTTCGCTAACGTCGTATGGGTACACCTCGGAGAACACACCCGCGTCGCGCACGCGGCGTGCGATCAGCTGGGTAACCTGGGAACCGAAATCAAGGATGAGGATTTTTGAGTGCATAGCGGGGGCAAAAAAAAATTGCGGCGACCAGTGGTCGCCGCTTTGCGGAGGTACTTATTCGGAGCGGTAGTTCGGCGCTTCTTTGGTGATCTGGACGTCGTGCACGTGCGATTCACGCATGCCGGCAGACGTGATCTCGACGAATTCTGCTTTCTCTTTCAGTTCGTCGATAGTGGCGCAGCCGCAATAGCCCATGGATTGGCGCACGCCGCCCACCAGCTGGAACAGGATCGCCAGAACGGAGCCCTTGTAGGCCACGCGGCCTTCAATGCCTTCCGGGACGAACTTGTCCTGCTTGGCGCTGGCGTCCTGGAAGTAGCGGTCAGCCGAACCATCGGCCATCGCGCCCAGCGAGCCCATGCCGCGATAAGACTTGTACGAACGGCCCTGGTACAGGATCACTTCGCCCGGTGCTTCTTCAGTACCTGCGAACATGGAGCCCATCATCACGGTGGATGCGCCGGCTGCCAGTGCTTTCGAAATGTCGCCCGAGAAGCGAATGCCGCCGTCGGCGATACATGGAACGCCGGTGCCCGCCAGCGCTTCAGCCACATTGGAGATCGCAGTGATCTGCGGTACACCTACGCCGGCAACGATACGGGTGGTGCAGATGGAGCCTGGGCCGATGCCGACCTTGACTGCGTCCGCGCCGTATTCAACCAGCGCTTTCGCAGCGGCCGCGGTGGCGATATTGCCGCCGATGACGTCAACGTGCGGGTACTTGGTCTTGATGTACTTTACGCGGTCCAGGATGCCCTGGGAGTGGCCGTGGGCGGTATCGACCACCAGCACGTCCACGCCTGCCGCTACCAGCAGGTCGATACGCTCTTCGTCTTTTGCGCCAACGCCGACTGCCGCGCCAACCAGCAGCTTGCCGTGCTGGTCTTTCGATGCGTTCGGGTGCTCGGTGGATTTCTGAATGTCCTTGACGGTGATCAGGCCGCGCAGTTCAAACGCTTCGTTCACCACCAGCACGCGCTCCAGGCGGTGCTTGTTCATCAGGCGCTTGGCTTCTTCGGTGTTGGCGTCTTCGTTGACGGTGACCAGCTTTTCGCGCGGGGTCATCTTGGCGCGCACTTCCGCATCCAGTTCTTTTTCAAAGCGCAGGTCGCGGTTGGTGATGATGCCGACCACTTCCTTGCCCTGCACAACCGGGAAGCCGGAAATACCATATTGCTCGGTCAGCTTGATCACGTCGCGGATCTTCATGTCCGGCGGAATGGTGATAGGATCGCGCAGCACGCCGGCCTCGAAACGCTTTACCTTCGACACTTCACGCGCCTGGTCTTTCGGCGTCAGGTTCTTGTGAATGATGCCGATGCCGCCTTCCTGTGCCATTGCGATTGCCAAACGGCTTTCGGTAACGGTATCCATTGCTGCGGACAGCAGGGGAATATTGAGGGAGATGTTACGGGTCAGGCGAGTCTTGAGGGACGTATCCGCAGGCAGAATGTTGGAATACGCGGGGACGAGGAGCACGTCATCGAAAGTGAGTGCTTTTTGGAGCAGACGCATAGTATTTCCTATAGGCGCAAAAGCAGATTATACAGGAAACATCCGCTTTCGTCTCGGCAATCCTCAAATACCGCCCCAGTCGCCGCGCCGTGAGCGCGATGCTAGCGCTATCATTGATGCGACACTTGCTGCGCCGCACAATCCAAACTTCTTTACAAATTCTTGCGCTAGTCTAAACTTGTCATCGCTGTTAGCGCTATCAGTCATTAGGAGAAATATGGAAAACAATACGAATTTGCGCTGGGTCGTCATGGGCGTCAGCGGGGCCGGCAAGAGCGAGATTGGCGCCCGGCTGGCCACCGCGCTTGGCGTCCCTTTCCTCGAAGGCGACAGCTTTCACCCACCGGAGAACGTAGCCAAGATGTCGGCCGGCATCCCGCTGGATGACGATGACCGCGCCGGATGGCTGGAGAAGCTGCGCAGCAAAATCAGCGCTGCGCGCGAACGCGACGAAGGCTTGGTGCTGTCCTGCTCTTCGCTCAAGCGCCGCTACCGCGACCTGCTGCGCGATGGCGATCCGGACCTGCGCTTCGCCCACCTGCACGGCAAGCGCGAGATCCTGGAACAGCGCATGCGCACCCGCCCTGGCCATTACATGCCGGCCTCGCTCCTGGATAGCCAATTGCGCGACCTGGAGCCACTGCAAGCCGATGAAAACGGCGTGCGCCTTGACCTGACCCAGTCGCCGCAGCAACTGGTCAACATGATCCTGCAAACCCTGCAATAGCAAGCCTAAAATCAAGATTGGAGACCGCATGAAATCAGCCATCACCACCAAGGTCGCTAAACGCCGCTGGGGCATCGGCGCCCTGCTCGGCATCGGCGTCCTGATCAACTACATCGACCGCATCGGCCTCTCGGTCGCCGCGCCCCAGATCCAGGAAGCCTTCAACCTGACTCCGGTCGACATGGGCCTTTTGTTCAGCGCCTTTGCCTGGTCTTACTCGCTGCTGCAAATCCCGGTCGGCATGGTGCTGGACCGCTTCGGCCCGACCCGCGTCGGCCGCTGGGGCGCCTTCCTGTGGGGGCTGGCTTCGGTCATTACAGCATTCTCCAGCGGCTTCGCTGGCATCTTTGCGGCCCGCGTCCTGCTCGGCATCGCCGAAGCGCCGGCCTTCCCGGTCAGCTCCAAAGCCACCGGCTACTGGTTCCCGCGCAATGAACGCGGCACCGCCACCGCCATCTTCGATGCTGCCGCCAAATTCTCCAATGTGATCGGCGTGCCGCTGGTCGCTGTCACCGTGGTGGCCTTTGGCTGGCGTTGGGGCTTTGGCCTGACTGCGGTGCTGAGCTTCAGCTACTTCTTCGCCTTCCTGCTGTGCTATCGCGATCCAAGCGCCGACACTAAATTGAGCAAGGCCGAACTCGAATACATTCAACGCGGCGGTGCCGCACCGGAAGGCCCGGCTGAAGGCGGTGCAGTCAATATGCTGGGCTACCTGCTCACCAGGCGCAAGGTGTGGGGCCTGACCATCGGCTTCGCTGCCTATGGCTATACCTTCTACCTGTTCCTGACCTGGCTGCCGGGTTACCTGGTACAGACCATGCACATGAGTATCATCAAGTCCGCCGGCTTGGCCGCCATTCCATGGGCCGTGGCCACCGTGACCGACCTCTTCGTCGGCGGCTGGCTGATCGACCATCTGATCGCCAAAGGCAAGAACGAATCGACGGTGCGCAAGAGCGTACTGGTGATCGGCATGCTGTTCGGCCTTGCCGTCTTCGGTGCAACGCAAACCACCGATCCCGCATGGGCTATCTTCTGGATCTCGATTGCGCTGGGAGGCCTGGCCTCCGCTGCACCAGTAGGCTGGTCGCTGCCATCGCTGATCGCACCGAAAGGCGGCGCAGGCACGGTCGGCGGCATCATGAACTTCGCCAATAACCTGATGGGTGCTGCAGCACCTATCGTTACCGGCATGATCGTCGGCGCCACCAACTCCTTCGCCAATGCCTTCATGGTCGCGGGAGTGATCCTGCTGGTTGGCATTGTGTCCTTTGTCTTCGTGCTTGGAAAAATCGAACCGCTGCCGGATCCTTCCCCGCGCGGCAGCACCGTCCCTGCCTGAGCGCGCACCGCCCTATTTAACTCCGGAGACAAAATGAACAAACGCATTCATGCGGTGGCGGCGCTCGCCCTAACCGCCTGCAGCAGCGCCGCGCTGGCGCAAAGCACTGTCGCCTTTTACGGCGTGATGGACCTGGGCATTTCGCAGGATCGTGGCGGCGTGGCCGGCACGTCGACCCGTGTGACCAGCGGCATGGCAACCCAAAGCCGCTGGGGCTTCAAAGGCAGCGAGGACCTGGGTGGCGGCACGTCGGCCTTCTTCGTGATCGAAGGCGGCATCCACGGCGACGCGGGCGATTCAACCCAGAACAACACCCTGTTTGGGCGCACCAGCATTGTCGGACTGCGCAGCGCCAGGCTTGGCTCGGTGTCCGCCGGCCTGCAGGATACGCCGCTGTTCACCACCCTGAATACCGTGGTCGACCCGCTGCGCAACGGCATCGCGCGCTCCAATAACCTGATGCCTTCGACCGGCTTCCGCGCCAGCAACTCGGTGCTCTTCCGCACGGTCGACGTGAATGGCTTCAGCGCCGACTTCATGGCGGCAGCGGGAGAAGTAGCGGGCGACAGCAGCGCCAACCGCTCGCTGGGCGGCTCGGTGGGATATGCCAAAGGGCCGTTGAACGTCAGGCTCGCCTACCATCACCCCCCTGTGTCAGACTACTTGTCGGGTAATTCAATCGGTTTGATTGGAACCTGACCAAGGGTCTGGCGCACCGCGAAATGCAGTTGCCGCCTCGGAATCGAC
>NZ_LMIC01000022.1:0-42989 GCF_001428585.1 Duganella sp. Root198D2 | reverse complement strand
CTAACGGGTGGAGCGGATTCACCAGCTCGTCCAAACGCTGGCGAAACATGTCGTTGCTCTGCGGTCCAGCTGGTTTTGGTCCCATCTAACCCTCGAAAATTTGCAAGGAATTGCGCCCATTTTAGCGAAACCTTGCAAATCTCAGCGGCGTTATTTGCGCATTTCACCTTTAGATTCAGGCGCCGTTTAATTGTTCAGGGCCGACCAAATAGCTCGTACTCCTCCTCTATCGCCAGGTAAATTATTTCGAAAATACTCTTACTAATTTCACCATCTTCAGTAATCATGGCTTCTTAACCTTTACGGCCCCAGTCCTATCCCTTTACGTGAAGGCGTCGTCACACTTTAGCTAGAAGCCCACATTCTTGCAGGCACTCTGGCGTTGGCGACTGTAGACCAGTACACCAGTGATTTCATTTAGCAGCATAGCCAATTGCCGAGGTACCGGGTTATCGACGTATACCTGAGCGACTTCAAATGAGTCGAGTATCAAAGCCCTTCAAGGCCTACTATGGCGATATATTTGAGTGCACTGTCCCCGTACGGAGCGAAATGAACGACATTTTTTGGGGGGCAGCAGCCCATCAAGTTACACGTTCGAGAACCATTATTCCATCACTTATCTGGATAATCTGACAGTGTTTTTCCATGCTTAGCCAACGCTTTTTGCACAAAGTCCGGATCGAATCTCATAAGCAGATGTGCGCAATCTGCAATTTTCCAGTGATGTAAATTCGGAGTTAAAAGAATCGCTGTGAGATGTTCTTTTAACGCAGGTATGTATTCAGTAAACCCTTTGCGTTCGATTAGCCAGAAGAAATGAGAGATGTCAAATGGCAATACATTGGCAATTTCAATAATTTTGGTAATTGGTTTGAAAATTCGCTGTCGAGCCGCGTCTCCCCTTTCTGCATCAGACTGCATTGCCCAAAAGCCTACTATTGCATCCAGGATAAATCTGTAGGTTTCATCATAATTTTTTAGCCGATGTGGCATCCAATTCTCATTTTGAGGTGGACGATCACAAACAAATTTCTCCAGATAATCAAAACCTTCTTCCCGGCCCCAACTGCACAATATACGTGCCGCTGTCACCGCAAGATACTCGTCTTGCCCTTGCACAAGAGCATTTAGTTTAGGAATGCGATCTTGCGGAACATCTTGCGCATCCAAATCGGTCAAGTCGCTTGCATAACTCTCCGTCCCTGAGGGCAATGTATACAGTAGATCATTAAGCTCTTGATTCATCGTTTTCCTCAATGCTTGGCTGGCGGCGGAGTTGCCACACTAGGTTTCGGAGCAACACCATTTGGCCATTTAATGTAAGGCGCTGGAACACAAGGGGAGATCAAACACTCGCCGTCACGCGTTGCATTACCCAGATCACGCGTGGCATTTCTTAAACGTTTTTCATTGTTCTCAGTTGGATTAGCGTCATATCGTGCCTTTGCTTGATCTACTTTTTCTTGCAATTCGGCCAGCACCTTTTGTGGTGGCACAACTTTCCCACCTTGAACATCTCCCGAGTTGATATCTCGTTGCAAATCACGAGCGCTAATCTCAATTTGCTGTTTGCCAAAGTCCTTCGGCGCATCCGTTAACGTTGGGTCAGTCGTTGAAATATATGGAGTGTTCTGCGGCTTCGAACCCCGTACGTGGTCTGCAACCGATCCCGTTCCGCTCGGATTAGCGCTGATCAAATTGCCATCAGCATCGACATGTGCTTTCGGATTTCCTTTGTTATTTACTGTAGCAGTGAAGTCATGATCATTCCGCGTTACTACCTCAGGTACATCCTTTGGAGCGGTGTTGTTAACGTACTGCTGGTCATCATCGCGCCGGCGATTGTTCTCCACCCGCGCTTTCTCAGTCGCCAGCGCTGCCTCCTTAGCGGCACCACGCTCCACGATCAAAGTTTTGGTGGCTGATCCCAGTTTCCAAATTGCCTGACCACCAAGCTCAGTGAGCGGTAGGCCGACAACCATCAACCGTTGTGCTGTAGCCCAATCCTTTTCGTAAAGATAGCCTGCCTCTTCATATCGCCCCTGAGTTTTGAGCAGTGCTTGATGATACGCCGTCATACGCTCTGAATCGAGAGGCCCGACCTCGTCGCTAGTCAACGATTGGTAGGCATAAACTGGCAAACCCAAAACGCCCTTTGCAACAGTCCATGCATCATTTGCCAGATTAGCTTCCTTCCCCGCATCCTGATATCCCAACTGTTGCCCCTGACGGAAACGTTGGGCCGCGTTGGTTTGGCCCTTGCTATTCAGGTTGGCGCCAAGATACGCGGCAATCGAATTACCTGGACTATAGGCATCGAACAACGCTCGCAAGTTGATTGTTTCGTCTTTGTATTCGGCAGCTGTCGCTTGGAAGCCGACGTGCTTATTTCCAACGCTATCGGTGTAGCTCAATTTCGCTGCGCTTGCCTCTTGCTTAATAAACGCTTCTGTATTCCCGTCCCTGCCGTTGACTTGGGCCCACTTCTCATCTTCCATCGCTGCACCGTAGCGGGAAAGCGCAAGCTGAGCTTGTTCTTCAGTGAGTGTCGTTCCAGTTTTTTGCTTGATATAGTCGGCATAGCGTTTCACCCTTGCCTTATCCTGCAGGAACGCGACCTCGTTGGGATGCAATTGCCGGTTGTAGGCGTCAACCGTGCCGGCCGCCCCACCTCCATTAGCCGCAGCCAGCAACGCTTCACCGTTAGCCACATGGCCCGTTACGCCCGCAGCGGTGGCACCGGCAAGCATGCCGCCAATAACGGCACCGGTGTTCTGGTAGGAATTGATGAATGCTTTTCTAGCATCCCCTTCCAATCCAAGCTTGTCAGCTTCCGCCGTGCCCAGGCTTTGGCCAAGCCGCTGACCAAGGTTGCCGCCGACGACACCTGCTGCGCCAATCATTGCACCGCCTTGACCATTCGCCAAGCCGCCGAGCATTCCCTGTGTAGCCGAGTGCAAACCGACTCGATAAATGCCGTTGTCGCCCCATTTTTCTGCAGTAGCATCGCTTTCAGCAGCTTTCCCCGCGAGTTCAGTTGCCAGTTTTTGGTCGTTGTTCAGTGCCGCCTGCTTCGACTGCTTCTCGAACTCACGTGCTTCACGATAGGCTTCAGCCTGAAGTGAGCTGCCAATATCTCCGACAGTTTTGGCGACCGTTGGCCCCATCGCGTTTGCAGCAATCTGACCGCTGCCCTGTCCAGCCAAGCTGCCAACCAAGACGTCAACACCAGCATTCAATGCGCGGCTGTAGATACCGCCTTTCCCCCAATCAGTCTGAGTCTTCTCCGCATCGGCGAACGCCGATTTCGCAGCTGCCTTCTGCTCAGCCGTACTGTTTGGATCGTTCAGCACTTTTGCCGCGGCTGCCTGGTCACGGAGCGCCGCATTGCTTGCGCTCGTCGCGATCTCGCCGATGATTTGCTTCGAAGTCGCGAGTACGGTACCGGCTGCAGCCGACATGGCCTGCTGGTCTTTCAATACCTTCTGCAAATCTGGCAGTTTGTCGAGCGCGGTGCTGGCCTTGCTCGCGTCGCTGTTGATCCCCAGCTCCTTAACGGAATTGGTGGTCACGCCGCCAATGGTGATTTTCCCGTCGGTGACCGTGGCGTAAGTGGTGGAGCTGTCGCTGCCCTTCTCCATCACTGGCACGCCAGGCGTCACGTTGCCGCTCTTGCGGTCGCCGAATAGCTGCTGCTGGTCTTTTGGCTTGGCGGTGCCGTCGGCGTTCTTGTCGCCTTCGCCGCTTCCGCCGCCAACGCTGCCGGCCATGCTGACGTTGCTGGCCGAATAGCTCATCTTGTTTTCGATGTTGGCCGTGGTCAGCTTGTTCGCCGTCAGCTCGGAGTCGACCTTGTTGGTGCTGGCAATCGCTCCACCCTTCAGGTCCACGGTATCTGCCTTGACGTGATAGCCGCCGTCGCCTGCGAACAGGCCGGATTGCTGGCCGACCGCTGCGGAGCTGCCGTTGCTCTTCGACTGGGACAGGTTGCCGGAGGCTTCCCATGCAGTGCCGAACGATACCTGCACGCGTGCACCGGCATTGGTCTGGCTGCTTTCCTGCTTGCTGACGTCCTGCAGGCTTTCAATCGCCAGCTTGCCGCCAACGTCCGCGTTGATGGTGTTGGCGGTTGCTGTCGCACCCTTCAGAGTGGTGTCGCCCTTGCTGGCGATGTTGATCGTGTCGGCTTTAAGCTGGGTATTGTTGTTGATCGTCGCATCGCTGTTGTGGTGGCCCTTGCCCACGTTGGCAGAAGCGTAGGCATAGACACCCGTACCGCTTGCCCCCGCCTGGAAGCCCACGCCTACTTCCACCCCGGCGCTGTTGTTCTTGCCGTCGCTGTGAACTGTGCTCTGGCTGGCATCCAGGACGATGTTCTGCGCGGCGTCGAGGCTCAGTGCCTTACCGGCTGACAGCGTGGCGCCGGTGGCGTGGATATCGCCGCCGGTTGCCGTCAGGTTGACGTTGCCGCCACCGTTGACGGTGCTGCCCACCGCGGTGCTGCTGTTGTCGTTGCTTGAATTGCTGCTGCTTGCGAAACCAACACCAACCTCGCCTTTGATCAAGGTCCCGCCGCTGGTTATCGCTTTGGTGGCCTGGTAGCCCTGTGCCGCTGCGGCCATGCCCTGCATCGTTTGCACGCGGCCATCGGACTTGCGGGCGGCTTCGACGTTGTTGACCAGGTCGATCAGCGGGGAGCTGATACGCGCGAAGGCGCCGACCTTCAGGTCACTGTTGGAAGACTGGCTGCTGCCGGTATCCTGCAACGCCGTGATGTCGATCGACTTGGCGGTGATATCGACATTGTTCGCCGCCAGCACATTGCTGGAGGTCTGGGTGTACTTATTGCCCGCAGTGAGAACCACGTCGCCATTCAGGCTGCCGACGCTGGAAGCGACCTGCTTCACCTGGTCAGAGTTGTCCTTGTGCTTTTCGTTGTGGTAGCCCGAGAAGCGTTCCGTGTCAGAGATGACGACCTTGCCGATCGCCTTGTTGTCGCTCTGGTTGGCATTGTGGACCGTATCCTGCGCGCTGCTGATGGTCAGGTCGCGCGCGGCGCTGATTTCCAGCTTGCCGTCCGAGACCACGCTGGCGCCGATCAGCGCGATGTCGCCGGTCTGCGTTGCCATGGTGGTCGTGCCGCCGACCGACAGCTTGCTGCCGGTGACGGTATCGGTAGCGCCATCTCCTTTGCCCTTGTTGTTGAAGGTGCCGGCCATCATCGCGGTACGGTTGTCGAAGCTGAAGCCGGAAGATTTCGAGTCCTGCGACTTGCTTTCCGTGTTGTGGGCAACATCGAGCTTGATGCTGTCCTTCGCCACGATCATGGCATTGCCCTCGGCACTCATCTGGGTGCCTTGGCTATTGATCGAGCCGTCGGTGGCCAGGATTGTCAGGTCCTTGCCGGCATTGAGGCTGGTGGTACGCGCTTCGCTGGTTGCCTGGTTCTGGTTGCTGGTCGAGCTCTTCGAGCCGAATTGCACCGTCACCGCCGTGGTGGCTGCCCACAGGCCATCGGCCACGCCGTCGGCCTTGCTGGTGATCTTGCCAATCGTGCCGGAAGACTTCGAGTTCTTCGTGCTTTCCTTGTAGGCGTCTTTGGCGGCAGCCAGCGGATTCACCGTCACGCCAACCGAGAAGCCGGACGACTTGCTCGATGCGCTCAGGTGGTCTTCCGAGGTGTTCTGCGCGGCGGACAGGTCGACGTTCTTGCCGATCAGGGTCAGGTTTTCCTTGGCTGCGATGTCGGAAGCGACCACTTGCAGCGTTTCACCCGATTTCAGCTTGGCGCTTCCATTCAGGGCGCCAATGCTCGATTCGTGCTGCGTCACCGACTCGTTGCCGGTCTTGGTGGAGGAGCTTGACTTGCCGTAGCCTACACTCAGGTTGCCGGACGCATAGCCACCGGTCAGGCCCGACTTCTTGACCTCCATGCTGTGGGCCGACTTCGCCGTGTCTTCAACACTGAGGACGCTCAGGTTGCGCGCCGCATCGATCGCGAGATTCTGGTCGGCGATGATGCTGGAGCCCTTGACGGTCAGGTCGCGGCCGGCCACAACATTGACATTGCTGCCATCCAGGCTCGATCCGATCGCGGTCGCGGTTTCAAGCTGGTCATGGGTCGTGGTCGTCTTCTTCGACAGGAAGCCTTTGCTGGTGTGCTTGTGCGCTTCGTCCAGGCTTTGCGTTGCCTGGCCGGCAATGATGTTCACATCGCGGCCGGCGGCAAGATTCAAGGTCTGCCCTGCATTCACCACTGCTGCCTTGGCGTTGATATCCTGTCCCGCATTCAGCACCAGGTTGCCGGCACCGTTGACCTGCGAGCCCACGTCCATGCTGGCGCTCTGGCTCTGGCGGTTATCGGCATTCCAGACCACGCGCTGGCTGATCGAGGTGTTCACCGCCGACAGGTTCAGGTTGTTGCCTGCGTTCAGTTGCGTCAGGCCCGTGCCAGCGTTGCTGACCTGGGCCGCAGTCAGGTTGATATTATTGCCGGCACTGGCCAGCAACACGCCGGCAGGAGCCGATACGTACAGTCCCGCCACACGATTGATACCGGTCTGCGCGAAACTGTTCGCGCCGACGGTATTGCTCGAGCTCTGGGTGGTGCTGGTCAGGTTCAGGTCACGCCCAGCCGACAGCAGCGCTGCGTCCCGCGCCTTCAGCATGCCGCCGACGTTGTCGATATCCCTGGTCGCTTGCAGCGCCAGGGTGCCGCCACTCATGGTGCCGCCCAGATTGCGGATATTGTCGGCGCTGATGTTCACCAGGTTACGGCCGGCAACCGTGCCGCTGTTGGTGAAGTCACCGGTCAGGTTGATGTTGACTTCCCTGCCTGCCAGCAGCGCACCACTGCCATCCAGGTCACCTGGCTGCACCCGCACATACACCTGCGGCACCAGTACGCTTTGCGTGCTGCCGTCCGGCATTTGGACGTCCTGCGTTACCAGCCACACGATGTCCGATGTCAGTTGGGACACCTGTTCCGGGCTCAAGGCCACGCCCGGACGCAGGCCCCACTGCCTGGCATATGTCAGGCCGTTGTCCATCAGCGACTTGTATTCCTCGTCGTCGTTGGTGTAGTCGCCGAGGAAGCGATTGCCGGTCAGGGCCAGTACCTGTTCGCGAATCAGCTTCTGCTCATAGAAGCCGTCGCCCATGCGCTTCTGCGTGGTGGCCGGATCGACCTGCAACGCATCCAGCATGTAATCGCTGGAGAGCCAGGACTTGTAGTTGGTGAACTTCGGATCCGTTTCAATCAGGTACCTGGCCTGGCTTTCCGGATGAGTCTTGAACAGGCTGGCAGTAGGCAGGCGGAAGTTCGGCCGCATGGTACGGATCGAAATCTGCGCCGACCCGGTGGCCGTACCGGCCGTGTCAGGCGTCTTGCCGGACTTGGCAATTGCGCCGCTCAGGGATTGGACTTGTCCGTCCGTCTGCTGCGTAGTAGCCCGGCCAGTCGCCTGGTCGCTGCTTTCGGCGCTGCCGCCAACCTGGCGGCCAACGTTATCGCCGATTGCGTCGCCATGGGCCTGCTCGCTGATTGCCGCATTTCCCGAGATCTGCTTGCCGGTGTTGCCTGCAACAGTTCCTCCCTGCGCCTGCCCCGCGCTCGCATTATTGCTTTGCACATGGCTGCCGGTTTGCGAAGCCGTGCTTGCGCCGGAAGCGCTGCCAGCCTGCGTGCCCGAAACACTGCTCAGGCTGGCGGTCTTGTTCGAAGCATTGACGCTGCCACCGGCACCGGCATTGGCCTGCACTGTCGACAGGCTGCTGGCGCCAGGGCCCGAACCAGTCGAGGCGCTGCCCGCAAATTGCTCATAGCGGGTAGCCTGCATGTCAAATGTGGTGACGACACTGCCCGGATTGTAGGCGGTGACTGTTTTGCCCGGGTCGTCCGTGCCCTTGTGTTTATCACGCCAGTTCTCGGTCACGGTGCCGGCATCGGTGCTGGTACGGGTGCCATCGACCTTGGTGTTGGATGCCGTTGTGCCCTGCACATTGATGCTGCCGCCAGCCACGATCTGGCTCTTGTCGTTCAATAAGCTGTTGGCGGTCAGGCGAATGCCGCCGCCGGCGATGATCTTGCCGGGATCGCTTTGCGTGACAACGGTCTCATTGACGGTGCGGGTGTACTCGTAGCTGTTCCAATTGTCATACGTGCCGTCCGGGGTACGCAAGATCCAGACTTCGTCGCGATAGACGCTCACACCCGGCGCGCCTGGCAGGTAGCGCTGCGTCTGGCCGACGACCTGGTACTCGGTGATTCGGGTCTGGCTTACCTGCTGCACCGTGGTAGCAAAGTGCTCGTTGGTGTTGCGGATGTCGGAGGCGGAGATCGCCAGGTTTTGCGACGCTTCGATGGTGGCGCTGTTGTTCTTCACCGTTTGCGCCATGCCGGCTGCCTGCCAGTTGGTATCCACTGCGCCGCCAATGGACATGTCGCCTGCGCTGAAGATCAGCGATCCTTCGCGGTTGGTGAGGTATTGCGCGCCGATGTCCACACGCTGGCGTCCGGCGATCGTGGCCGCCGAAGTGGCGCCACCAACAGTCTCTTCCATGTTGTTGACGACCGAGGCGCCGATGGCAATGCGGTCGCCGTAGATGCGGCCGGTGCCGAAGTTGTTGACCTGGGAGGCCTGGATGTGCGTGTCGGCGCCATCAATAAGGCCGCGGTTGGTCAGCGTGCCGCCGATAGCCAGCGTGGTGGTTTCGCCGCTCAGCAGCTCTGCGCCAGCCTGGTTGTCCAGGTTGGCAGCATTGACGCTCAGGCTGCGGCCGGCTTGTACCGAAACCGGATTGGTCAGCGAACCGGTCGCCTTCAGTTGAAGGTTGCCGCCCGCCTGCAGCGTGCCCGACAGGGTGTGGTCGCCCTGCAGGTCAAGGCTGACGTCACCTCGGGAGACGACACTGCCCGCACCGGCCAGCGTGCCGGTGCGCACGCTCACGCTTTGGTCAGCGACGATCTGGCCGCCCGCGTTGCTGAGCGCCAGGCTCGGCGATGCTGCCAGGTTGGTGGTGACCTGCAGCGCGCGTCCTGCGCTGAGTTCACCCTGGTTATTGTTCAACTGGCCATCGTCGCGGATGGTCAGGTCCTGCCCGGCCCTTACCGCGCCTTGCGTGTTGTTCAGGTTGGCAGTGACGATGTCGATCGTGCCCGCCTCGATACCGGCGTTGGCGCCTTTGGTCGACGTATTGTCGATGGCGCCAGTCTTCAGCGTGAGAGCCTGGCCAACGCGCAGCAGGCCGGCGCTGTTGCCTAGCGTACCTCCGCCCAGGTCAATGTTTGCGCCTTGCACCGCCAGCACCTGGCCGGCGGTATTGTCCAGCCCGCTGGCCAGAACTTTCAGGTTGGCGCCGCTGTAAATCTGCCCCCCATAGCCGTTGCGTGGGGCATTGTTGACGGCCCCGCTGCTGGCGATATCAAGACCAGTCTGTGCACTGATCAGGCCGGCGCGGTTATCCAGCGCGCCACTATTGACCGTCATCTGCCCACCGGCTACCAGGCCGAGCGCATTGCCAGGATTGGCGGCGCCGTCGAGGTTGCTCAGGGTTTGGCCGTGGGTATCCACCTGCAGGTCGCGGCCCGACGCGATCAAACCGGTATCATTGCCCACGCTGCCGGTTGACAGCTTGGCGTCGCGTCCGGCGATCATTTTGCCCTGGGCATTTTGCAGGCTGTTGCCGGCGCCGTTAGCGCTCAGTCCCAGGTCCTGCGCCGCCTGGATCAGGCCTGCCGCATTGTTGATGCTGCCCTGGGTGCTGTTGAGCGTCAAGTTGCCTTGCATCGCCACCAGCTTGCCTTGGTCGTTGTCGACACCTGCCGCGCCGATCACCAGGTCCTGCTGCGCCGACACCAGGCCATTGCTGTTATTGACAAGCCCGGAGCTCGCCACGCTGGTCGTGCCATTGCCCACCACCTGGCCGCGCGTGTTGTCCAGGCCATTGGCGGAAACATTCAGCGAACCGGTGCCCGCATGGCCAATCTGGCCGTCAACGTTGCTCAGCGCGCCGCCCGCGCTGAGGGTGAAGTCCTGGGCATTGGCCACGATGCGACCGGCGTTGTTGCTGATTGCACCGAGGCTTTGGATACTCGCACCCTGCGCACCCGTCCCGCTCTGCTGGATCATGCCCTGGGTGTTATCCATGCGGCCGACTTGGACCTCGAGCTGCCGTGCGCTCAAAAGGCCGTTGGAGTTATCCAGCAGCTGTCCGCCATTGTTCCAGGCCTTGATGGTGAGCTGGCCAGGCGTGCTGACTTGCGCCTGGCGCGTCAATATGTTGCCACTTTGCGCGGAAAGGCTGACATTGCCGTTGGTGCTGCCCGTGGTACTTCCGCTCAGGTCCAGGCTGGAGCCGGACAAGTTCAGGCTGCCGGCAGCCAGCACCTGGCCACCAGCTTTCAATGCGCTGGAAGTGATGATGTTCAGGGCGCCGGTGGCGGCAAGCTTGCCGTCGCCCGCCATGCCCGCAGCCAGCACACTGGTGCCGCTACCTGCCAGGCTGCCCGCGTTGACCGTCAGGTCCTTGCCGGCTGCAATCGTGCCGCTGCTGTTGAGGGCGTTACCCACCGCCACGGTTTGCCAGCCGGCCGCATACATCGTGCCGCTATTATTCAACGAAGCGGCATGGGTGCTCAGGTCCTGCGCGGCGCGTACATTGCCGCTATTGGTGAAGTTCTGTACGTCCAGGCTGACATTGCCCGACTGGCTCTGGATGCCGGCGTTGGCGCCGCCGGAACTGATGACATCGGCACCGCCCAGGACCAGGTCGTTTTGCGCGGCAATCAGGCCGGCGCTGTTATCGATATTGCCGGTGCTGGTGAGCGTGACCGCGCCATTGCCGGTGATCTGGCCGCTGCTGTTACCGACGTCTGCGGCGCTGATGCCCAGCGAGCCAGTGCCCGCGTGGCCGATCAAACCGCTGGTATTGGTGAGTACACCACTGTTGACGGAGAAGTCCTGCGCATTCGCGATGATCTGGCCGCTGCTATTGTTCAGTGCACCAGTACTTTGGATACTGGCAGCCTGCAGGCCGATTCCGGTCTGCTGGATCGCGCCCTGGCTGTTGTCCAGTTGGCCTACCTTGACCTGCAGTTGCTGGCCACTGAGCTGGCCGGCGGTGTTGTCCAGCAGCTGGCTGCCATTGGCATTGGCCGTAATATTGAGCTGGCCTGGAGCGCTTACCTTGGCGCTGCGCGTCGACACATTGCCGCTGGTTGCAGTCAGGTTGACGTCGCCTTTGGTGCTGCCGGTGGTGCTGCCGTTCAGGTTCAGGTTGCCACCGCGCAGATGGACATTGCCTGCAGCCAGCGCCTGGCCCGCGGTTTGCAGTCCGTCGGTCGTGGTCACTGCCAGTGCGGCATTGCCGGTAAGCTGGCCATCGGCCGCCATGCCGGCAGCCAGCACGTTGCTGCCGGAGCCGGACAAGCTTCCGGCATTCACGCTCAGGTCCCTGGCCGCGGCGATGGCGCCGCTGGTGCTCATGCCGTTGACGACAGCAACGGCCTGCCAGCCGGCCGCGTACATCGTTCCGCTATTGTTCAACGAAGCGGCGTGGGTGTCCAGGTTCTGCCCTGCACTCACGCTGCCGCTGTTGGTGAAGTTCCGCACATCCAGGCTGACGCTGCCTGCCTGGCTCTGGATGCCAGCGTTGCTGCCGCTGGTGTTGGTCAAGTCGGCACCGGCCAGGGCGAGGTCGTTCTGCGCGGCGATCAGGCCAGCGCTATTGTCGACATTCCCGGAGCTGGCGACTGTCACAGCGCCATTGCCGGTGACCTGACCGTGGTTGTTGTCCACGCTGGCGGACGTGATCGACAGTGATTCCGTACCGGCATGGCCGATCAGGCCATTGTTGTTGGCCAGGGCAGCGCTGGTGACGGTAAAGTCTTGCGCATTCGCGACGATGCGGCCGCCGCTGTTGTTCAGTGCGCCGGCAGTTACGATGCTGGCCGCCTGCGCACCAGTGCCGGTCTGCTGGATCGAACCCTGGGAGTTATCCAGTTCGCCAACCTTGACCTGCAACTGCTGGCTGCTGAGCTGGCCGCCGGTGTTATCCAGCAGCTGGCTGTCATTGCCGTTGGCGTTGATGGTGAGCTGGCCAGGTGTGCTGACCTTGGCGTGGCTGGTTACCACGTTGCCGCTTTGCGCGGTCAGGTGAACGGCGCCAGTGGTACTGCCTGTGGTGCTGCCACCCAGGTCCACGCTTGCGCCGGCCAGGTCCACGTTGCCGGTGGCCAGTGCCTGGCCTGCCGTCTGCAAAGCGCCGGAGGTGGTCACGGACAATGCGCCGATACCGGTGAGCTGGCCATCGGCCGCCATGCCGGCGGCCAGGACATTGCCGGCTGCACCGGCCAGGCTGCCGGCATTGACCGTCAGGCCTTTTCCTGCAGCGATGGTGCCGCTGCTGGTAATACCGTTGCCGGCGGTCAGCGTCTGCGCTCCTGCCGCGTACATGCTGCCGCTGTTGTCGAGCGATGCGGCATGGGTGGCCAGGTCCTGGGCCGAACGGATACTGCCGCTATTGGTCAGCTTCTGTACGTCCAGGTTTACATTGCCGGTCTGGCTCTCGATGCCGGTTGCGGTGCTCGCCGTTCCGCTGGCAGTATTGGCCACGTCTTTGCTGGTGGCCGCCAGGTCGCCGCGGGCCGAGATCAAACCGTCGGCGTTATCCAGGTTGCCCGTGCTGGACAGCAGGAGTGTACCGTTGCTGACGATCTGGCCGCGTGTATTCTCGATGGAACTGGAATTCAGGCTCAGCTGGCCGGTGCCTGAGTGGCCGATTTCGCCGGCCGTGTTGGTCAGCGCGCCGGTGCCCAGGCTCAGGTTTGAAGCATTGGCGACCAGGCTTCCGGCGCTGTTGTTGAAGGCGCCACCGTGCAGGTCGATGGCCAGGTCGGTATTGCCGGTCTGCTGGATCGAGCCCTGCGAGTTATCGATGTTGCGCACATCAAGGTCGAGCTTCGCCGCACTCATGCGGCCAGCTGTATTGTCCAGGGTCTGGGCGCCGTTCTGGCTCGCAGCGATGACGAGCTGGCCAGGCGTGCTGACCTGGGCGCCACGGGTCAGCACATTGCCGCTTTGCGCCGTGAATCGAAGCTGCCCCGCGGTACTGCCGGTGGTGCTGCCGCTCAGGTCCAGTGCGGAGCCGTCGAGGACGATATTGCCGGTGGCCAGTAACTGGCCGGCATTCCGCAGGACGCCGGTGGTCGTGATGGCGACACTGCCGGAACCCGTCAATTGCCCGCCGGTGGCCATGCTCGCTGCGAGAACACTGGAACCGCTGCCTGCCAAGCTGGCGGCATTGATCGTCAAGTCCTTGGCCGCTGCAATCGTGCCGCTGCTGGCCAAGGTATCGCGCACGGCCAGGCGCTGCTGGCCGCCTGCGTACAGCGCGCCACTGTTGTTGACAGCAGCAGCGGCGGTATCCAGGTCCCTGGCCGCGTAAATGCCGCCGGAATTGTCCAGTGCCTGCACGTTCAGGACGATGTTGCCCGCCTGGCTCTGCAGGCCCTTGCCGGTGCCCGCACCTGCGTTCAGCAGGTCGCCGCTGGTGATGGCAAGGTTGCCGATGGCCGACACCAGGCCGTCCGCGTTGGCCAGCGCGCCGCCGGCAGCGATGCCGAGGTCCTGGGCGTTGCCCACGATGCGGCCGCTGGTGTTGTTCAAGGCCCCAGTGCTCTGGATACTGGCGAGCTGCGTACCGGTGCCGGTCTGCTGGATGGAGCCAAAGGTGTTATCCAGTTGGCCGACCTGGACCTGCAGCTGTCGGCCGCTGAGCTGGCCGCCGGTGTTGTCCAGCACTTGCGCTGCATTCGCCTTGGCAGTGATGGTCAACTGCCCGGGGGTGCTGACTTCCGCATTGCGGGTCAGGATGTTGCCGCCCTGCGCTGCAAGATTGACGTTGCCGCCGGTACTGCCGGTGCTGCTGCCGGTCAGGTCCAGGCTGGCAGCAGCGAGGTTCATGCTGCCGGTGGCCAGCAACTGGCCGGAGCTTTGCAGTGCGCCCGTTGTATTGGCGGTCAAGGCACCGATGCCGGTCAGCCTGCCGTCGGCGGCCATGCCGGCCGCCAGCACGTTGGAGCCGCTACCTGCGAAGCTGGCAGCATTGAGCGTCATGTCCCTGGCTGCGGCAATCGTGCCGCGGTTGGCCATGCCGTAGGTAAGCGACAGGGTTTGAGCGCCTGCCGCATACATCACGCCGCGGTTGTCCAGCGTGGCGGCATTGGTGTCCAGGTCTCCCGCTGCGTTGATGCTGCCGGTATTGCTGAACGCCTGGGCCTGCACCTGCACCGCGCCGGAGCCGACAATGCGGGCGCCATCGGCAAGCGCGCCCTGGATCGCGCCCTGGGCGTTGTTCTGCAGTTGGCCCTGGCTGCCCAGATTGAACGTGCCATTGCCCGCGTGAAGCAGCTGGCCGGCCGTGTTGTCGATGTCCTGCGCGCCGATGGCGAGGTTATGGGCCGCAGAATGGATCACGCCTGCCGTGTTGTCCAGCTTGCCTTGCAGTGCGATGGCCTGGTCGGTGCCGCCGGTCTGGATAATCTGGCCGCGTACATTGCTCAGGCTGTGCGCTTGCGTCGAGACGGTATTCGCCTGAACCAATGCGCCGTCGGTAGTCAGTGCCTGCGGGGTTTGCAGCTGCAGCGTATCCGAGGCCAGGATCTGGCTGCCGCGGGCATTCAGTTCGCCGCTGCTGGCTTGCAGCTGGATCGAATTGGCTTGCACGCCCGACTGGACAAGATCCAGGCTGGCGCCGCGCACGGCCAGGTCCCTGCTCGCCAGCGCCCTGCCCGCCGTCTGCACCTGCGACGTCGCTTGTACATCCAGGTCCTGCCGGCCGGTCAGGCTGCCGTCCATTTGCAACCCCGCAGCCCAGACGGCGCTGCTGTTGGCCTGGATTGCTGCGCCGGCGCCGCCGGCCTCAAGGCGCACGTCGCCCTGGGCCGCCACAGTGCCGCTGTGGGTCTGGCTGCCTTGCGAAGCCAGCAGCACATTTGCGCTGCCGTAGACGATGCCGCTCTGGTTGATCGTGCCTTGGACCTGGACTTTGAGATCGCCCCCGCTTGCCTGCAGCGTGCCGCTGTTGGCGAGCCAGCCGTCTTGCGTCAGCGTCAGCGGGCCACTGCTTGCCTGCACCACGCCGTCATTGCGGACACCCAGGCCAGCCTCGGTGCCAACCAGGGTAATCTTGCCGGCGTACATGCCGCCAAGGCTGGAAACGTCAAGCGCATAGTTCGGCACACTGGCGTCGCCGTCAATGCGCTGGCTTTGCGGCGCCGAATCCGCCCCCAGGCTGCCAGCCTGGATCGTGTTGGTACCGGTGACGACCTGCAGGCGGCTGGCCCAGATGCCGGCGTTGACCTGCGCCGCCCTGGCCAGGATGGCGGTGTAATCCGCGCCGCGGGTATCGAGCCCGGCGCCATTGATGCTGACGCTGCCGCCCTGGACGCGATAGCCCTCCAGGCTGCCCCCGTTCATCACCGCCATACCGGTGGTCAGGGTCACGCCGCTGGCGTTGATGAAACCACCACCGTTGACCGCGATGCCGGCCGGGTTGGCCACCACGACTTCCGCGCGCTGGCCCGCCACTTCGACATAGCCCTGCAAATGGCTCGGGTTGCTGGAATTGACTTCGTTCAGGATGACCCGTGCCGCACCCGTTGCCAGCCATGGATTGCCCTGCACCCAGCCGCCCAACTGCGTTTGCACATTGTTGCGGCTGTTATTCAGGATGGCGCCGGACGCGCCGACGTCGAACTGGCTGTAGGTATTGCGGCTGACGCCGGCCTGGCTCGGGGTCTGGATGTTGACCTGCGTTACACCATTGGAAGCATTCAATACCGTCGCTTGCTGGGCGCGTGCCGCCGCCGGGTCGGCCACGATGCGCGTTGCTACCGTTTGCGCGTCCACCTGCAGCGGCGCCAGCCACAGCGAAGCGGCACCAAGCAGCATGGCCCGGTGTATGG
Source organism: Duganella sp. Root198D2 (assembly GCF_001428585.1). Classification (NCBI taxonomy): domain Bacteria; kingdom Pseudomonadati; phylum Pseudomonadota; class Betaproteobacteria; order Burkholderiales; family Oxalobacteraceae; genus Duganella; species Duganella sp. Root198D2. The sequence goes on along the minus strand of NZ_LMIC01000022.1, from coordinate 27,019 downwards.
ATTCGCAAGCGGCAAGCGCCGCGCGGCCCCGCTGGCCGCCCTGCTTCTTCGCGCTCCGGCTGACCCGCTCGCCGCTGGCCGACTTGCCGGAACTGGTTGCAGTCTCCGCCACGACCATCAGGCAGCCGCGGGCTTGGTTGAACACGAGACGATAGATTTGCTTGTTCATGATTTTTACTTGTTGAAGTTCTGCGGCAACGGGCGGCTGGCCCAGTAATGCGCTTGTTCTGCTTTGGTGGCGCCAGCGCCCTTGAGATGCATGACCTTGAGTCCCGTTTCGTGGCCCCGGTGGTACAGGCAGCGGAAGCTGCTCATCGGCAGGACACGGCGGATGGCCGACACCACGGCCGGGGTGTCGCCAAAGGGCGCCACGATATCCAGTACCCAGGGCCGATCGCCCTCATCCCAATCGCGCGGCTGCAAGGTCCGGTCCAGCGACTGCAGGTAGCGCAGCTCCGCTTCCGGCGTCAGGTTGGCCCAGGTCATGAGGCCAACCGGCTGCTGCCGTTCGTCGTTCTGCAGGGCCAGCACGAACTGGCCGTTTGCAATCGCAGGCATCAGCAGCCGGTGCAAGTCTTCCAGCGGGCACCGCTGATGGGTCGAAGAATGCATCCACAGCCAGACCATGGCGCCGAACAGTTCGGCCTCGCTCTTCTGGCTCGGCGCGACTTTGGGACAAATGACAATCAGGGATTTCGACATGATGGTTACAGGCTCATGGCCAGGCTGAAGCCGGCGGCATAGCCGGAAGTCTTGAAGTGCTCAGGCTTTCTCAATGGCGCACCCACGAATACCTCGTACTGCAGGTGAGGCAATTGGCCACGCAGGCCGACGACGGCACCGGTCAGGTTGGCACCGACCAGGGTCTGGGCGGACGGACCGCCGACATGGCCGGTGTCCACCCCGCCATATGCACGAAGCCCGCCGGGAACCGGCATCGAGACTTCATTGCGCAGCAACCAGCCATGCTCCGCGCTCAGAACCGACTTGCCGTCAAAGCCGCGCACCGTGAAGCGGCCACCGATCGAGAAGCGGTCTTGCGGGGACAAGGGCGTGCGGTTGAACTGGCTGCGCCATTCGCCGGTGTACTGCAGGCGCTGCCCACCCAAAGTGAAAGACTGCGAGACCGTAGAGTCCAGCAGCCACATGCGCATACGCGACGTACCTTCGCCGAAATTTTCTTCCGGCGCCGGCAGGCTGTCGAAGGCGCCGGTGCCACGGCGGAAACTGGCGCCGGCATCGAGGCTTCCGCCATCCCAGCTGCGGCGGTGATTCAAGCTCCACTCCATGCCGGAGACCACACGGCGCTGCACTTCGACTTCGGCATCGTCGATGAAATTGTTGGAAGTACGCTGGAAACCCTTCAGGCTGAGAGTGGTCTTGCCTACCGCATCGCGATGCACCACGCGCGCAAGTTTGAATTCCGTATTGCGGCTGTTACCGCTGTACAGGTAGTCCTGGGTGGCGCCGGCCACGGTCTGGTGGTAGCGGTTCTTGCTTTGCGTGAAGCCGGCCAACCAGTAACCGAACGGAACCGAATAGTGGACGATGTGACCGCGCGAACCGCGAGCGCCGGGATCGCTGCCGCCGAGGTCGTGCAACCAGGTGAAGTAGAAAAGATCGCTGATGGTCCACCAGTTATCGTAGCTGAAGGTGAGGCTGCCCTGGTACTTGCCGGTGCTGCGGGTACCGCTGTCGTCCGCGGTGGCGGACAGGCGGAACGGCATCTGCTGCTGGTGCGCGATCACCAGGTCACTGGTGCCGGGCTCGCTGCCCGGAGCGATCTGGATATCGGCTTCGGCCGTCGGTACCCGCTTGAAGTTTTCCAGCGCTTGCTCGATATCGCGCAAGTTCAGCAACTCACCGCTGGAGCTCGGAACCGTATTCCAGCGGCTGCCGCGCGCACCAGTCTCCGGCGCCCAGCGAATTTCGCCTACCCGTCCAGGCACAACCGTCAAAACCAGGGAACCGCCCTGCAGGTTTTGCGGGCCTGCCAGCACCCGGCTCGTGACAAAGCCGCGCGCAATCAACGCGTTTTGCATGCGGTCGATAACAATCTGGACACCCTGCGCCCCAACACAGTGCCCTGCGACCGGATCCGGCTGGGGCAATTGTGCGTGGCCATCGGCGTAATCGAGCAGCCAGCCAAAACGGCTTGCATCCTGTCCATCGAGCTCAATGCGTTTGATCGGGAAGCATGGACTTTCATCCGCCAACGGCAAGGCCGCAGCCGACTGGGCCGGCTGCGGCAAGTGCACGTCCGGCGCCGTCTCGCGCTGCTTGCGTTGCTGCGCTTCGCGTTCTTGCGTACGGCGCAATTGATCGGTGTCGATATCTTTACTCGCCTGTGCTTGTGCCAACTGGCTGAACACCATGCCGGCACAAGCCGCCGCGATCATACTTATTCTTGCAGGTAACATTTGTTTCTTTTATACGTTTACGGACGTGAAACTTCCAGGCGCGCGTAATGCGGCGACGCCGAGCGGTGCCTCAGGTGGATCTCTTGGACCGGTGCCTGGGATGCAGACTGCCTTTGGTGCCCGCGAAGCCTTCAGCGGGCCAGCACAGTTGCAAAATGAACTAGGTGATTTTGATTAACGCAACTTACTAGCCGGAAATATAACATGCTGCAGTTGTAAAGATTCTCACCAAAACTCTCACAATGTGTGAAATAGTTTCGTTGAAATGTCAACTTGCCAACTTGTTGACATGGATCCTGCAGGCATTCGGCTCAGCGCACTGATTGCAGCGCAAGCAGCTCGGCGTGCAATTGCTTCATCGCGGGGGTCTCGCGGCGTGCGGCAGGGATCAGGTCGATTGACGCCAAGCCGTCTTGAACCGCCTCTTGCGCCGAGGGTTGGCGCTCGGCAGCAAGCAGTATCCTTGCCTTGCGAAGATAAAGGTCAGGCAGGCCTTGGCCTCGCAATATCATGGCATCGAGGCGCTTCAGGGCATCGTCCCATGCTTTTGAATCGATATTCAGGCTAATGGACTTCTCTTCCAGCACATTCAACATCCCGAGTTTTTGCATGCCTTCATCCAGGCTGGCGAGCGCTTCCGCTGTGGAGCCCGCTTTGCCCTGCGCGTCGGCAAGATGCAGGTAGTGCTCGGGCGAGGGTTCAGCTGCCTGGTCCACGGCGATGCGGAACGCCGCCGCTGCGGCACGATATTCGCCCTGTGCGAACAAAATCTCCCCGTAAAGACTTTGGCCACGCACTATTGCGCCCGCTTCACCTTTCAACATCGACAGGAATTTTTCCGCGTAGCGCCGTGCTTCCGGCAATCGTTCCTGATTGAAGGCCTGCTCCGCCAAGTAATAATTGGCCGATCGATCCCGGGGATCGAGCTTCAGGGCCAGTAAGAAATCCTGTGTTGCGGACTTGTTATTGCCGTGCTCCATATGGAGCCGGCCACGTTGGACGAGCAGCTTCGCGCTTTTCCCCTCCCGCAGCATCGTCTTGGTGAGGTCCTGTATCTGACTGTGCAAAGACCCATGGGCCAGCGCCTGTCCAGTGTAAAAAAACAGAGCGAACAACACATGATTGAACCGCATGATGGAATCCTCCACACATGAAAATGGCGGGGACCGCTCCCCGCCAAGCTCGCGTTAATCAGTAGCGATTAATTTTGATACGTAATGCTCAAAGTCGGACGCTGGGCGACCTTCCCATATTCGCTAGAGCGGAGGTCGACGCCATCGCCACTGGTGGAGCGGATGGTCAGGCCATTATTGCTGACCGTACCGTTCAACCAGCCCTGCACGAGGGCGATGCCTGCCGCATTCAGGTTAATCGTGTGAAGCCCGTTGATACTCGGTACAAAGCTGCCGATCTCGGTCCCCTGGTTGCCGGCGAGATTGACGTTGGCCCAGGTGGCCGTGTTTTCGGCCCAGGCGGCATTTCGAGCATAAAGGCGGTATGTGCCAGCGCTCGGATTGAAAGCCTGCAACTTCACACGAACCGAAGTGACGGTGGCGGTGCTCGGGATGCCGGTCACGCTCCATTGGATCAAAGAAACCAGTTCTCCATTCGATCCATCCGCCCCATCCGCCAGGACGGTAGAGGAAGTGCCGAAGTTGGAACCGCTCGCACCACTGGCGACGTAGGTATCCTGGGTGCCGGCATATCCATTCAATCCGTCTCGCAGGTCTATCGTCACCATAGTGCCACCAGGAGCCAGCGTCGTCGCGTTGGCCACATTGGAATAGGCCGAGTTGCCGGCGCTGTTTTTGGCGCGCACCCGATAGTAGTAGCCTGTACTGGCGGCTAGCCCTGTATTGCCGTAGGACTGGATGTTGCTGCCGACCGAGACCAGCGCTGCCCAATTGACATTGTCGATCGAACGCTCGATATCAAAACCGGTTTCGTTGTTGGAATTGTCAGTCCAGGTCAAATTGATGGCGGAAGACGAAACGGCCGTTGCCGTCAAACCGGCAGGCGCTGCAGGGATGGCAGGCGGCGTGGTGCTTTTGCTGATGGTGAAATAGTCACGCACAGTGCCGTTGTTGTTCAGATATTTGATGTCCATGGTTTGGCCGGAAACATCAAGGACCATCGAACCCAACTCATTCAGCGATAAGAACATGGCGGGATGATTCAGCGTGCCGCCGCTCACCTGCCCCGACGCACCGACAACGGAATAGACCGCGCCGGAATGCGGCAGGCTGGAGGTTTTCGAATAGGCGCCGGTGCCGTCGACGCGGCCGCTGCCGCCGTTGATCTCATACGAGCTGTTGTAAGTGCTCGAGAGGCCGTAATGTCCGTCAATGAACTTCGAGCGTTCATACGAATGGCTATGCCCAGTGAGGACCAGATCGACGCCATAGTTTTCCAGAACAGGCAGGAAGTTCTGGCGCATCTCGATCAGGTTGGTCTCGGTATCCGAATTGTGCGAACCCTTGGTATAAGGCGGATGGTGCCAGATGGCGATCAGCCAGGTCGCGGTGACGTTCGCCAGGTCGGCTTTCATCCAGTTCATCATCGCGCCGGTGGTTGAACGGCTGGTTTCGTTAGAGTCGAGCACGATGACGTGGATATTGCCATGGTTGAACGAGTAATAGGCCTCGGTCCCCGAGGCGACCCCGCCGGCCTCGGCGTTTTTCGGGAAGGTGTGGATGTCGTAGTACGGGCCTGTCTGCGTCGCCGAATCGGCGCTGGTGCCGTCGTGGTTGCCGATCGTGGCCCATAGCGGCGACTGGCGCATCATCTCCGGATACATATTGAACATATTGCTCTGGTATTCGGCATCGGTACCGCTGTTGTAGGCGTTATCGCCTAGCATCATCCAGAAGTCCGTGTAGGTGCTGCCGGTGTAATTGCGGTAGGCATTGTAGACGGCTGCCTGCCCGGAGGTTCCAGTGCCCGCATCGCCGATCACCCAGATTCGAGTGGGCACCGAGGTGCCGGCTGTCGGCGAGGTTTCGAAGTAATACGTGGAGTCGCCCGCCTGCACGGCGCTGCTGGAGCCGACGTTATAGAAGTATTTCGTGTTCGGACTGAGGCCAGTCAGCTTGACGATGTGCTCGGTGGTCGATGTGGCACTGGATGCGATTGATGTCAGGTTGCCGGAACTGGTGCCATACTGGACACGGCTATCGGTCGCAACATCGGACCGCCAGCGCACAATAATGCTATCGCTGCTTGCGCTTTGAAGATAAGGCCCGCGCACCACCGTGGCAGCGAATGCAATCGATGACGAGAGCAGAACGAGGAGCGTGACGCAGGACTTCAAAAGGCGATGCAATCTTTGATGTAGCATTTGTTCCCTCCATATTCTCAGGTTGTGTCGGGTCACTTGCGGTCTTCGGAATGGGTTCTGAGCAGCGCTAGCGACTTCAGGCGCTCAGCGGAAGACCCAGGTAGGGTTTGCATCAACTCTTCATCGGGAAGCGTAGCGGCTGCCTTCAACCAAAGATCGGCGGCAGTCGGGTCAAGCTTGGCAGCGAGGGGTAGCTCCATACGTGGCCTGAGCGAAAGCACATAAAACGAAACCGCCCACAACTCATCCTCCGCCAAGGAGGAAAAACTCGGCATTGCGGTGTTTTGAACGCCCAGTTTGACGGAGGTGAAGACGGACAACGGCGACATGGGCGCCATGCGCGCAGAGTCGTGAAAATTCATTGGCTTTGAAGCCAGCGTCTGCGCCGCGCTGCCTCGGCCATCGCCCACTGCGCCATGGCAGGACGCGCAGTTCGCAGTGAAGATCTGTTTACCCTGCGCCAGGCTGGGCCAATTGCGCGGTGCAATCGCGGTGCCGGCTGCCACATAGATAGCATCACGCGCTTTCAATGCCTGCTTCTTGATGGCCTCGGGCGACGCTTTTTCCTTGATCAACTCAATGAGGCTGGCAATTTCCCCACGAATGGCAGGCTGTGACTTGATTGCTGTTACCTGGTCACTGACTTCCAGCGCGGAGCCACTGACGACGAGTTGTTCCACGTATTCATCTTCATCAATGACTTTTCCGTTCGATACGGCGAGCGCATAGTCGCGGGAGACATAATCGAGCATCTGCGCAACGAAATCGGCTGTGTATGCAGGCCGAATGCCTTCCTGGGCCGACGTGTTATTCACCACACCCACGTATAGCAGCGAGGCCGAGATCGCAATGGACGTGAGTGCGAAAGATGCAGTCGAATTTTTTTCGATCATAGACGTGTATGGAAAAAAAGCAGGAAACCGGAGACAGTACCGATACAACATGACATCTCAATTACAACACTAGCATGAGTTCAATGCCTTGCATGTGGGGCCGTCTAAAAAGGACGCACTTGTGTTGCAGCGATGAGATGGATGAAAGCCCTGGACCAGCTATTCCCGCCCCGCCAGGTCATGCATGAACTGGTTGAATTTGCCCGGCTCCTCAAAAGGGATGAAGTGACCCGAGCGCTCAAACATGACAAGGGCCTTGTGCGGCGCATCGATCTGTTCAAAGTATTTTTGCGCTACTTCCCAAGGTGCGTTGTAATCATATCGGCCAAGCAGGAAGTAGACGGGAATCTTGAACGTGCGTGCAGTGCTCGGCAGATCAAGGGCAAGCAATTCGGGCCAAAGGTTCATCAGCGATAGCGCCTCGCCTTTATCGCCCCGGGCATCGCGATACAGCGCCGCTTCCTCGGTGTGGACCCCGCCGAACATTTTCTTGTAATTCATGTCGCCATAAAACACCCCGCCGTAGCGGAGCAACCAGTTGCGTTGTGCCTTCAGGTCATTCACGCCTTGACGGTCGGCAGACGGATAGTGAACCTGCATGCGCTCCAGTTCACGAATGGCCTTGGCGTTGTTGTCCTTTCGCGCCTTGTCGAGAACATAGGCCATCGAAACCTTTTCGTTCTCCACCATATTGGCCACTTGGCCGACACCAACATAGGCATGAAAGTCTTCCGGATAATCGCGCGCCAGGAGAGTTCCAAGCACCGTTCCCCAAGAGTGGCCAAGCAAGTAGATCTTGTTGCGGCCAAAGCGTTGCTTCAGCTGGGTCACCAGCTCGTGCGCATCGGATTCAATCTGGCTGATTCGCAGTGTTGAAGCAGGCATCTTCGGGTCATATGAGAGGCCCGCTCCGCGCTGGTCCCAGTTCACAACGACAAAGTCACGCTCAAGATCGCGGTTATAGCTCCGGAACAGGAGGAGTTCGGAGAAGCCGGGACCGCCATGCAGGATCAGCAGGATAGGCTTGCTGACGTCCTGTCCGTGGATTCCGATCGATTGCTGCACACCTCCAAGCATGACCTTTTCCATTAACGCGATACCGTTTGCAGAAGTCCAGTTGGCCAACAGCAGCCCAATCAGAAGAAAAATCGCACGCATGACTCTCCCTGGAAAAGGAATCGAACCAGCGCATGCTAACGGACCCATTCTTGACCTTCAAGCGGCTATCTGACCAACGGATGAATTCGCGGGTCGACCGCTTACATTGAGGTCGAGGCATCGCGTACGCCCCTGAAGCACGCGCGATGCGCACCTCGTTCACCAAGACGACCGCGAACCCCTTTTTCGGGAGAACCGTGTTGACGTTCTTCTTCGCTCGTCAATTGCCAACATACCGCCGCTGAGAGCGACCGCAGTGTGTCCTGCAAGCGTCAGAACGCCACAACATTCCCCTCGCGAAAAAATAGAAACTTCGCAATAAATTTCCCTCGGAAACTGATTTGGGCTTGATAATTATCAAACAAATATCGATTAAAAGGGGGCTGCCATGCGATTCGTCCGCTTTTCGTTAATTCTTCCCGTGCTGTTAAGTCTTGGTGGCACAAGCTGGGCAGCTACATCAGCATTTACTACCGCAATCGCAAGTGCGGACCAAAAAATCGAAGCATCACGGACCCAGCTTGCCAAAGTGCTCGCAGGCGTCGCTCACAAAACTGCACTGACCGATGATGAACATACTTCGATCGAGCGAGAAATTATTAGGTTTTACATGGAAGTGCAGCAAGGCTGTGCCCTTCGATTGGCAGAGTTACAGACAAAGCGCATAGACGGCACTGAGCGGCAGGCAAATCTTAACGCATGGGGCGCGCTTGTTACCTTAATCGGCGGTGTGACTGCATATGCACCAGCAAAGGCTGTACTCATGGGGGTCGGGATTTCTTCAGGAAACAATTCAACTTCCGTTTTGGGCGGCGTTGCCAACAGTATTTCAAGCGAAGTCACGCTGACACAGAGCCAGATCGAGGAATTGCGCCGAGGTTACCTTGATGCAATAGGAAAGTATGAACGCATTCGGCCTGAAAACGATGGAAAAGGTACGGATCGTGGCAATGCACTGATCAGCGCTTCCGCAGCGTGCGTAGGCCTATCTCGCGCAGCACCAACACCGTAAAACAGGGAGAAAATGTGAGAACAATAGCCGCCGCCAGCATACTGTGCCCCCCTTCTTGCGTTTGGTCAGACATCAGCCATGGAAGAAGTGCCTAGGGCCCGTGACGATTTTCCGCTTTACTTACAGCCCTATGAACCTAGCTATGTCATTTAGTTGGCGATAAGCGCCTAAAGACCGATTCATGGAATGTCAGCGCCACATGGCATTTGTATAAACAACTTGCTCTGTACGCTCGCTACCACCGAGGCCCCATGTTCACCCTCTCCAACTATACCGAACCACAACGCTCGTTCGGCATTGGACTTAAGTTTGTACCGTTTGTACGTTCAACTGGAACAGAGCAGCTGATGAGGTAAAACAGTTCGCAACTCATGTGCGGCTCCGCGTGGGATTTTCTGCATCGAGCACTGCTCTACTCCGATTGTGTTCCATTTCTCCGGCATAGAAACTCACGCAAATGCACATGGCGACTGGCTATTAGTGCGCTACCGTACAGACATTACAGTACCGTCCGGTCCAGACTGGCATCATTGTGGCTGAAACTCAACCAACCAGGCTTGCCACAACCCCGCACAAAGGGGGACCTATGCGTAAATTATTCACCATATTGGTGATGGCGGCGTTGAACCTGGCGCCGGCTTACACGAATGCAAGCGTCAACATTTCCATTCAAGTAGTCCAATATCCGGTCTTGCAGCGCATTCCTGGGTACCCGGTTTACTACGCACCGCGATTGCATGCCAATTACTTCTTCTACGATGGCCTGTATTGGGTCTACGTTGACGACGCGTGGTACACCAGCCCATGGTTCGATGGGCCCTGGGACGTGGTCGCCATCGACACAGTGCCACTCTTCGTGCTGCGCATTCCCGTGCGCTATTACCGCTATCCGCCTGTGATATTCAGGAGCTGGGCGATAGATGCGCCCCCCCGTTGGGACAGGGTATGGGGCCCCGACTGGGCGCATCGACACTCCAATTGGCAGCGATGGAATCGCACGGCGGCTCCTGCCCCGGCTCCTCTGCCCCGGTATCAGCAACGCTTCACACGGGCGAACTACCCAACTGATGAGCAACGGCGAGAACTAGCCCAGCAGCATTACCGCTACAAGCCACATGACGCGCAAGCGCGCCAGACCTGGCAGAACCATGTGGGCGATCGCACGCCACGTCGGCCACCGGATCAAGCTCACATTGCACGCCAATCAGAACCACAGTACGTGCGTCCGGCCCCACGCGAGCATTCAAAACCAGACCGGCAATCACCGCCTCACGATGCTCCGGTAGCAAGGTATGAAAGACCGCCTGAGAGGGTCGAAGCGCCACTTAATGAAGCAGCCCAGCGCCGAGGTCACGCAGACGTGCGCGAGTTCGCCCGTAACACGGAGCCCAGGCACGAAGGTCGAGCAGACAAACCCAACAAGCCAGGTAAGCCAGACAAGGAAGAAGGCCACGATTCAGGCAAACACCATTAGCCCGAATCACCGACAGGGGACTGAACCGGCGCATCGGTGAGCCCGACTACCATGAACGGCCCAAGCGCCATCCCTTGGGATTTGATGCAAGTCCCGATGAGTTCAGCCAAGCCTAAGCGCCGCCTTGCCTGGCGCTGCGGTGCATCCAGGCGCAGTGCGCAGCGATGCCTGCCACAACGAAGACGCCCGGCGCCAGCAAGCAAATGGCCAGCGCGCCGGCGATCGAGATCGGTGCTAGCGCGTACGCGAGCGTATAACCCACGCCGCCCAGCACCAACACCCAGCCGCCGAAGCGGCGAAGGGTTTGCTCGCGTATCGGATCGCAGGACAGGCGCGCCAGCGGCACCAACCTTTTGGGAATCGCGTTCGCAGAGACGAGCACTACCGAGCCCATCAGCAGGCCCATCAGTCGCACGGCTGTCTCGGCGCTAACAAGGTGGCTCTGCCGGATCTGATTGAGCACCGAGGCTGCCAGCAGGAAGATCGCAGCGATCAACAATGAACGACGAATCGGATGGTCCATGATCATGATTTCTCCTTTTTTTGCCTATGGTCGGTTGTGATCGGCATCTCGGGCGTGACCTGTAACCCGAAAGTCTGTGCAAAACCCATGAGCGCCTCCTCGAGAACCGACATCTTCAGTCGGTACATGATCGTGCGTCCACTCTTCTCCGCCTCAATCAGGTCCGCTGCCACCAGCACGGCGAAGTGCGCCGACATGGTCGGCTTCGACACATTGAAGGCATCGGCCAGGGTGCCTGCGCTCATCGGTCCGGCACGCAGCATCTGCAGCACTTGGCGGCGAGTGGGATCGGCGAGCGCTTTGAAGATCGAAGTCATGATTGATTGTTAGCTAAACATCGAATTATTTCCAGGACTTTTTTGCGTGGACGGTCGACGCCCTGTCTGGACGCCACTACCATGATCGACAAGAAGATATCTTGGCGCTGCCGGCTCCTGACCGATAATCCGGCTCAATGCGCTACCAGGTCGGCGCCACGCGGCCGATCAACGGCCACGATGGCAAAAGATTCCCGACTGAAGATATCGATGATCGTCAGCAGTCGTGCCATGGCGCCCTCTCCCAATTGGTCGGATTGTGTACCCAGAAGTGGTGTATGAGATGCGAAGCTGCAAGACCTTAACCTCAAATCGAATCAACAACGACTCTGAATTCAACCGCAGCCATTTCGGCGGGCGTGCGACGAATCATCATAATCGAGCATCCCATGAAGGCAAAACAAAAAAGGCCTGCGACATAAATTCGCAAGCCTTTGATTTGTTCAATGAATTCTGGTGGGAAGTGCAAGTTTCGAACTTGCGACCCCTGCAGTGTGAAGGCCTAGTTGCGAGCCAGCAAGAGCTGTCGTGAGACACCTTTCATAGTGAGACGGCGCATCTCGTGTCTCCCAACAGATCCGAAGAATTCCCACCATACTCCGTACCGACTCCGTACTTGCCTGCAGAATTTTCTTCTGCGTCGCCACGCGCGATCGGATTGGCCGTGATTTCGAATAGTGCTAGTTTAAGGCTTTGCACTGTAGGTGTGCATTATGGGTGAGAGGGTCTACACTGTCTCTGGCCGTGATCGACTGAAGCCACGACGCGAACCATACTGGCATAGAGGGTTGCACGTTGGCTTCCGAAAAATGACGTCCGACTCTGCCGGCACCTGGCAAGTTCGCGTGCTCGAAAATGGCGAGAAGCGGGAAGTGTCGCTCGGACGGTTGGAAGAGTTTCGACCAAGCGACAGGTTTGGCCAAGCGGTGCTTGCCGCACAAGCTGTAATAGTTCAAGGGCAACCAGCTTCACCGCCCGCCCCGCCTATCACCGACGCTACTGAGGACGAGCCGGGATCAGGCCAAAAATGACTGCGCAGGAGCTTGTAACGCTTATCTACACTGGCGCGCAGCTTGTAGCCGAAATGGCTCTTGCCGTGTTTTTTTCGTCCGCCCCCTGTGCCAATATAACTTGAGGCACCTAGAGGAACGTGCTTCCACTTGTATGTCATCCTCAATATCTTCAGCCGCTATGTGGTTGGCCGGATGGTGGCCGAGCAGGAAACCGCTGAACTGGCCGAGCAGCTTATTGCCGACACGGCCGCCAAGGAATGCATCGAACCTGGAGCGCTGACCTTACACGCCGACCGAGGCAGCAGCATGCGCTCCAAGCCGGTGGCTACGTTATTGAACGACCTGGGCATCGCTAAGTCGCACAGCAGGCCTTACGTCTCCGACGACAATCCCTATTCGGAGGCGCAGTTTAAAACCATGAAGTATCAACCGGGTTTCCTGGCCCGCTTTGGTTCGCTGGCAGACGCGCGCGCTCACTGCGCCATGTTCTTCACTTGGTATAACCAGCAGCATCGGCATGATGACGCCAGAGAGTGTCCACACGGGCCGTGCCGCTGAAGTGCGTCAGCAACGACAAGCTACGCTGGCAGATGCCTCAGCGCACACCAAACCGTTTTAAACACCGTATGCCGCAGCCTCAGAAGCTTCCAGCGGCAGCCTGGATCAACCCGCCAACCATGGAGAAAAGCTGCCTGAAACCAGAGACTTAGACTCTCACCGATTCAATCAGGTGTTTCAAATTCATTGACACGCTCCGCCGGCGTCAACAGTAGGCAACCCATACAACGAAATGTTGCTAGAATGAATTTGAGGGCACAAAGCCGGGGCGCCACCCTGCAACGTCGCGGTATTACTGCTCCCGCCGCGAAGCGCCATCGTCAAAATATTAACTTGGTCTAACTCAGTGAGGCATGCAAATGGACTTGGATCCGTCTGAGCCGCTACCTGTAAAGGAACTCGCCGAGGACTTTCTGGCGCGCACCCTTCCCCCCAAAGGCTACGAAGCGCACCTGATCGTGCGTGCCAAAGATTTTTATTACTTCAAGCACCTGGACAATCTACAGGATGGCGATGAAATCGCCTTTTACGACGGCGACATGCGTGATGTCCTCCTGCCAGACGATCCGCGCGTAACGGAATTTCTGGAGAAGCTCTAAACCTGCGGCTGACTGCTTGATCGCTGAATCAATCATCTGCCGCGACCGGTCCGTTACGACGCGATGCCGCTGGCGGACGGTCGGCAGCACGCGGCTTCAGCCTGGTTCGCCGCATGCACAGTGCAGCGAATAGGCGCTTCATCTCGTCCGTATCACTGCCCTTCCGGCCATAGCATTTGTCTGGGAAAGCCACATCCGTGTTGATCACCGTCTTTCTGGCGCGTGCATTACCCGACAGGAGTCGCTGTATGACTTGCGATGGAACCCGTTCACTTATGAGATATGTCAACGCGTAGCTCCACCCGCAATCATCAGCCAGCGTCAGAGCATCATCAATAACCTGAGTTAAACCATCAAGCGACCGTCGGTCTTCAATTACCAATCTGGATCCCATTCCGCGCTCCTTATTTGTTCCCGGCTCTGGTTCGAATGGAAAATGGACTACCTGTTTGAAGATGAAAATCTAACATGCCTAACCTCATCCCGGCATTGGAGTTTCCTATGTGCAGCTAACGGCTAATGCGTTTCATCCATGAGCCGTCGCCAAGGTACAATTTCAGCCATAACGTTCAGCAATCGGTCGTGACCAAGAATCGAAGCTCTCGCAGAATCTCCATTGGAATCAAACCGGCAGCCGCGCTGCCGCAGGCGTAAACCTCGCGCAAGTCTTGTCATGGCACCACTAATGCCGAGCCGGCACCGCTATTTCGTCATTGATCGGTTGTTGCGAGAATGTCGTCCTAAATTGAAAGTATCAACTCAAATGGGAGACAGAAATGTTCAAGCATCTTCTACTTCCGACCGATGGCCCCTCTCTAGCCCATCGCGAAGGAGTCACGATGGCACAGGGAGAGAGTCATGCATCAAATCAAAGCCCGTGTGCTGCTGGTTGACGACAACAAGGACGCCGTCGACATGGTTTCCCAGTTTCTAAGTATCCTTCACATCGACAACAAGGTAGCCTATGACGGCGCTTCAGCGGTTGCCTTGCTGGCTGACTGGCCTGCGGATATCGTGTTCCTCGACATCCAAATGCCTGAAATGGATGGCTATGAAACCGCGGTTGCCATGCATGCCCTTCCCCAATGCGTTGAACTTCCCATAGTTGCATGGACCGGCTGGGATGGTCCCGGCAGTCAAGAAGCGATGGCACACGCACACATGGTATCCGCCTAACGTAGCCCGTAGCAATGGAAGAATTGCTGGCGCTGGTGTCCCACTTTGGAGGCAGAGCCTCGACACGTTAGATGTCGCATGGCGGCACCTCCCGACGCACCTCTTTCACCCGGAAGCAGCGCTACGCCCCCCCCATCCACGCATGATCGGCAACACCGGTAGGCGCAGAAAGCTGCGTTAGCGCGGAGAGCATTGACCAGCGCCGCGCCGCGCAACCTGGTCGATTCGCGCCGGAGGGATCTCAAGCAGGCAATTCGATTCCGAGCACATCGTCGATGCGTTCCTTGGCCTGGTGTAGGCCGAGCACACTCGCCGAGCGCATCGTCCAGGCGATCACCGTGACCTGATATTGCATCGACATTGGCTCACCGAACTTCCTGATGCGCAATTGGCAGTACCACTTTACGCTAGGCTTTCCCAACGTCGCCCTGACTGTCGAACATTCAATTTCGTACCCGCGATAGCGTCGCATGTCCGACTCCTTCGTGACGTCGCACCTCATTGCTGCAAAACTTCTGCCGCTCATCGAACGCCACGCTCGCACTATCGGAAACCAGCGCCCCTGCACACAGCGCGGCTGCCATGCGACTGCCACATGGGATGAATGCGTCCGTCACCCCACACGATGCGCGCCAGATCAGCGTGGCTTGGAATCGTTCCTTGGAAGCCGGAAGGCTGCGGCAACTGCCTCGCCAAGGCGTCGCTAGTCCGGCGCGATCCGGCGCAAAACATCGCATCAACGTGTGGCAGTCCCGGAGGGCGACCGGGACTTCGCACCTGAGCGTTCCTGCATTTCAGCCTGCCTGCGTTCACGCGTGCTTCGGACCTTTATCCGTTTTTCCCACCAGCCGTAGTCTGACAAGGTTTCCTTTGCCACTTCCACGCACCGCTCGTAGTCGGAGGAGAGCCGGGTGCATGGCGGGACCGGTGGTTCAATTCCCTGGGCGATGCAATAGCGTACAGCGTCCTCCAGGTCTCCTTCGTTGAGCAATTCCCGGCACGCCGTTGAGTGGAGCAATGCAAGATTCATGTCACTATCCATAACTCGCCAATTGCCGGGCAAATCGCTGCAAGGGGCGCGGACCGGAGCGCTCGGCATCCACGCACCAGTTTTGCAAGACCGTCAGGAGTTCTTCCTGCGTTGCCGGCGAACGTTCCCATAACTTCTCCAGCGCCTGCCGCGCCACATGCATGGTATTGAGTCGTGCACTGTGTACGATCACCAGTTCCAGCGCCACCTTTTGCGCTCCCGTGAGCCGGCAAGGTGCGCGCCGCAGCAAACGCTTCGTCTGGGCCAACGCCTCGTGGGGACTCAACTGCGCCAGTCCCGTGCGTTCATTCCGAAACACGTCCAGGGTCAGGACTGTCAGCTCGCGCATCAGAATCGCACGATTGCCCAGGACCAGCTTCAAGGTCGCCGGTGTCGGCACGAACTGTCCCGCGCATCGCATCAGTCGCTGTGGCGGCCGCCGTAGCGTTGCCAGGCGCAACCACCGCAACAAGCTGATATAGGCCCAGCCGATATCGAGTTCGAACCAGCGAACCGAGAATTTTGCAGAGGTTGGAAAAGTGTGATGATTGTTGTGCAGCTCTTCTCCGCCAATGAGCAGGCCAACCGGAACGATGTTGGTGGCGGCTTCCTTGCAGTCATAATTGCGATAGCCGGCATAGTGGCCCAGACCGTTGACAACGCCGGCTGCCAGGAACGGAATCCACATCATCTGGCAAGCCCATAGCGTCAGGCCTCGCGCTCCAAACAAGACGAGTTCGATCAGAAGCAGCAAGCCGACGCCTTGCCACGTGTAGCGGCCGTATATCCGTCGTTCCAGCCAGTCGGCCGGTCCACCACCGCCGTATCGATCCACCAGCCCAGGACCGCATGTCGCGTCCCGGTACAGTTCGGCCCCGCGCCACAGAACCTGGTTGATCCCGACCACCACTGGGCTGTGCGGATCCTTCTCGCTTTCACAATGGGCGTGATGGCAGCGATGCACCGCCACCCACTCGCGCGTCACCATCCCTGTCGTCAGCCATAGCCAGAAGCGGAAGCAATGGGCCACGAGCGGGCGCAATGGCAGCGAGCGATGCGTCTGGCACCGGTGCAAGTAGACCGTCACCGCGACGATCGTCACATGCGTCGTCATCAGCCCGATCAGCAGCAGCTTCCACCAGCTCAACGCGAGCAGTCCTTCGGCCAGCCATTGCAGATACTGCTCCATACCGGCGCTCCTTCGCGACCAAGGCCTTACAAGTTCGGATGTTCTGCGGCAAACGCGACCGCGTCACACAGTTGACCGTATCGATAGCCACCATAGAGGAAGTGGCCCTCGATATAGTCGATACCATGCAGTCTCATCGTGCTTTCGTCTTCGTCGCTGGGGCGATATGCGCCCATCCAGCTCGGTTGGAACGCCTCGTCGTGCGAGAAGTCAACCTTGGCGTGCTCCGCGACCGCATAGCGCAAGGCATCCTGGAACACGTCGTAGCGGTGCTGTCGGAATGCATAACGCTTCCCATCGAACGAGATCTCATATTGCGCAGCCAGGCTTTCATCGGACTCCTGGCGCGCATCTGTATTGCGCGCACTTTCCATGATCTTTCTCCCACAGCTATCCGGGATCCCATTCATTATCTGGACCTGACGCCGGGCCTTCGCCATCGCATCGGTATTGGCGTCTTCACAGGATTCGAATGCGTCCTCCGGAAAAACAATCGATCGCGTCATCTTATCCGGCCACTGAAGGCTCGTGCAATCCGCTGTCGGCGCCCTATGTTTGAGGATGGCGGTTGACGCGAACTTCAACGAACCGTCCTGACACCTGAATTCGGCACACCTCAGCAGGATTTTCCATCCCTGGAACCACGATGTTGAATGTTGGCGCATGCCGCACTCCTTCGCTCGCGTTCAGGAACAGACTCGGAAAGGAGGAAGCGACGAGCAAGCCCACCTTTCCGGCGCGGCACTGCGTGCCAGACGCAGGTAACACACCACTGCACGTCGATGAGGGACTTTGACGCGATTGCGCCGTTAGGCTGCAATGCGGAGGAAGACCGGCACACACTGGGAATGTTGGCTGGGTACCTGTTACCTACTATACGCTGACAAGCGGCATTCACCTAACAATTTCGGCCCCTGCTGCATGCTCACGCACACAGATCACCCCCCAGTCGCCATTCTCACTCACGGTCAATTAGCCGTTCGCTCCACACAGCAGCACCCGCAGGACGCGCCCTTACGACTTTGAGTGCTTCATGGCTTCTGCCTCACGAACAGCAGTGCGTTCCTCGCGCGTGCTGATCGGGTCGCCACCGTTGTCGACCATGGCGGCAGCGCGTTCCGCGTCGGCATGTGCCCCGTCGGCTTCGGCTCTCTCACCGGGATTCTCGCAAGCTGGGGGCTCCAGCATGTCGTGCACCATGGCGCGCAGCTCTTCAACCTCCGGCCGCAATCCGCGCCTTTTCCGTTGAAGAATATAGTGTTGAATTTCAGATTCCTGTTCGGCACTCAGAGGCAGGCCGCGGAAGGAGAATTCCGGTCCAGAGTCTTTCATGACGGTTCTCCTGATTGGTGACTCACACTAAGTGTACGCCTGAACCGACGCCGGCGTCGGCCGCTTGGAGATGGTCGTCGATCCACTCTCGCCCCCATGCCTTGGCGAAGGACACCGCGTCCGCCGCTGCCCTGGCCATCCAGAGCTCATGGAATGCATACTCGTCCAATGCCTGGCCAGACTCGCGTGTAATAATGACCTGCGCAACGAAGCACGCATTACCCTGTCTGATGGGTTCGCAGTCCAGGAAGAAGCCCTTATACCGGATTGCATTGGTAATGGCCATCATCTGTCTCCAGCTCAGTAACGTTGCTATCACTAGTATGGTAGTCCCAAACGGACGAAAATGCCGGGAAACGTCATGCGAACGGGGTGCCTGTCAACAACCCCCGCCAATCAAGCCCGGCGCGCATTCACTTCCCGGGGCACCCACAATCCAAACGATGCTTCATCAGGAACGCTTACCAGCAATTCTCCGGTCAGGCAGTGGCCCGGCAATGGCATGGCGCTCGCACGTTAACCACATCGGGCGGGCGAACACCTCGCTGACCAAAGGCTGCAGCAGCCCGGCCAACTGCGCCGAGTTGTAGGCAAACCGTTCACCAAACGCGGCCCTGGCAGCGAAGGCTGCCGATATTTTCGTCGCAGTGGCATGATCGATTCGACGTGACATCCTAGCAATCTACGCCCATCACGCCGAGTGCGTCGCCAACCAGTCGCTCATTTCCAACAACTTTCCGTCATGTTCAGTAACGCTCGCATCGACCCGGGCCGGGACACGACGCTTCAATACACGAGTTGGTCCCGGTGTGCCCAGTCACAGACACGCCACATCATCCGCGGGCCGTGTTCCTTGCACGCGAGCATCGACAGCTCGACGTTTGCTGAAACGTCGGCAGCCCCTCGCTGCAGGTAGCATGATATGGTCCGACATACGCTTACGGCAGCGCAGGTCGCTTACAACCTGCTGCAATATAGAATGCCAATCGCTGGAGCATTCGCAATGTGTTAGCTTGGTAAGTTCGCAGTGCGGATCCCTTTTTGAACAACGGATTGCGTTTGCTGGATGGGTCGACTGGGGCTCATTGGTGGCGACTTCCAGATCCAAGCTGCATTCCCACTCACAGGGAGGCGTATCATGAGGAACATCTATTCTGATCGAAGGTACGACGTCCAACAGTTTCGCTATCTGAACCATGCGATCGATCTGGTGCGTACCCATGGCTGGCGCTATGCTGTCGAATACTTGCGGAACCAACACATTGACGAATCGACGTTACAACGGGTGCTCTTTGGCGAATGGCGCAGCCGTCGCGCCTCGGCAAACCATTTGATCATTGCACAGCAATTGCGCGCTCGCCACCATTGAAGCGTTGAGGCAATTCGCGCGCCGCAAACGCCGAAACGCGCCCCGCATTGGCGCCGAGTTCCAACGGCCGCTAATTTCGCTGGATGTGGCTCGTACCAAGCCATTAACGGCTGCACGGTGATCCCATGGGCGAGAATCGATGCAGCCACAGTACCCAATGTCAAACTCACCAGTTCTGGTGCGAACGCCTCGGCGACGCCGTGATTCAAGGCAAACACCAGGTAGTATATTGAGCCAATCCGCCGAATGCCGAGCCAACCGACCAGGACCAGCCCGTACCGGGACACGCCGGCACCCGCCATCCCGAGCACGACCGACGCCGGGCGCACGACCAGAAACACCAATGGTACAAACCACCACAGACTGGTGAGGCTTCCGGGCGCAGGCAACATCGCGCCAATCATCATGACCATGCCGAGTTCGGCGAACCGTTCAAGCTGCTCATTGACGCCATGGACGGCCCGCGCAATGACTGCGTTGGCGTGATGCGAGTGGGTCGCGGGATCAGCGGCGTCGTGTTCGTGCGCACCGGGAACACGGGACATCGGCATCGTTCCCGCCAACGGAAAATTGCGTGCGCGCCGCAGCGCCAGGCCGGCGAAGAATACCGACAAGAAGCCAGATGCCAAGCAACTCTGGGCTGCACCAAATGAAACGGCAATCACGCCAAGCGAGAGAAATTCATCCATACCGATCGCGCTGTGGTGCCTGGTGCGTAAATGGATGACCAGCTTCCCGAGCAGTGCGCCGATCAACGTCCCCATCAACATGCCGCAGATCGTCGACCACAAGACATCCACCAACCACCAGGACCATCCCCACTCGCCCAAATCGTGTAGTCGCATTATTCCAAGTCCCAACAATACCAACGGAAACGCCGTGCCATCATTGAGCGCACCTTCCCCTGCCAGGCTAAAACGCATGGCATCATGCTCGGCCCTGGGCCTGGACTGGATCGCCGAAGCCAATACCGGGTCGGCGGGTGCCAGAATCCCTCCAAGCAAGATGGCCACGCCAGGCGGCAACCCCATGCCATAGACCCCAATGACGGCGATCACGCCCACCGTGACCGCCATTGACAGGAAGGCCAGGCGATACGGTGCGATCCATCGGCGGTCACGAATCGGCACCTCTAGCTTCAAGCCAACAGAAAACAAGGAGATCAGCAGCGCGGCCTCAGCGACCAATTCCAACGACGCCGCTTGCGCAATCGGATCCAGGTCCAAGACGCAAAAGCCATAGGGGCTGAGCAAGACGCCAAGTCCCAGGTAGATCATCGCACCACTGAGCGGCAAGCGCACCACTAGCGTTCCGATCAGCATCAGCGCAATCAGGATCAACCCGCCCAACAACACCCACGTTGCGATCGACATAGAAGGCTCCCGTCTGCCGCGCACGTGTGCGCGACCATTCACCCGCCCGCCGCCCGCCGCCCGCCGCTACGTGACTCGTGATCGTCCGATTTTGTCAGGCAGGCATCGGCCAACTTCTCGTCCCATGCAAACCATCCGAACGCCTTGCCGGCCCTTGTCGCTGAACGTCCTCGACGTCGCAGAAAACGTTGGCGCACAAGTCCGTGACTGCGCCGACACTGCCTCGAATGACTCGGCGGCATGGCATGAGCTGCCCGCGATTCTTGACAGCACATGCCGGGGAATTGTGGAAGGGCACCGCCCCCCAAGTGCCACCAGCGAAGGAGAGTGCTGCGCATCCCTTTGCCGACGAACCGCGCCTCGCACCACTATACGCTCCCTCCCACAATGCACGTCGAACATTTCAAAACAGTGAGCGCACTAACTCCGACAACGGCGTCCTTGGAGGCTTCTGGCCTTGGTGCCTCATGTCGCCCTGCTCATGCGCCGACGCTAGCGACCAGTCGTGCCACGGAAAATGGACGATGCAACCGGACCAATCCCTACGTATAATGAATTCAGGTTCTGCGCCTCCTTGGCAATAGCCCCATGTGGACGATTCCCCCCTCGCCGCGCATGATCCCCAATACATCAGTCTCGGCTAGCGCGCCGCTGACCATTTGTCTCGACGTTAGGAGGAGTCGATGGAACACATGCTGCAGTGGAAAGCTTCATATTGCCGGTCTGATGGCAGCACCGGCAGGGTCTACATGGCGCTACCCAGTGAACCGTTGTGTAGTGACCTGGTGGACACCATTCTTCAATGGGATACCGATCACATGTACTTGCAAGCGGAGGCATGTCCAGGAACCGATCGGCTTACGCAGGCCATCGCATTCCTCGAACTCAATCACATTACAAGCGTGCATGTGAGCTCGCTTGATGATGAGATCGATTCATCTTCGGACGCCTAGTTCGCTGTCATTAGCGGTGTTAAGCCAGATGCTGTCCGCGGCCAACGGGGAACGGGATTACGCACCTGGGTGCCGCGGCACCTGGCGCGAAGCCCACCAAGTGATTGTTTTCTCGGCAGACAGATCCCGATCAAGTTTCAGCGTAAGGAGGCCCCTGGCAGGATTCCCTCGCGCATAATCGCACGAAACTTGTTGCGCGCTGCCGGAGAATGGTCACCACACGGCAGCACGTGGCGACGGCAACACATCTGCGGCAGGACGTCCCACTGTTTCTGGACCAATTACCTCACAGGTTGCGCTCGGCAACGAGGAGCATAGCCGCCCGCATGAGGCAGGCGTCGCGTACTTGAAGATCGGGCAACGGCGTTTAGGCCTATACTGAAACTGCAGGATCAAATTTGGAGGTTGTATGGAACTGATCGAAGCGGAAGACGTGGCCGAATTTCAGAGGATTTTGCGCAGCAATCGCCTCATCCGTGCAGATTTTTCTCTCAGCGCTACGGACACGACGGATCCCAAGACCGACGAGGTACCAGGATTGCAGGGCGAGTTGACCGTGCGGCGCAAATCAACGGGGCAGTCCAAACAGTACCTGATCAGTGACAGCACCTCATGGCTCGACCTGTTCCGCAATGACATCCGGGGGGGCGCATTTGTTGGTCAGGATTGCCTGCAAGTGGATTATCCGGCCGGCAGTTCGCACGAGACAGACCATTGATCGCGCTCCGTCCTTTTTTTCTGCGTTCAATGAAAGCGTCCTTGCAATGCGGAGATTCATCGCCGCATTGCAAGGACGCCCCTGTGTTGTCGTCACGCATAATTCCATAGCAATGGCTGCGCGTTGTGCGATACTTCACGCAAACGGAAGGAACGGGCAATGAACAATAATTCTGAGATCGTGCGGCGTGAAGACGTCTGGTCCGCCGCCAATGTGCAATACGGTATTCTCATGAGCGCGATCGTCGGGATTGCCGGCGCTCAGCGCTATTTGCTGTCTCGCCGCATTCCCCTCCATGTCATCGAGCGCGTTCTCAGTGCACCCATCGATGCGCGTCGCACGCCGACACGGGCCAAAGTGCCTACCGAATAGCGCGCCACAGCGGGCCCCAGCGATTAAGCAGCCCCGGATCGGGCACATTCCGCCACGTTCCTGTCGGCTGTTGTATTAGTGCGGCGCCCGTCCGCGTTGCCGCTTATGACGATACATTTCTTCATCCGCTCGCACCAGGTATTCCGAGAGCGTTTCCTCGCTGTGGATATCGCAATTGATCACGCCAATGCTCAGCGACATCGTGAGCCCCCCTTTCCTGCCTGCATTGAACTGGGCGATCTTCTCCCTGATGCGCTCGACGATGGCACGCGGCGTCGCGTTGTCAAACGTGAAGGCCGCAAACTCGTCGCCGCCAACCCGCCCCACCACGTCAGCATGCCGGAACGCGCTGTTGAAGATATACGCTGCATCGCGAATCAGTTCATCGCCGGCGGCATGGCCCTGTAGGTCATTGATCAGCTTCAATCCATCCACATCCGCAAAAATCACAGCGCACGCCAGGTCCTGCCGGCGGGCGATCAACAAGCATTGCTCCGATTTCGCGAGGAATCCCCGCCGATTCTGCAAACCGGTCAACTCATCTTGCGCAGCAAGTTCACGCGCTTCGACCTTCTCATGCTCGCTCACGCGAAGTTCCTCCATGTGGCGGGTTTGCGTCGCTGCGAAGGCATGATATTGTTCCTCCACCTCTTCTTCCCGGTGTAACTGGCCCAGGAGGGTGCTGAGACGGACACCGGCCAATTCTGCGATGCGCGGAAGAAACGCGAGCGCATGCTGCTGCACCGTTAGCTCCGGCGGTACCTGCCAACGCAGCACAATGTAGCCTCCGTTCACATCATGTGAGAACGGGGCCGCCACGTGGCTTCCGTTGTCTAACGTAAATGCTTGCAATGGCAATGGATGCGTGCCGCTTCCCACCAGCTTGCGCACCTCGCTACACATGCGGTGATTCAGTTCAAGGCAACTGCCGCCGTCCGGCATATCGAGGTAGAAGCAGCTATCACCACGATCGCTGTGACTTATAAGCAAAATGGCGTCCGGCCTCAGCCCGGGTAAGCCTTCGGCAACGGAACGCAGCGCCGCCTCTACGCTGTTTGCGCACAGCAGCGCCTTGGCGATCCACAGCAGCGACAGCAACTCACCCTTGCTTGGCTGACGGGACGTGCCCGTCTTCGCTTTCGCGGCCGTCCGAACACGCTTTCGCTTTGGCAACACTGCCTCCTGCGCTTCGGACATAATTTCGCTCTTTTCCATTGCGCGTGCACTCAACGCTACATCATTGATCGCGGCATTTGACGGCCCGCTTGCTGGCCCTGAGTCAACCATTGTAAAGGTCACGCAATGGTCTCCATGCCGCTCGTCTCGTCTCAAAACCGTCACCAGGTCATTCCTTCACCTATGCAAGCCATAACATGCGTTGCCTCTGCTTAGGTTTCTAAAGTAACACGCGCTGATCCCATGTGCCGGTTGCGCTTCCTATCATCAGCAACAACATCATAGGTTTCAACTTGGCTGCCAACTATTTACAGATAGCGCTAGGTGCAGCGTGCTAAGCCTTGTATAGTGATCTCACCGCGTATGAAGCACTGCAAATATTGCTGGTCTCCGTCCTGTCTTGCCGAACCTGGTAACTCCTGTCTGATTCCCTCGCTTGTTGACCCTGCTTGTTGGCGCGCGTCGCCGGGCATGGCCCGACTCTCTACATCTACTACGAGGTTCTATCATGACTACGCAAAGCGGTATCGTTAAATGGTTCAACGAAGCCAAAGGCTTTGGCTTTATCAGCCCAGACGCGGGCGGTCCTGACCTGTTTGTCCATTTCCAGGATATCAAAGCGACGGGATTCAAATCACTGGCAGAAAATCAGCGCGTTACTTTTGAACGCGCCCCCAGCCCCAAGGGAGAAAAGGCCACCAACGTCACGCCCGCCTGAACAAGACGACCATCCTGCAGCCGAAGCGGTGTTGGCGCGAACTGCCTTCCCAGTCGTGCAGCGTAGCATAACGCATCGGGTGAACGCTAGATCAAAAGCCTCCGCAGACACGGAAACCCATGCCCTGTAGCGCTTGCCTACACGCGGCGTGCACCATCCGGGCACGCCGCGGCCGCACCGCAAGCAAGCGTGAACCATGGTCGTCGTCGATTAGCCAACGCTGTACTTCTTGGCGAAGGCCCCCGAGCGGCAGCGATGCGTGCGGCACTTATAAGTCAGGCGAATTTCGTGACTCTGGTCCTCGGTTAATTTGCGAGCGCGCGTCATGCTATGCATTCCATTCTTCCAAGGATGTGAGCATATAGATCTGCAAACGCTGCACAGCCCAGTTGCCCGTTTCACTCTGCAAGACCGCTATTGATGACCTTGGCGCCTACTTCCTTTGCGTGCGATGTGGGTACAGGAATAAGCTAGCGAACATCGGCAGTGCTGGCGAACCGCTTAAGTTGATTCTGGTCGGCGATTGAAGCGGAAAACACGTTAAAGCGGTTTCTGTCAAGGGGAACAACATGGAACTCACGAACCCCAGGACTATATTTCTGAATGATCCTAACGGATGGCACTGGTCCTTGACGTGGATGGACGCCAACGGACAGGTCGCTCATCGCGTCGAATCCGACGAGGTTTTCGCCAGTCAAGCTGAGGCAAGAATGAACTTCAAAGAACACGCGGCGCAGCTTCGATGCAAACAATACCAGGGATAAGACAACACGTCTTTCTGACAGCTATTGGTGCAGGTCAGGCTAAGCAAGGCGATGCAGCCAACTGCTTTCAGTTGCCCATGATGCGTGAAGAAGTCGAAAACTATCTAGGACTGATCTCAGAATGCGTCTGCCGCATACTCGCGCGATTCCGCAAGAACGGTCTGTAATGCGTGACCAAGGGTGAAATTGAAATTCTCAATCAAGTAAGACTCCAACAATTGGCCGATGGCGCCAGACAGACCACATAGTCGCCATCCCCAAGGCGCGTGCTTCAACGCCCCCCCCAATCTTTACCGTAAAAAGTTGGGTCCTCGCTGGCTTTGCGCCGTGCGCGTCAGCCAGGGTATGGCCTGCGTGGAGTGCCAAGCACTTCGCCTTCATTGACGCTCATTGCGATCTTTGGAGGGAAAAGTCGATGAAACCGCGCTCCACCGAAGTTGAGATCAACTGGACTTGCAATAGCTGCCCTAGTCGCAACTCGGGAATCTCTCCAACCAGGCGCCCTTCAGCGGGCGGAGTAAAGATCTTGACCCAGACCCCGTGTGCATTGACGCCGGATACAATAGCCCGAAAATGCTGGCCGATTGCGTCGTGCAACAGCAACGCGGCCTCCGATTTGCGCATTTGCCGTTCAACCTTCCGTACGGCGTCCTCCTGACCTGTGCAATGCACTGCCAGCTCAGCCAATTCGGCAAGTGAATAAGGCGGCGGACTTCCCGCCATGACCGCCTTGACCAACCGTTGGGTCACGAGGTCCGGAAAGCGACGGTTCGGCGCCGTCGAGTGCATATAATCCTGGACTGCAAGTCCGAAGTGGCCGATCGCCTGCTCACCTGCGCGCTCGACAACATATTCCCCCGAACCCATGAGTTTAATGATCTCGAGCGAGAGATCCGGAAAGCTCACCGGTGACAGTCTACGTTGTCGGGCAAGGAATCCTTCCAGCTTGCTCCCATCGGGCTGGGCAGGCAGTTCAACGCCATAGCCGTGCGCCACCTGGACGATACGCGCCCAGCGCTCCGGCGAGCGCACCACCCGCCGCAGCGAAGCGCCGCCGTGCGCCGCCAGGAAGCGCGCTGTACAGCCATTGGTGGCGATCATGAACTCCTCGATCAATTGGCGCGCGCGATTGTGTTCTTGCAAGCGGATATCCGCGATGCGGCTCCCATCAAAAACAGCCCGTGGCTGGAAGCTCTCGAACTCCAGTGCACCTTGCGCCTGGCGTTGCGACCTGAGCAGTTGCGCCAAATGGTCCTGCATCCGCAGTTGAGCCTCTAGTCCCGCTACGGCATGCACCGCGTCAGGCACCGGTGCTCGCCCTTCCAGCCATTCCGCTATCGCATCGTAGGCCAATTGCGCCTGGTTGCAAACCCTCGCTCGATAAACGCCAGAGGCGGTCAACGTGTTGGCGCTGATTGAATCTTGACCCACCGGGGATGCGGACGTTTTCCCCCTGTGTCAGACTACTTGTCGGGTAATTCAATCGGTTTGATTGGAACCTGACCAAGGGTCTGGCGCACCGCGAAATGCAGTTGCCGCCTCGGA
>NZ_LMIC01000021.1:48824-49032 GCF_001428585.1 Duganella sp. Root198D2 | reverse complement strand
AACTCTTCAGTTTAATCTCTGTTTTTCCAGCATTGCTGCCGGAGGTCACTCACTCAAAATACTGACGAATCTCTTGCGAGATTACGTTTAATATATTTGTGCGAGCGTATAACTATATTTTGAGCATCGAACCCGAAGGTTCGTGGCAATATCGTCAAACGCCCACACTTATCGACTGTTGATTTTTAAAGATCGCTGCCTTGTTTGT